>CAZZDW010000060.1:0-21459 GCA_964652945.1 uncultured Phycisphaeraceae bacterium
GGCGCGCTCGTGGCGTACCTGCGCGGTGCGCGAGCCTTCGTCTCGCCGGCCCTGCTCGAAAAATACCGCGAAAACCTGCGTGTGTTTCTGGAGGGGCTGCGCAGGTTCGCCGCGGCACGAGACATGACGCACATGCTGGCGAGGTCCGACGCCGACCCGGCGCAGCTCCTCCTCGGCGAGCTCAGGCAGAAGGGCGTGCTGCGGTAAGTCTCTACCAAATGAGAGCGGTCATTTATAGTTAATATCTCGAAACTCTGGCGTGAGTCTAAATCCGACAGCAGAAGACTCCGTTCGGGGTTCTCGTACTTCAACCCACAGAATGTACCGTCGCCCAACCACGAGGCTTGCGTCTCGCTTAGACCCTTCTCCGACCAGTTCGGAGGCCGACGGCGCGGCATTCCAATGAACATATCCAAGTGAGGAAATGTTCCAGCACGATTTACCATGAGCGTCTGGTCGATAGTCTACCGAAGACCCAATCGGACCGTCAGCATTCCACATGACGCGATTCAGCGTCTCATCGATCAGGATCGCGTGGAAGTTCGCCTGGTAATCGAGTGGGAAATCATCGGTTGGCACCAAACTGAGATCTGCTACTGCCACACGGTCGTCTATCGAAAAGTAGTACAAATACGACCCTGAAATATCAGCGTTAAACGGTGTAAGCGAGCGTCCCGCAGTGCCGATCAAGCCATGCAAAGTTGTTGTTGGTGCTTTTTCGTTGATAAGCGATATGCAAAGGTCTCGCCAGCGTGAGCGATCGTTCTGCGCCGCTCTGGAAAAGATCCATGCGTTCGCCCCGATGGCAAGAACGCCGATGCCGACAAGAAGCCAGCGTACACGTGTTCTTTTCTGTTCTGCCGATGCGACCATGTGGTTTCTCGGCGAGTTTTTCGGAATATACATCGGGACGTTTCAGAGCTTACTCCCCGCCCCCCATCGCCTCCTGCGGCTTGTGCGCGTCGGCCCAGCCGGCGGTCTGCTCGGCCAGCCAGTCGTCGGCGAGCATCACCACCTTTTCGTGGAACTCCTTGACCTTGCTGGCCGCGACGCTCGGCGGGATGTCGTTGACGAGGATCGAGAACGCCACGCGCCTGCCGCTGCCGGGGTGGGTGACAAAGCCCGAGAGCGTGCGCACGCCGTTGATGTAGCCGCTCTTGGCGCGGACCTCGTTGTCGAGGTTCTTGCCGCGGAAGCGTTTCTTCATCGTGCCGTCTTCGCCGGCCAGCGCCAGCGAGTCGACGTATGCCTCGCCGACCTTCGGGTCGGCGCCCACGGCGACGAGCCAGCGGGCGAGCATCTCGGCCGTCACGCGGTCGTTCTTGCTCAACCCCGAGCCGTCGTTCATCACCAAGAGCGACGCGGCCTCCGGCCCCAGCAGGTCGCGGACCTGCATCCGCACCACCGCCGCCCCGTTGGACCACGAGCCGGGCTGCGTCGTCACCGCGTGCCCCACGGCCTTGAGCATCGTTTCGGCGTAGAGGTTGTGCGAGTCGACGTTGCAGCGTTCGAGGGCCACGCTCATCGGCGTCGAGACGACGGCGAGCGCGGGGGCGTCGGTGTTGAGCTGCTCGTTGTCGCCCGCGAGTCGCGCGGGGATCTGCCGGCCGCCGGCCTGCGCGAGCCCCGCCGCCGCGAGCTTGTCGGCGAGGAGATGCCCGAACAGCTCCGACGCCTCGTGCGTGGTGACCTCCACCGGGACTTGCGGCGTGGTGCGCACGCTGCCGTGCACCGTGAACCGGTTGGCGTCGGCGTCGCGCGAGGCCCAGATCGCCGTCTGGCCGCGGGTCGTGGTGCGGGCCTTGACGGCGATGCTCAGCCACGGGGCGCTGGGCTCGGTGCGGATGACGGCGGGGGAGTCTTCGCCTCGGCCGGGCGAGGGGAAGATCTCCATGACGTTGGCGTGGAAGTTGAGGCCGCTGACCTCGGCGCAGTACCAGCGGTTGAGCTGGTCGGCCGGCCAGTCGGGGTGGATGTACTGGCGGTCGAAGACCCGATCGTCGACGACGACCTCGCCGATGCCGCCCGGGAAGGCGTTGGCGGCTTTGATGCTGTCGACGATCCTGTTAAGGAAGTCGTCGACGCTCATGCGCATCTCGTCGAGGAGGACGGGGTCGGCGAAGCCGGGGTCTCCCGATCCGACGACGACGAGCTTGTCGCCGTCGCGGACGAAGCGGGTCTCGAAGCGGTAGTCGCTGCCGAGGGCCAGCAGCGCCGAGCCGCTGGTGAGGAGCTTGAGGTTGGAGGCCGGGGCCATCGGCTCGTCTTCGTTCAGTGCGGCGAGGACCTGGCCCGACTGGAGGTCGATGACGCAGACGCTGACGTGGCTGCTGCCGAGGCGGGCGTTGCCGAGCGTGTCGGCGACGTTGCCGTCGAGCATCCCGGCGACCGGCCCCCGTCCGGCGGCGTGGGCCGAGGGGCCCAGCGGGGCGCAGAGCATCAGCGCCGCCGCGGCCAGAATGGCTGTCACCCGTGTGCCGCGTCTCCGCAACCTCCCTTGATTCATTCGCGTGTCCTCACAAAGCGTTCAGTTTGACATTCTGGAGCGGTCATGGCCGCGACGGGAACCATCATCGGCCAACGTCCCCGCTTGGCTATACCGGCAAAGCCGAGTCGGCGGCGTCCGGGCGCGGGCGTTTCTTCTCGTCCGGGCTGTGCCGCCGGCGCGGCCTCGGAGTGGCCAGTGTAGACAC
Source organism: uncultured Phycisphaeraceae bacterium (assembly GCA_964652945.1). Lineage (GTDB taxonomy): Bacteria > Planctomycetota > Phycisphaerae > Phycisphaerales > UBA1924 > CAZZDW01. Next base: position 2,694 of record CAZZDW010000060.1, read on the forward strand.
TTCCCGGAAATCCCCGCGTGAAGGAGAGAGTGCCTGTGGGTGCTTTTCAATGAAGCCGAGGGATATATCCCTCGGCTTCTAACCCCAGCATTCTGTTTCTACACTGGTCTATGAAACCACTGACTTTTCGCACCCCGTGGGCGGCATTGACGCTTGTGCTGATCGGGCTCATCCCGTCCGTGCTGGCGGGCCTTGCCCAAGACGCGGGCAACGTCGGCAAGCCCGTGGCGATGATCGACCATCGCTCGCTCTCGTGGGAGGAGCTGGGGCCGCTCTTGGCCGAGGCGGCCGGGGGGCAGGTGCTCGACGAGGTGGTCCTCTCCGACGCCGTCGCGAAGAAGGCCGCGGAGCAGGGGATCACGCTGACGCCCTCGATGGTCGAGGCGGAGCGCCGGCTGTTCACCGAGTCGCTGGCCGCGACGGGCGTGAGCACCGACCCCGACCGCGCCGAACGGCTGCTGGCCGAGGTTCGGCGTTCACGCGGGCTCGGCGAGCAGCGGTTCAAGTCGCTGCTCGAACGCAGCGCCCTCCTCCGCGCGATGGTCCGTGCCGGCGGCGAGGTCAGCGTCACCGACGACGACCTCCAGCAGGCGTACCGCATCCGCTACGGCCCGCAGCGGCGGGTGCGGATCATCCTCGCCGCGACCGAGCGAGACGCCCAGGCCGCGCTCGACCGCGTGAACGGCGCGCACGGCGAGGCGGCCGAATCGTTCTCCGACGTGGCCGTCGAGTTCTCGACCGACGCCTCGCGCACCCGCGGCGGGCTCCTCGGCTGGGTGCGCACCGACGACCCCGCTTACCCCCGCGCTCTGCGGCTGGCGGTCGAGGCGCTCTCGCCGGGGCAGGTCGCCGGGCCGGTGGTCTTGGAGAACGGGTTTGCGGTGGTGAAGGTGGAGGAGGTGCGCGAGGAGCCGCAGCCGTCGATGGAGAGCGTCCGCGCGTCGCTCAAGGACGAGGTGACGGCCGTCCGCGAGCGTGCGGCGATGGAACGCCTGGCCCGCGTCCTCCTCGAAGAAGCCCGCGGCAAGGTCACGGTCTTCGACCGAGCGCTCGGCAAAGCGTGGGAGCAGCGGTGACTATGGAAGAAGGCTGGATGCCGTGGCACAAGCGAGACGCCGCTCTGGAGAAATGATGAGCCGTGCCAAGGTTTCGGGGACTGTTTGAACGTGGCACAGGCGTCTCGCCTGTGCCGTGCGGCTCCAGTGTTCTTGCACAGGCGTCCCGCCTGTGCCACAGACAATCCGAAATGTTCGAATGAAGTTTTACGCCTTGGCCAGTTCGACGGCCTCCGCCGCGTCGGCGTCGACGTCGGCCGTCGCACGGACCGCGTCGGCTTTGGCGCGGACCAGCTCGAAGACCTCGTCGAGGGCCGCCGGGCTCGCCAGCTCCCACGACGGCCACCACACGCCGGCGGCGTTGCGGGCGTGGACGAGCGATTCGCGGATCGGCTTCTTGAGCTTGCGGACGGGCAGGAGGGCGATGTCCCGGGCGGTCAGCGGCACGCACAGGTGCAGGCCCGCCGGATCGGGGATCAGGTACGCAAAGCCGCGGCTCTCGCCGGGCTCGGCGTTCCGATCGGCGTAGACGCACGACCAGCGCCACGGCAGCCCGAGCCAGTCGAGCCGTTCACCCAGTTCCAGCTCGTCTTTGAGGATCGAGCGGGCCTGGTCGAAGAGCCGACGGCTGTCGGGGTTGAAGGACTTGCGGAGCTGCTCGAGCGTCGGGCGCTCGAAACGATCGTGCCACGGCTGGCGGAGATCGGACGCCGGTGTGGGCATGGTCGACACCTTTTATCCCCGCCCCGGTGGTAGGAAAAAAGCCCATCCGCGAGCGGAGGGGAGCGTGATGTGCCGGCGGGATCGTCCGTGTCCTTCGGGGCACGCCGCGGCGTCGTGGCGGCGTGCGTGCGCGAAGGCCCGCCTTGGTTTCTCAAATCGCCGTGTTTACCATAGGACCGCTGAAGGCTCGGGGCGCGGACAACCGTGGCACAGGCGTCTCGCCTGTGTGCGCAAAGCCATGGTCGATCGGCGCAGGCGGGACGCCTGTGCCACAGCGAGCGGGAAAGTCGGGGCGATACGCCCCGTCTCACCGGCAGACGAAAGGATGATCGCGTGATGGCACAAGACGGACCGCCGGACAACACGCTTGGGGATGCGGGCAGTGGGGGATCGGGGGCCGTCGGCGCGATGACCGACGCCAGCGTGCTGATCGTCGACGACAACGCGCAGAACTGCGAGCTGCTGCAGGCGTACCTGGAAGAGGCGTTCGCGCGGGTGGACACGGCCGGGAGCGGGCAGGAGGCCCTCGACCTGATCGCCCGGCACGTGCCGGACATCGTGCTGCTGGACGTGATGATGCCGCGGATGAGCGGGTTCCAGCTCTGCGCACGCCTGAAGGCCGACCCGGCGACCCGCGACGTGCCGGTCATCATGGTGACGGCCCTCAACGAGGTCTCCGATATCGAGCGATCCGTCGAGTCGGGGGCGGACGACTTCCTGACCAAGCCGGTGAACAAGCTTGAGCTGATCACGCGGGTCCGCTCGCTCGTCCGCGTGCGGATGCTCAAGAAACAGCTCGACAAAACGATGGAAGACGTGAACCGCCTTAGGCGCGGTGACGCACGCTGAACGACTCGGGCTCAACGAGCCCGAAGCGCCAGAGGATTATGCGAGGCTTTGAAGGTCTCACAGAGTAATCCTCAACTCGCTTGCGGGTGGGGCGGGCGTCCCGCCCGCCCTGCGGCCATCTCTGAGCATCCCTTATGGCGGGCGGGACGCCCGCCCCACCCAAAGCCTGTTTTTCCTGCGTCAATAACTTCGGAGCGACGCAACCTCGCATAATCCTCGCCAGCGAGTGGGCACGATTCTTTGAACGATCTCGTCCTACGCACATGAAAAAGCCCGGCATGCACCGGGCTTTGTCGTGAACAGGTAGTTGAGCGAGCCTTACGCCTCGATCTTGAACCGGCCGACGAGCGACTGGAGCTGCTCGGCCTTGTTCGAGAGCTGGTTGGCGGCACTCGCCGACTGGCTCGCGCCCGCCCCGGCCTGCTCCGCGGCCGCCGAGATCGACTGGATCATCCCGGCCACCTCCTGAGCGCCCGCGACGATCTTCTTCAGGCTCTCGCCCGCACGCACGGCCTTGTCGACGCCCGTCGTCACCTCTTCGGTGCCGGCGTTCATGCGGTCCACGGCCGTGGTCGTCTCGGTCTGGATCGAACGGATCGAGTCGGCGATCTCCTCGGTCGCCTTGGTGGTCCGCTCGGCGAGCTTGCGCACCTCGTCGGCGACGACGGCAAAGCCGCGTCCGTGCTCCCCGGCCCGTGCCGCCTCGATCGCGGCGTTGAGGGCCAGGAGGTTGGTCTGGTCGGCGATGTCGTTGATGACGCGGACGATCTGCCCGATCTGCTCGCCGCGGGCGCCGAGCTCCTGCACGCTCGCCGCCGAGGCGGTGACGGCGTCGTTGATCGAGCGCATCCCCTCGACGGTCTGCCCGACGATCTCGCCGCCCTCCTGCGCGATCTGCCCGGACTGCGTCGCCGAGTCGGTCGCGGTCGCGGCCTGGCGGGCCACCTCGCCGACCGAGGCCGACATCTCCTCGGCGCTGGCGGCGATCTCCGTCGAGGCGCTGGCCACCTCGCGCGTCGCCCCCGACACGTCGCGGATGATGCTCTGCAGGTTGCTCATGAACTTGTCGAACCAGTGCGCGAGCTGCCCGATCTCGTCGGAGCGGTTGAGGTTGATCCGTTTGGTCAGGTCGCCCTCGCCCTCGGCGATGTCGCGGACCATCGCCACCAGCCGACCAACCGGCTTGGTGAGCAGCGAGCGGAGCACGACGATGAAGCCGAACGCCGCCGCGATGACCAGCGGCACGGTGTAGGTCATGCCCGTCTGGAAGAACCCGGCGACCTGCTCGTCCATCTTGTCGAGGGGCATCGCCACCTCGTAAGCGCCGTGCATGTAGCCGACGGGCCAGTTTTCCATCGTGAAGCCGAGCAGGTCCTTGCCGTCGACCTTGCCGGCGGCGTCGGGGGTGTCGTAGCGCTGCGGGTCGCCGTGGCACATCATGCACGTCTGGTCGAGCTTGATCGCCCGCATGTAATGCAGCTCGTTGGTCTTGGGATCGATGCGGCCGATGGAAGGATCGCCGCCCCGCTCGACCTGCGTCGTCAGATCGCGAAGGAGTTGCTCGCGGAAGGAGCCGGGCTCGGGGGTGTTCTCCGGATTGCGGGCGTCGAAGGCGGCGACCTTGAAGACAATGTTCTCACGCTTGGCCGCCTCTTGCGCCGACTTCCACCCCGCAACGACCGGGATGGTGTCGAAGAAGCGGCTTTCGCTGTAGGGACGGCCGGCGGCCTTCTGCGCAAGCGCCTCGGCGGTCAGCGTTTTCATGTCGATCGAGCCGTTGGAAGCGAGCACTGCGGCGTGGTTCTTGGCCTCGTCGGCGACGGCGGTGAACGCTGCGGCCTTGTCCATCAGCGCCGTCTTCGCGGAATCGCGGTAGCCGCTCATGAAGACGTAGTAGTTGATCCCGACGACCGCGATCAGGATGAACGCGGCCATGGTGATGATCTTCGCCGAGACGCTCATCGACTTGATAAAGTTCATGTTTGCCGCTCCGTCAGCCGTGGATGGAGAAGACCGGCTGAGCGCGGCCCCATTGCCGCGGACTGCCGACCCTCGCCGCTATCGGAAGTCGGCCCGCGCGGCAAGCGGATTAATTGATTTTGTGCTGATCCCGGCAGATTGTGCCGCCGATACCCCGGCGGGGCCGAGAATAACCGCGCGGCTGGACCTTCGCGGCGATGTTCTGGCCAGCCCCAGCCGCAGGGCCGGAGCCGGTTATCGCGATCGGCCCCGCGCCGCCGGCCGGCGGGCGGAACCGGTTTGCCGCCTATCCTGCACGCACATGAGCACGCCATCTCTCAGCGCCATCCCCCGCGGCGAATACGCCCAGCGCCGCCAGCGCCTCCTCGACGCCCTCGGCGGGGCGGTCGGCCTCGTCTTCTCCGGCGATCCCGTGGGCCACAGCGGCATCCAGTCGCGCTGGCGCGCCGACGCGACGTTCGTCTATCTCACCGGGCTCGAAGACGAGTCCGGCGCGGCGGTCCTCTTCGACCCGACCGCCGAAGACCCCCGCCGCCGGGTTTCGCTCTTCCTCCGCCCGCTCGACACCGAGGCCGACCGCTGGGAAGGGGAGCGCGACCTGATCGGCGGGCCGCTGCGTGAGAAGACGGGGTTTGAGACGATCATGCGGACGAACGCGCTGCCGCGGATGCTCGGCGTCGCCGCGCGGCGCGCCAAGAAGCTCGCCTGTTTGCACCCGTTCTCGCCGTACACCGCCGAGGTGTCGCGCGACCTGGCGACGTTCCGCAAGGCCGCCGAGCGCACGCCGGGGTGCATCATCGAGGACCGCACGCAGCTCCCGGCTCAGATGCGGGCGGTCAAGAGCCAGAGCGAGGTCGCCCTGCTCCGCCGCGCCGGCGAGGCGACCGCCGCGGGGTACGCCGACGCCTTCAAGGTCATCCGCCCCGGCGTGCCCGAGGCCGAGGTGCAGCGCGTCCTCGAAGCGGGGTACGCGCGGGCCGGCGGGCGGTGGTCGGCGTACATGCCGATCGTCGGCTCGGGGCGCAACGGCACGATCCTGCACTACAAGGACAACCGCGACGTCTGCCGGGACGGCGAGCTGCTGGTCATCGACTCCGGGTGCGACTTCGCCGGCTACGCCTGCGATATCACCCGCACGTTCCCGGTGAGCGGCAAGTTCACCGACGAGCAGCGGCACGTGTACCAGACGGTGCTCGACGCGCAGAAGGCCGCGATCGCCGCGATCAAGCCGGGCGTGCACCTGTGGCAGGTCGACCAGGCGGCCCGCGACGTCATCACGGCGGCCGGGTTCGGCGACGCGTTCATCCATTCGATCGGGCACCAGCTCGGGCTCGAGGTGCACGACATCACGCCGGACGGCCCGCTCGTCCCCGGCATGGTCGTGACGATCGAGCCGGGGATCTACCTGTCGGAGAAGAACCTGGGCGTGCGGATCGAGGACGACATCCTGGTGACGCCGAATGGCAGCGAGAACCTCACGCCGCAGGTGCCGAAGGAAGTGGACGAGATCGAAAAGGCGCTGCGCTGAACAAACTGGTTCGGGTGGGGCGGGCGTCTCGCCCGCCATGCGGAATGCACAGAGACAACCGCAGGGCGGGCGGGACGCCCGCCCCACCCAAAGCCCAATGATCTCAAAAGCAGTCTTGTTCCTATGATCTTGCCATGCCCCCACCCCGCGCTCTTGTGATCCGTACCGCCGGCACCAACTGCGACGCCGAGATGGTGCGTGCGTTCGCCCTCGCCGGTGCGGCCCCCGAGCTGGTCCACCTCGACCGCCTCATCGCCGAGCCGTCGCGGGTCGAGGCCTTCGACCTCATCGGCTTCCCCGGCGGCTTCTCCTACGGCGACGACGTCGCCTCGGGGCGCATCTTCGCGATGCGGGCGCGTGAGCGGCTGTACCCCGCGCTCCGCGACGCCGCACGACGCGGCGTGTGCATGATCGGCGCGTGCAACGGCTTCCAGGTCATGGTGCAGATCGGGTTGCTGCCGGGCCCGAGCGAGGGCGAAGGGTGGCCCGAGGAAGCCGCCCCGGCGCAGGCGTGCTCGCTGGCGCACAACGCGAGCGGCCGATTCACGGATCGCTGGGTGAAGGTGCGCGTCGAACCGGACTCGCCGTGCGTGTGGACCAGGCCGCTCGTAGAAGAGTTTGCATCCCTTTCACTTCTGGGTGGGGCGGGCGTCTCGCCCGCCCATGAAGGCGAACTTGAGCGGGCGGGACGCCCGCTCCACCCAAACCAAAATATCTCTCGGGCCGACCGTCTGCTCCGCCTGCCGGTCGCCCACGGCGAGGGGCGCTTCGTCGCGCCCGCCGAGGTGCTCGCGCGGCTCGAAGCCGCCGGGCAGGTCGCGCTCCGCTACGGCGAAGAGGTCAACGGCTCGATGAACGACATCGCGGGCGTCTGCGACGCGACGGGGCGGATCTTCGGCCTGATGCCGCACCCGGAGCGGTACCTGGAGTGGACGCACCATCCGTTCTGGACGCGGCTGTCGGCGGCCGACCGGGACGGCGAGCCGCTGGGCCTGCGCATGTTCCGCGGGGCCGTCGAGGCGGTTCAGGGGTCTTTGGTGGCACCGGTCTCCAGACCGGTGCGCATGACGACCTGATTCCGCCTTCTATCTGCCGGTCGAGTTTTGTACACTCTTCTCATGCCGATCGACGAACGCGAGCTCGCGCACATCACCGGCCTGGACTCGTCGGTGATCCTCGACGACCGCGAGTGCGCCGGCTGCGGCTACAACCTCAAGGGCCTCAAGGCCGGCGGCAGGTGCCCCGAGTGCGGCAGGCCCATCAAGCGACGCCAGCCGGGGAACCGCTGGGACGACGAACTCGTCAAGTCGCCGCTCGCGTGGCTGCAACTCTTCGCCGCGGGCGCCACGATGTTGTTGATCAGCGAAATCGCGGCGTGGATCTTTGGCATCGCCTCCGCGGTGCTCGAGTTCTCCGAGGAAGCCGACGCGCTCTTCGCCCTGGCCAACGCGATGCTCTGGACAGGCGCGATCTGGCTTACGACGCGGCCGCGGCCGGTGACCGCGGGTTCGAGCATCCGTCCAAGTCGCGAGTGGCGGTGGTTGCGTATCGCCGGCCGGTCGGTGCAGGTCTTCTTGCTCGTCAGCGCAGGCGTTGACCTCGCCGAGGCCTCGTGGGGAGTTCTGCCGACGGCGCTCGACTGGCTCGGGGTCGGTGCGCACTGGTGCTGGACGGTCGGCATGGGCGCAACGTGCGTGCTCCTCTCCAACTACGTCGACTGGGCCGGCGACTCGGCGATGGTCGGCAAGTGGCGCGTCCTCGCGTACCTCTACCCGATCTCGGCCGTGCTGTCGTTGTTCCCGCTCATCAGCACGCTTGTGGCGGGCACGCCAGCGACGGCCTTTTCTCTGCCGTGGTTCTTTGCATTTCCGATCATCGGTGTGATCGCGTTCTTGCAGCTCTATTGCCTCTGGAAGCTCAACGGCCTCGCCCTCTGGGCCGTCAAAAACCGCAAAGAGGCCGACGCCCGCGAGGAACGCCTGCGGGCCAAGGCCCGCGCCGAACTGGCGATGCAGCAGGCGCGAAAGAAGTAAACGCTCCGCACCTGCTTCCTTCAAAAAGCTTCTTTTTTGAGGCCCAGGGACACGTCCCTGAGCCCATGTGCTCTACGCGTTCGTTCTCACGAGAAACGTCGGGCTTTCCTACAATCCTGCGTGCCCCCGAGCAAGCCCAAAGTCCTCGTCGCGATGAGCGGCGGCGTCGATTCCTCCGTCGCCGCGGCCCTGCTCCTGCGCGAGGGGTACGACGTCGTCGGGTGCTTCATGCGCCTCGGCTCGCCGGGCGAGAGCCTCGATTCCATGGTGGAGTTTGACGATCGGGCCCTCGCCTGCGATCCCACGAAGATCAAGATCGGCCACCAGGGGTGCTGCTCGATCAACGACGCCGCCGACGCGAGGCTCGTCGCCGCCGAGCTGGGCATCCCGTTCTACGTCGTGAATTTTAAGAAGGATTTCGGGCGGATCATCGACTATTTCGTGGACGAGTACGCCGCGGGGCGGACGCCCAACCCCTGCGTGCGCTGCAACGACTGGCTCAAGTTCGGCAAGCTCCGCCGGTACGCCGACCAGATCGGCGCGGCGTATGTCGCCAGCGGCCACTACGCCCGCGTCGGAGAGCGCCGCGGTTCGCACGCGCTGCTCCGCGGCGTCGATCACGCCAAAGACCAGTCATACGTGCTCTTCGGCGCGTCGCGCCAGCACCTGCCGCACATGCTCCTGCCGATCGGCGGCTACGAAAAGCCGCGCGTCCGCGACCTCGCCCAGCAGCTCGGCCTGCCGACCTTCGACAAGCCCGACTCGCAGGAGATCTGCTTCGTCCCGGACAACGACTACGCCGGCCTCGTCGAGCGCCGCCGCCCGGAGCTTGCGAGCGAGGGCGAGATCCGCGACACCGAGGGCAACGTCGTCGGCACGCACGGCGGGCAGCACCGCTTCACGATCGGCCAGCGCCGGCGCGTGGGCGTCGCGCTCGGGCACCCGATCTACGTCGTCGGCAAGGACCCGGCGAGCAACACCGTCACCATCGGCCCGCGCGAGTCGCTCATGAGCCGCGGCTGCACCGTCGGCGAGGCCAACTGGCTCGTCGACGAATCGCTCTACCACGACTGGCGGCCGGTCCTTGCCAAATATCGCTACAACACGCCGGCCGTCGCAGCGGAGGTGCGGGTGGTGTGTGATGCTTCATGCTCTCGTGGCACAGGCGTCTCGCCTGTGGTTACATCTTCTACGGGCGTTGTTTCTACCCCATCTGGCCGCATAGGCCGGTTCGAAGTGCGGTTCGCCGAGCCGCAGATGGCCGTTGCGCCGGGGCAGGCGCTGGTGATGTACGATGCTCACGACCCCGAGGTGGTAGCGGGCGGCGGATGGATCGAGCGGACGAACTGAAACCACGCTATTGCTCGTGTTTCTTGAAGATCATCAGGTAGTTGAACCCGCGGAGGAAGAAGTTGCCCTCCTCGGCGGCCTTGCGCCAGTTGCCGCGTTGCAGCTTCTGGTTGTGCCGGACGACCGCGATGATGTCCACCGGCTTGAAATGCCGCCGCGCGATCGAAAAGAGCTCGAACCCGATCGGCATAAAGACCCCGCCGCCTCCGCTCCTTTCACCAGGGCCGCCCTTGCGCTTCCGCCACGAGTCGGAGACGTAGATCGCCATGTACCGCCGATCTTTGAGGACGCGGTGCGCCTCGGCGATGACCTTCGCCATCGACTCGTAGTACGCCCGGCCGCTGTCCTGCGCATCGGGCGATGCGTCGAGCTTGCCGATGCACGCCGGGTCGTCCGAGTAGTCGATGTGCGTCGAATACGGCGGATCAACAAAGAAGAAATCGACCTTCTCGTCCTCCACCGGCAGTTTTCTCGCGTCACTCCGAAAAATATCCGGCCGCGTGGGGGCCAGGTCGTACCCGAGCCCGCGCCGGCCGAGGTCGCGTGCGACGTCGAGCGTGGTGCCGCTGCCGCACATCGGGTCGACGACCAGGTCGTTCTCGCGCGTGTACCGCGTGAGCAACTGCCAGATCACCCACGACGGCGTCGCGCCGGCGTAGTCCTTGTCCCCCTGCATGGTCGCTTGGCGGCCCCGGTTTTCCATGGTGGCACCGCTCTCCGAGCGGTGCGCGGGCGAGCCTGAAATCGGTTGCTCGCGCTCGGCTCGGAGAGCCGAGCCACCGGCCGAGTCGTAGTGCTGGCTCGGGTATTCCCACAGCGTCGTCGTGAACACCCGCAGCGGCGGCCGGTTACCGGGCTTGGGGCCGCGTGATCCGTGCGGCTTCGTGCGTTTTCCATTCGGCGCAGATCCCGAGTTTCTTGATTTCATAGGTTTCTGCCTTGCCAATGGCCCATGGCCACCGGCCTATGGCCTGAGCCCGGGCGGTACGCCCGGCTCACTACAGCGCTCCGAGCACGGCCTTCTTCGCCTCGTCGATCGTGCCCTGAAACTTCGCCCCGGCCGCGCGGACGTGCCCGCCGCCCCCAAGCCGCTGCGCCAGCGCGTTGACATCGACCGCGTCATCGCCGGGCTTGGAGCGGAAGCTGATCTTGGTGACGGCCGGCTTCCCCTCGATCGCCGGCTGCTCCGTAAAGGCCGCGGCGACCTTCACCGTCGAGATCGCCAGGGCCATGTCGGCGAACCCCGACGTGTCGTTGCGGTCCGCGCCGCTCTCGTCGAAGTCCTTCACGCTCAGCGAGAGCAGCGCGACCGTGTCGTTCTTCTCCAGTTGCAGGCTCGACAGCGCCCGCCCGACGAGCCTGAGCCGGCCCGGCGTGTCCTGCTGCTCGATGAGCCGAAAGAGCCGCGTGTGGTCGACGCCCGCTTCCAGCAGGTCGCCGCCGAGCCGCATCGTCGCCGGCGAGACGTTCGAATATCTGAACCACCCGGTGTCGGTCGCCAGCCCCAGGTACAACGCCTCCGCCACGTCCGCCGGCAGGCTCGCGGGCGTCGCGACGTCGAGCAGAAAACAGCAGACCGGCGCGAGCGCCTGCGTCGTCGATGCGGCGGCGGTCACGACCAGCCGGGTGTCGGCGACCGCCGGGTCGCCGTGCATGTGGTGGTCGATCAGCAGCGTGCTCCCACGCCGCGGCTCGAGAAACGCCCGCGTCTCCGCGAGCTGCGTCCACGCCCCCGTGTCAACGACGACCGTCAGCTCGGGCGACCGATCGTCGGCGATCGCGCTGATCGGCGCGCCCGCTTCAAAGGTCCGGTACGCCGACTCGCCGGCGATCTCGCCCAGCCACCGCGGGGTCGGCCCGACGAACCACGCCTCGGCCTTCTTGCCGAGCTTGGCGAGCGAGCGCACGACCGCGAGGGCAGAGCCGGCGGCGTCGCCGTCGGGTTTGGCGTGCGTGACGACCGCGACGCCGCGCTCGCCGACGCAGCGGAGCCGCTTGGCGATCTCCTCGGCGCTTGCCGTCGACGACCAGGAACCGGACGATGAGGATGGTGCGGGTGTGTTCATGAGCTGAGCGTTGATGCGATCAAGAAAAGATTACTATTACGAGACGCGAGCGGGAGCGAGCGTGCCTGTTCCTGTTGATTCTTGATATATCTGCCGTGTGCGTTCGCAGTCGCGTGCGAGCTGATCGAGCAGGTCGTCGAGCGAGGCGAACTTGACCTGGTCGCGGAGGTACGAGATCAGCGTCAGCTCGATGCGCCAGCCGTACTCAGGCAGCCCGGCGAGGTTCGGCCCGCCGTCGTGCAGCGGCGCGTCGAGCAGGTACGCCTCGACCGCACGCGGCGGGTCTTCGCCGCTCGCGAACGTCGGCTTGGTCCCGATGCTGATCGCCGCGGCGAAGCGCCGCCCGTCGCCGAGCGTCGCCGTCCCCGCGTACACCCCGTCGGCGGGGACGAGGTTCTCGCAGGCGATGTTCGCCGTGGGGTACCCGATCGTGCGCCCGCGGCGGTCGCCGCGTTCGACCGTCCCATCGAGCGTGTAAAAAGTTCCGAGGATCTCCGCCGCGTCGCGCACACGCCCGTGCGAGACCAGCCACCGCGCCACCGTGCTCCTGCACGGCACGATCGAATGGTCCGTCAACACCGCCTCGATCGGCTCCTTCTCGCCGACGACGTGCACGGTAAATCCTTCGTCGGCCGTGCTTGCCGCCTCCAGAGCTTTCCCGAACTGTCGCAGCGTCTGAACATCCCCGGCCCGCCCCTTGCCGAAGCGGAAATCCGGCCCTTCGACCCACGCGATCGGGCGGTATTCCTGCACGACCTTGTCGACGAACCCGGCCGGCGACAGGTTCAGCAGCTCGGCGGTCGGCTCCAGGCGCACAACCGCGTCCGCGCCCGCCTCTTTAAGGAGGCGTTCGCGCCGGGCGAACGTTGTCAGCCGCGCGGGTTCCTGATTCGGCGCCAGGACGCTCGCCGGGTGGGGGTCGAGGACGATGGTGATGACACGAGGTTCTGAAGTTTGTGAGCCGGGGCGTGCCGCCCCGGCGCTCTTCGTCGCCCTCGCAATCTGTCTGCACGCCGCGATCAGCGCCCGGTGTCCCTTGTGGACGCCGTCGAAGACGCCGACGGTGACGACCGAACGCATTCCGGCCCCGTCGTGCGTGGAGGGGGTCGCGTGCGGCGGAGGTTGGGTGGCGGGGGTGGGCATGATGAATCCGAACCAGACAATAGGGTTGAGTCTTGGCACAGGCCGCTCGCCCGTGTCGCGGGTTTCGGCGTCTCCGCCATACACTTCCCGCCGATCTGTGTTTCGCCAGTTTCACGGGAGCCGAATCGCTATGGGTTTGTTTTCACGCAAGAGCAGCCGCCCCATCCCGCCCAACCATTCCCCTGCTTCGCCGGCCTCGGTGGAGATCAAACCCGGCGTCGGCACGGCGAACGGCTCGACCGCGCCGGGCACGCCCGAGTCGGCCGCTCTCGAAGCCCGCACGAAAGAGCTGGGCGTCGAGATGCTCAGCCGCGCCCGCGGCCACAAGACCGGCCTGCTCAGCGCCAAGTTCTACTCCGACGCCCTCATGGAATGGTCCATGAAGGACCCGGCCTTCAAGGTGCAGATGTTCCGCTTCGTCGACGCCTTCCCGATGCTGCGCGACGCCGAGTCGATCTACGACCACTTGCAGGACTATCTCAGTCAGCCGGGCGTGACGGTCCCGACGCCGATCGCGGCGGCCCTCAAGGCCGGCAGCGTGATGAAGTCCATGGCCGCCGGGACGATCTCCAAGCAGATCACCGGCATGGCCAGCAAGTTCATCGCCGGTACCGACGCCAAGTCCGCGCTGCCGAACCTCAAATCACTCTGGAACGACGGCATCGCCTTCAGCGTCGACCTGCTCGGCGAGGCGTGCGTCTCCGACGAAGAGGCCGACGGCTATCAGGCCAAGTACCTCGACCTCGTGCAGAACCTGCCGGGCGAAGTTTCCGGGTGGAAGGGCAACGAACGCCTCGAAACCGATCACCTCGGCGCGATCCCGCGGACGAACGTGTCGGTCAAAATCTCGTCCCTCTCGCCGCGCTGCGACCCGATCGACCCGGAAGGGGCGATCAAGGACCTGCGCAGGCGGCTCGACCCGATCCTGGCGAACGCGAGAAAGCAAGGTGGTGGGGGGGTCTTTGTCAACTTCGATATGGAGCAGTTCTCGCTCAAGGACCTCACGCTCGACCTGTTCATGCGGTGCTGCGAGGCGAACGAAGCGGGAGCGCAGGGCGGCCTCGCGGCCGGGCTGGCGATGCAGGCGTACCTGCGCAGCGGTCCGGACGATGCGCGGCGGATCTGCGAGTGGGCCAAGCGCACGGGCCGCGTCGTGACCGTTCGGCTCGTCAAGGGCGCGTACTGGGATTACGAGGTCATCAACGCCGAGCAGCGCGGCTGGGCGGTGCCGGTGTGGACGAGCAAACGCGAGAGCGACGCCTGCTTCGAGCGCATGGCCGAGATTTTCTTGGATGCCACGCCGCGCAAGCCCGGCGAGGGCGGCGTGAAGCTCGCGCTGGGCTCGCACAACGTTCGGTCGATCGCGGCGGCGCTGGCGGGGCTTGAGCGGAGGGGATTGCCGCGGAACGCGATCGAGCTGCAGATGCTGCACGGCATGGCGGACGCGCTGAAGTACGCCGCGGCGGAGATGGGGCTGCGCATCCGCGAGTACGTCCCCGTTGGCGAGATGATCCCCGGCATGGCGTACCTCGTCCGCCGGCTGCTGGAGAACACGTCGAACGAGTCGTGGCTCAAGGCCGGGTTCCTCGACAACGCGGACCCCGAGGTGCTGCTCAAGTCGCCGCATGTCGCCCCGATCAGCCAGAACGGCTCGGCGAGTAAGATCACGACGGAGAGCCTGCTCGACCCGAGCCGGCACATGCTGACCCCCGCCGATGTCTCGCCGGGCGTCGGCGACGGCAAGCCGTTCATCAACGAGGAGTTCCGCGATTTTTCGAAGAAGGCCGAGCACCGCGCCTTCGGCGAGGCCGTCGCGAAGGCGGCGGTTCCGAACGTGCCGAATGATCGGACGGTGGAGCAGGCCCGCGAGATGGTGCGCAAGGCCGCGGCGTATTTCCCGACGTGGCGCGACACCGATCCGAAGCAGCGGGCCGACGTGCTCGTCAAGGCCGCGGCGCTCATGCGGCAGCGTCGCGACGAGCTCTCCGGCGTGATGGTCAAGGAGTCGGGCAAGACGTGGCGCGAGGCCGACGCGGACACCTGCGAGGCGATCGATTTCTGCGAGTATTACGCACGGCTGGCGGTCGGGCTCTTCAAGCGCGAGCGGATCGGGCGCTACATCGGCGAGCTGGACGAGCAGTGGTACCAGCCGCGTGGCGTGGCGGCGGTCATCTCGCCGTGGAACTTTCCCTTGGCGATCTGCTGCGGCATGACGACGGCGGCGCTCGTCACCGGCAACACAGTTGTGGTGAAACCCGCCGAGCAGACGCCGGGGATCGCCAAGCTGATGGTGGATATTTTGCACCAGGCGGGCGCACCAAAGGAGGCGCTGCACTTCTGCCCTGCGCCCGGCGAGACGGTCGGGGCGGCTCTGGTGCGCGACCCGCGGGTCGCGGTCATCGCGTTCACGGGTTCGAAGGCGGTCGGGCTGGACATCATCCAGGCCGCGGGGATCACGACGCCCGAGCAGCAAAGTGCGGTTGAGGGCGGCGGCGTCAAGAAGGTCATCTGCGAGATGGGCGGTAAGAACGCGCTCATCATCGACACCTCGGCCGACCTCGACGAGGCCGTGCTCGCGGCGCGGTACTCGGCCTTCGGCTTCCAGGGGCAGAAATGCTCGGCGCTTTCTCGGCTCATCGTGGTTGATCGAGAGGGCCCAGGGGGCGCGGCGATCACGCACGTCGTGCACCGGCTCGTCGAGGCGACGCGGGCGCTGACGATCGGCGATCCCACACGCTGCGGCACCGACGTCGGGCCGGTGATCGACCAGGAGGCCGCGGACAAGATCCGGCATTACATCGACGCCGCGAAGAAGGACGGCAACACGCTGGCGCTCGCCATGCAGCCGCCGGCCGCCGGTGTGGATTCATTCGTCGATGCGAATCGTGGGCGGTTTGTGGGGCCGCATATTTTCACGGGGGTGAAGCCGGAGCACACGATCGCGCGGGAAGAGATCTTCGGGCCGGTCTTGGCGGTGCTGCACGCGTCGAGCTTCGACGAGGCGCTGGCGATGGCGAATGCGTCGCCGTATAAGCTGACGGGGGGAGTTTTCAGCCGCAAGCCGAGCCATTTGGAGAAGGCCAAGCGCGAGCTGCGCGTGGGCAACCTGTACCTCAACCGCGGCATCACCGGCGCGCTGGTCGCCCGCCAACCCTTCGGCGGCTTCGGCATGTCGGGCGTGGGGTCGAAGGCGGGCGGCAGGGATTACCTGTTGCAGTTTGTGGAGCCCCGTGCGAGCTGCGAGAACACGCTGAGGAGGGGGTTTGCGCCGGAGTTGTAAGACATTCGGAGAACGCGGAGGTCGCGGAGTGGAACGCAGAGGACGCGGAGACTCGAAGATTGGAATCGATCGATGGATGCCCTAGAACAAGAGTTTCACCGGATTGACCTGGCTGCAATTAAGCAGTTTGTTCAAGATAAAGAGATTGAAAGCCCAACTCTTGACTTTAAGCAGTTGCGAGAGGCTCCAAAACTAGTTGATCGAGATAAAGAATCTTGGGCAAAGATGCTTTCTGGATTTTCTAATTCAGGTGGTGGAATAGTTATTTGGGGCATTGCGACAGAAAAGAATAATGAGAAAATCGATCAGGCCATCGAACTAAAGCCATTTTCGGATCCGGCCTCGGTAGCAGGTCAATTTTACTCGTTAGTGAGTCGCGTGGTTCTTCCGGCCGTACCAGATGTTAAGTGTCGCCATGTTTTGGGCGACAATGGTAGTGATGGGTATGTTGTAGCCTTGATTCCAAAATCTCAAAATCCTCCTCACAGAACATCAATCGGAAAATGTGACTACTATCGCAGATATGGTGATTCCTTCCTTTCTCTTGACCATTGGGGGCTGGCCGACCTTTTTGGGCGACGTCCTCAGCCATGTTTAAAGCCTTTTGTCAAGTGTTTTTGGAAAACTAGTCATAAGAAATTTGAAGTTCAATTTGGACTTAATAACATTGGTCCTGGAATGGCGAAATTTCCAGCCATTCGGGCAGAAGTTTTTCCGCATCCCTCCTACAGTATTTATTGTAGTGGATTGAATGGCGAGCCTGGTTTGCCTTATTTGCCAAGATGGTCAGACGGTAGGCAAAGAATGTTTGGAGGTGGTGCAAATGATGTTATATATCCAGGTGATTCCTGTGTAGTATCTTGGATTACGCATGGTGCCCATCCTCAATCTGCTCCAGAATTAAAATTTGCAGCAAAAGTCTTTGCGGAGAACATGATTCCAACATCGCATGAAATTATTGTTGATGTTGCATCCGCCTTTCAGTCTGGATTAGTTCGGTAGAATTACGAGCTTTTTCTGCACTCGCACGCCTCTCCGAACTTCTGGCACACGGGGTGGTCGCGGCAGCCGTTTTTCGCTTTATCCGGGTCGTTTTTGCTGGGGGGGGCGGGGCAGCGGGCTTTGCAGGCGTAGCGGCCGTGCCAGATGAGCATGTGCCCGGCGTGGGACCACTGGTCGCGGGGGAAGAGGGCCATGAGGCGGCGTTCGATCTTGGCGGGGTTTGATTCTTCTGCCTCTTTGAGGAGGTTGAAGCGCGAGGAGAGGCGGGTGACGTGGGTGTCGACGGGGATGCCGGCCTGGATGTGGAAGGCGTTGCCGAGGACGACGTTGGCGGTTTTGCGGGCGACGCCGCGGAGGGTGAGGAGTTCTGGCATGGTGCGGGGGACGGAACCGCCGAAGCGCTCGACGACGTCCTTCATCGCGGCGTGGATCGACTTGGCCTTCATGCGGAAGAGGCCGATGGACTTGATGTAGGGCTCGATGTCGGCGGGGGTGACGCCGGGGACGACGTAGTCGGCGGGCGTGGGGAAGCGTTTGAAGAGGGCGGGCGTGGCCTTGTTGACGCCGGCGTCGGTGGCCTGGGCCGAGAGGATCGTCGCGATGAGCAGCTCGTGGGGGCTCGAGAAGGTGAGTTCGCAGTGCGCGTCGGCGTAGTGCTCGCGCAACGCGGCGAGCAGACACGCGGCTCGCTCACGCTCTTTGGCGGTCACCTTCGGTAGCTCGAAAGGGAGATCCGGGAAGCGGGACGAGTCGGGTTCGGGTGTTGATGTGCGCTTCGTTCGTGTGGGAGTCTTCTTTGCCATGGCGTGCGGCTCGTTGAAACGGCATTCGGCAACCGGGATTCGGCATTCGGGAGATAGAAGGCACTCGGCATCAGGCACCGGGCAGTTGTCAACACAAAGTCAACAAAGGCGAACCTGGGAGGGGGTGTCTCCTCCTCCTTGCAGTGACGCTTTTCTAGGCGTTCTGAGACGGAGTGAGATTGGTGTGCATGTTGCGCGTCGAGATGTTCCAGACACCCGCGAACAGCGCGACGAAGACCGCGGCGGCGGTGATCGAGATGGCGGTGGAGGCCTTGGGGTGTGCGGCCTCGAAGGCGGCGCGGGCGGCGTCGGCCTGTTCGACCTGGCCGGCGGAGGCGGCGGCGATGAAGTGCTGGTAGTCGAGGCCCATCGCCGGAGAGAGGACGAGCAGGAGGTACGCGGCGGCGGTGAGGGCGGCAGCGAGGGAGACGCCGCGGATAGCGAGGGGCCACGAGCGGCCGCGGTCGGGGAGGATGCGGAGGAAGAAGAGGGTGAGGGCGAAGGTGACGGTGGCGAGGAAGGCCGCGGCGAACTGGACGATGTCGGCGAGGAAGAAGAGCTTGTTGGCGGCGTGGCCGGCGGCGATCTTCCAGTGCTCGTGCGGGTAGGCCGCGAAGGCCGGGAGGGTCGGGTCGAGGTGCTTCATCGTCGGGAAGAGGACCGCGGCGGCGGCGCCGGAGCCGAGGAGCGCGGCGAGCCAGAAGGCCAGGGCGACGATGTGGAGGGTGTCGACGAAGGGGCGAGCGGGCGATGGGCGCGGGGAAGTCGGAAGCATAAGCGATGGTAGGGGTTCGGCATGCGGCAACCGGCATTCGGCATTCGCGGAGACTCGACGTGGATGCGGCTATAACTTGCTCGCATGTTTGCGAAGCTGCCGCTGGGGATTGCGATCGAGACGTTGATGCCGCCGGGCGGCGGTGGTGAGGCGCGCGGCGGGGGGAGCTGGGGGGGCGG
>CAZZDW010000061.1:0-5494 GCA_964652945.1 uncultured Phycisphaeraceae bacterium
CGTGGGGGGGGCGGGCCGTTCGGGAACTTTGAGACCGAGGAGATGCGCGACCTTCGCCAGCAGCGACGCGAGATCGAGGAGCACGCGGACACGAAGCTGCGGTCGCTCCTGACGCCCGAGCAGGCGGAGACCCTGCCGGCGTGGGAGAACGAGGCCGATCGCCCCAACTGGCGCGGCGGCCCGCCGCCCGAGGGCGCGGATGAAGGCGACGCGCCGCGCGGCCCGCGCCGGCGGGGCGGCGACCGTCAAGGCGGTAATCGTCAGGGCGGCGAGCGCGGCCGGGGCGGCGACCGGGGCTGAACGCGGGAGGTTGGAGTCCCGCCGCTTATTTGCGCCGGCACGCGGCTCAAAAAACGCATCCCGCTGGGGACTCGCCCGTACACCCCGGGCGAGTCGTCGTTTTAAGAGGAAGAAGCGTCATGCCAGCACCAACCAGGGTCGGCCGGGCTTTGAGGGCCCTCAGCGTGTGGGCGGCGGCGGCCGTGCTGATGATCGGGCCGATGCTGCCGCGGGCCGCGGCTCAGGACGACGGGTCGGAGTTCCTGCAGCGCGTGAAAAAGAGCGACACGGCGCTCTACACCACGCGTCTGCGGCTCAGCACCGACCAGCAGATGGCGATGGACGCGCTCTTTGACGCCTATCAGGCGGAATGTCGAGCCGCGTACGCGCGGCTGATGGAGACGGTCAACGCGTACGAAGAGAAAGTCAAAGCGGCGAAAGAGAGCGAGCGGGACGAGGTGCGGCGGGTGCTGATGCACAAGCACCTTGTGCCGCTGGTATACGAGGCGTTCGAGGAGCGAGATTCGCTGGAGCACACCTTCCTGGACGACCTGCAATCCATGCTCCTGCCCGAGCAAGCCGAGCAGTGGTCCGCGGTCGAGCGGGCGCGGCGGCGGACCCGCGAGCTGGCCAACGGGCAGCGGGCCGGCGAGGCGGTCGACCTGGTCGAGATCGTCGAGCAGCTCGCGTTGGCCGACGGCGTGCTCGCGGCGGTGCGGCCGGAGCTGGACCGGTACGAGGCCGAGCTGGACCGCGTGCTTGTCGATCGGCAGCGGTTCGAGGAGACCAACTTCGCCAAGCGGATCGAGCTCGGCACGCGGTCGAGCCCGTCGCCGGACAAGATCGCCGAGCTGGACGAGCAGCAGCAGGAGATCTCGCGGCGTGTGCTCGAGGTGAACGAGAAGTTCATCCGGACGATCGAGCCGCTCCTGCCGACGGAGAAAAAGAACGCCTTCGACGAGCTGGTGAAGAAGAAGACCTTCCCGCGGATCTACGCCGAGCCGTCGTGGGCGATGCACCAGATCGACGTGGCCCTCGGGCTGGACGACCTGAGCGCGACGCAGCGCGTCGCGGTGGAGGGGCTGAAGGAATCGGTGCAGCGCGAGCTGGGCGCGATCAACGCCCGGATGGAAGACGTGCTGCGGAAGCAGGAAGAGCGGCAGTTGAACCAGGCCGGCGACGGCGGCATGAGCTTTGGCGGCGGCAACAACGAGCCGAACTTCGAGGCGCTGCTCCAGGAGCGGCAGCAGATCGAGCTGCGGTTCGACCCCAAGCTGCGGTCGCTCCTGAGCCTGGAGCAGGCCGAGAAGATCCCGGCGAAGCCCGAAGAACCCAAGGACGGCGTCAAGAAGCCGTAGCGTGTGTTCTTGTGCATCTTGGATCGGCGCGAAGCGGTACACGTGGCTCGTGCATCCTGACGGGAGGAACGTTCCATGTGCGCACAGCGTGTGTTGAACCAGGTCGGCGGGGCGGCGGTGTTCTTTGTGGCGGCGGCGATCGGCCCGCCGGCGCTCGCGGGAGCGCCGCCGGCGGAGGCCGAGCCCGCGGCAACGGCTCAGCCGGCCGACGCCGCCGGGGGAGGCATCGGCGAGCTCATCCCCGGCGTCAGTCACCGCGAGCTGGACTGGTACGCCGATCGGCTGTCGCTGACCGAGGATCAGCGGCTGGCGCTCGACGCGCTCTTTGACGGGTACACCGAGGAATACCGCTCGATGTCGCGGGCGCTGCGTGCGCAGATCGAAACGCTGCAGCGGCGGCCGGACGCGGCGCCGAGCGACGGCGGCCCGGTGAACGCCGAGGAGGTCTTCGCCGCCCTGCGTAAATGGACCGCCAAAACCGGGGCGGCCGACAAGCGGCTCTTCGAGGATGTCCGCGCGATGCTCACGCCCGAGCAGGCCGAGCTGTGGCCCAAGCTCGAGCGGGACAAACGGCGCGAGCGTGAGCTGCTCGCCGGCCAGCTCGCGGGCGAGAGCGTGGACCTTGTCGAGATCGTCGATCAGCTCGGGCTCGGCGCGGCGGCGCGGGCCGAGGTCGACCCGATCGTCGAGCGGTACGCGCTCGACCTCGACCGCGTCCTGGCCGAACGCCAGAGCCACCGCGAGGCGATCCGGGAGCGTGGCTCGACAAGCGACTTCGCCGAGATGCTGCGGCGGTCCAAGGAATCGTGGGAATACTCCAACAAGGTGCGGGAGATGAACCTGCAGTACGGCCGAAAGATCGCCGCCGTGTTGCCGTCCGACCAGGCCGACCGCTTCGCGGAGATGGTGCGGCAGAAGACGTTCCCGATGATCTACGGCGAGCCGTCGTGGGCGCTGCGGGCGATCGACGCCGCGTTGAAGCTCGATGATCTGGACGCCGCGCAGCGGACGGCGGTCGAATCGATGAAGGAGTCGGTCGCGCGCGAGCTGGAGAACCTGAACAAGGCGATGGAGTCGGCGTGGCGGCAGCGCGAGGAGGACAACGCCTCGGGCAAGGGCCTGTTCACCGGGCGCGGCAACGCGATCCAGATCGCGATCCAGAGCGAAGACAAGCCGAAGGACGATCGAGGCGGTTTCGACGGATTGATGAAGCAGCGCCGGGAGCTTGAGGAGGCTACCGAGGGCAAGCTGCGGGCGCTGCTCAGCCCGTCGCAGGCCGAAAAGATCCCGCCCAGGCCGTCCGAGCCCGAGGCGGAATGAGGCGGCGTGATCAATCTACGGCGGCCGGATGTTTTTCTGACGGAGTTGGCCGGCGTGTGCGTCCTGGTTCATCAGGCGCGGGGTGCGCGGGGCGGGCCGTGCCACAGGTCAGGAGGCATCGGATGAAGACGGCACATGGACTTGGACGGGTCGGCCGGGTGTTGGCGGCGGTTGCGGCGGGCGTTGCCGCGGGAGCGGTGTGCGCGCAGAACATCGTGACGACGACGAGGACCATCAGCACCGTGGGTGGTGGTGGGCAGTTCGGGCCGGGCGGCATCGGCGCCAGCGTGACCAGGGGTGATCTCAAACGCTACGCCGAACGGCTGGCGCTCGATGACGATCAGCAGGTGGCGGTGGACGCGATCTACGACGCGTACCTCGAAGAAGTCCGGGCGATGTCGGAGGCGGCGCAGAAGAAGCTGGAGGAGGTGCAGGAAGCCGCGAGCAAGCAGCAGCAGGAAGGGGGCGGCATCAACCTGGACACGTTCTTTTCGATGATGACCGAGACGGCGACGAAGGCGGAAGCCGCGGAGAAGAAGTTCTTCGAAGATTTCAAGGCCATGCTGACGCCTGCGCAGGCGGAGCAGTGGCCGGGGATCCAGCGTGATCGGCGGCGTGAGCAGGAACTCTCGCAGGGGTTCCTGGCCGGCGAGCAGGTCGACGTCGTTCAGTTGGTCAACGAGCTCGAACTGCCGGCGGCGACGCAGGAAGCACTCTCGCCGACGCTGGACCAGTACGCGGTCGAGCTGGACCGGCTGCTGGTGGAGCGTCAGGCGGATCAGAAGGCAGCGCCGATTCAGCCGGGGACGCTGGATTTCGGCAAGCTGATGGAGCAGGCGCAGCAGCGGCAGGAACAATCCAAGAAAGTACGGGACGCCAACCTGCAGTACGCCCGCAGGATCGAGGGGATGCTGCCCGCCGAGTACGCCGAGCGGTTCGCGGAGCGTGTGCGCGTCAAGACCTTCCCGCGGATCTACGGCAAGCCGTCGTGGGCGCTCGGGCACGTGGATACGGCACTGGGCATGACGGACCTCGACGCGACGCAGCGCACGGCGGTGGAGGCGCTCAAGGGTTCGGTTCAGCGCGACCTGGACAGCGTGAACAAGGACCTGGAGGCCGCGTGGCTGAAACGCGAGGAGAACAACACGGTGAACGCCGGGTTTCTCGGGGGCGGGAGCATCCAGATCTCGGTCAGCAACGGGGACGGGCAGGAAGACGAGAACAGCGTCGACGGGCTGCTCCGGCGGCGTCGGGAGCTGGAGGAGAACGCCGACGCCAAGCTCCGGGCGCTGCTCAAGCCGGAGCAGGCCCAAAGCCTGCCGCAGCCGCCCGAGATGGAACCGCCGGTGGACCCGAGGATCCAGTTCGGGAACCCTGAAACCGAAGAATAACCAAGGGGGACGTGGGTCTGGCGAAATATCCGTCGAGCTGCGGCGTTGATCGGTAAGGATCGGCCGTGCGCTCGGCTGGTTATTTCATGTTCACGCCGGGAAGGCCCCTCCAGCGTCAACGGCGGCGGAGAAACGGCAACGCCGGGACGCGACAAGGGTACAAGGACGTGCAATGACGCAGGGCAGCCGAGGACAGAACGGGGACGGATACGCTGCCGCGGTGGCGGGCCCGGCGCGGGGGGGCAATGGCCTCCGCTCGCACGGGCACGGTACCGGGGCGGCCGTCGTGGAAAACGGGGCCGGTGTGCTCGACGATGGGCGCGAACCGGCCCACGCGGCCGAGCCACAGGACGGCCCGCTCGAAGCGCCACCCGAGATCGACCCCAAGGCCGCGGCTCTGCTGACGGCCGAGCAGGCGGTGCGCCTGCGGGCGGTGCCGTTTGCGCTCCATGAAGACGGGGAAGGGGGGGTTTCCCTGGCGATGGTCGATCCGGCGGATCTCGTTGCAGCCGACGAAGTCTCGATTCTTGCGCAACGGCCGGTCCGCCGTGTCGGCGTGACGCAGGCGGTCTTCGACGTGATGCTGCGGTCGGGCTTCGGCGCGACCGCGGCCCAGATGGCCGCCCGGCTCGGCGGCGGGGATGACGCGGGTGATGATCTCTCGGCGAATCTCCAGGCCGTCGACGCGGCCGACGTGCAGCGGATGGCCCAAGAGCCGACGCTGATCAACCTCGTCAACCTGATCATCCTCGAGGCGGTGCGCGAGCGGGCCAGCGACATCCACGTCGAGCCGTTCGAACGCTCGCTGGCGGTCAAGTACCGGATCGACGGCGTGCTCCGCGAGCGCAACAGCCCGCCCAAGCACCTGCAGCCGGCGATCACCAGCCGCATCAAGATCATGGCGGGGATGAATATTGCCGAGCGGTACGTGCCGCAGGACGGGCACATCTCGCTGCGGTTCGAGGGGCGGAAGGTGGACATCCGCGTCTCGACGGTGCCGACGATCTACGGCGAGTCGGTCGTCATGCGCGTCCTCGACAAGCAGGCGATCAATCTGGATCTTGAGACGCTGGGCATGCGCGCCTCCGACCGCGCGTCGATGCAGCGGCTCATCGACCTGCCGCACGGCATGGTGCTCGTCACCGG
>CAZZDW010000061.1:5504-20589 GCA_964652945.1 uncultured Phycisphaeraceae bacterium
GGTCACCGGCCCCACCGGATCGGGCAAGACCACCACGCTCTACGCGGCGCTCACCAAGCTCTACGACCCATCGCTCAAGATCATCACGATCGAAGACCCCGTCGAGTACGAGCTGGGCGGCGTGAACCAGATCCCCGTCAACCCCGACCGCGGCCTGACGTTCGCCACGGGCCTTCGCGCGATCCTCCGCCAGGACCCCGACGTCATCATGGTCGGCGAGATCCGCGACAACGAGACGGCCGACATCGCGATCCGCTCGGCGCTCACCGGGCACCTGATCTTCTCGACGCTGCACACCAACGACGCCGCG
This sequence comes from uncultured Phycisphaeraceae bacterium, assembly GCA_964652945.1. Classification (GTDB taxonomy): domain Bacteria; phylum Planctomycetota; class Phycisphaerae; order Phycisphaerales; family UBA1924; genus CAZZDW01. The sequence goes on from CAZZDW010000061.1 coordinate 5,815, forward strand.
TCGGCCGTGGGGCGGCTGCTCGACATGGACGCCGAGCCGTTCCTGGTCGCCAGCGTGCTGGAGGGGATTCTCGCCCAGCGGCTCGGGCGTCGGCTCTGCCCGCACTGCACGGCCAAGGCCCCGATCGCCGAGGCGCTGCTGCACCGGCTGAGCGACGCGGAGAAGGCGCTCTTTCCCGGCGAGCTGGAAACGGTCGGCCGCGGGTGCGACAAGTGCGATCATACCGGGTTCCGCGGCCGGATCGGTTTTTACGAGGTCTTCACCGTGCAGACGAAGACGCGCACCGCGATCACCGCGGGGCGCACGAGCCGGCTGGAGCTCTTGGCGACGGCCGCGAGCGATCATGTGACGATGCGGAGCGACGGGCTGCTCAAGGCGGCCGCGGGCGAGACCACCATCGACGAGGTGCTCCGCTCCACGCAGGACGTCGAGGAGTTCGACACGCCGGCCGCGTAACGGTCGTCTCCGGCGGCGCACACTCGTGCTCCCCCGCCGTACGGCGTGTCGATGAAAAGATCAGAAGGAGTTGCCCGGCGCGTGCCCACGTTCTCGTACCAATCTCTTCCTTCGGCCGGTGCCGCGCCAGGCGGCGCGGCCGTGATCGACGCGCCCGACCGGGCGACGGCCGTGCGGCTGCTCCGCCAACGCGGCATCACGCCGACGGCGCTGCAGGAACTCTCGTCGGCCAAGGCCGCATCAAACGGCGCGGCCCGCGCGGCCACGAACGGGGCAGCCAATACCCGTCCTCCGGCCGCGCCGGCGCAGCAGGTCGGTAGTGTTCGTAAACATCGTTCCGCGATGTCGCGGGTCGAGTTCGCCTCGTTCATCCGCGAGGTCGCGACGGCCCTCCAGGCCGGGCTGCCGATCGTGCAGGCGCTCCGCACCATCGAGCGGCAGGTCCACTCGGCCAAGCAGCGGGCGATGCTCACCCACATCCTCCACGAGGTCGAGCACGGCCGGTCGCTCGCCGACGCCGCCCAGTCGTGGGGGCCGCCGTTTGATGAGCTGACCGTCGGGCTGATCCGCGCGGGCGAGGCGTCGGGGCGGCTCGACACGGTGCTCGATCAGGGCGCGGTGCTGCTCGATCGTGATGTCAAGGTCCGCCGCGCCGTCTTGTCGGGGCTGATGTACCCGGCGATCATCGGGGCGCTCATCGTCGTCGCGATCGTCGTCATCGTCACGTTCATCGTGCCGAACATCCTCAACAGCGTGCAGGGGCAGATCGGCGGCGTGGAGGGGGGGGCGGCGCTGCCGCTGCCCACGCGGATCGTCGCGGGGACGGCGGACTTCTTCGCGGCGTACTGGTGGCTCATCGGCCTCGCGCTCGGCGGGGCGTTTATCGGCTGGCGGTCGGCGCGGCGAGACCCGCAGACCCGCCGGAAGATCGACCGCTTTGCGCTGCGCGTGCCGGTGCTCGGGCGGCTCTTGCGCGACGTGGCCGTGGCCCGCTTTACGCGGACGATGGGCACGCTCACCTCGGCGGGGCTGCCGGTGGTGACGGCGCTGCGCTCGACGCGGGCGACGCTGGGCAACCGCGAGCTGGAGGCGGTGATCGACCATGTCTGCGACGAGGTCTCGGCGGGGCGCACGATCGCCGAGCCGATGGACCAGTCGGGGCAGTTCCCGCCGATGCTGGTGCAGATCATCAGCGTGGGGGAGCGGTCGGGAAGGTTGCCGCAGATGCTGACGCGGGCGGCGTCGGTCTTCGAGGATCGGACGGAGACGAGCGTGAAGGCGTTCACGACGATCCTGCCGCCGCTGTTGGTGATCATCGCGGCGGTGATGGTGGGGTTCATTATGCTGTCTATTCTGCTGCCGCTGCTGCAACTGGCCGACGCGGTGCAGGCGGTGTGAGTGGAGCCAACATATTTTCAGAACGGAGCGAGCGTGACCGGAGTGAACGACACCATGCAGAACAGACTGAACAACTCTTCGTCTTTGAGTCTCCGGCGTCGCGGCGTGGCCCGCCGCGGGTTCACGCTCATCGAGGCGATCGTCATCATCGTGATCATCGGCATCCTGGCGACGGTGATCGCGCCGCGGCTCCTCAGCAACATCGGCAAGGGCAAGCAGGCGGTCGCCAAGAGCAACGCCTCGAGCCTGGCCAAGGCGATGGCGAGCTTCATCGCCGACCACGGGCACCCCGAGCCCGGCTCGGGGATCGACATCCTGTGGGTGCGCCCGGCGAATATCGAGGAGGCCAACTGGCAGCCGTATGTGCAGAAGGCCGACGACCTGCTCGACCCGTGGGGGAACAAGTTCATGCTGCTCATCCCCGGACAGAAGAACACGTACGACTTCGACGTGGTCTCGTACGGCGCCGACGGCCAGCCGGGCGGCGACGGCGAGAACGCCGATGTGATCGCGCCGTGATTCACGAGTTGCTGACGGTCGTCGATTGAGCAAGAGGAGCAGACGGCGTTGACAAGGTCGTGCCGGCAACACGCGGCTGGGCGGGGGGGCACGAGGCGGCGCGGGCCTGCGCGCATGACTTTGCGCAGCTTCACGCTGCTGGAGATTCTTGTTGTCATTGTGATGCTGGGGATTTTGGCGGGCGTGATCCTGCCGCGGACGGCGGGGTTCGGCGCGGCACGCGCCCGCCAGGAGGCGATGGCCGTGCGCGACCTGCTGACCCAGGCCGCGGAGCGCGGCGCACTGAGGCATGAGAGCGTCGCGGTGCAGTACGACGCCGAGGCGGCGCGGCTCACGATGCTCGTGCAGCGCGAGCAGGTACTCAACGGCCAGACCGTCGTGCAGTGGCGGCCGGACGTGCTCGCGCCGGGGGTGCAGCTCGAGCTGCTCCGCGTCGGCTCGGGGACGCTGGGGACGCGCTCGCTGGACACGGCCGGGTTCATCGTCGATGTCGCGGGCGCGGGGCTCGGCGAGGGACGGCCGATGATCGCCTTCGTGCTCGTGCCGTCTGAAGAAGGCGCGGGGCGGAACGCCGGCACGTGGCGCGTGGAGCTGCCGGAGAACGCCGCGGCGAGCGTCGCCGAGCAGGTGGAGCCGTCGCGTGCGGGCCGGGCCCTGCGAGAGTCGCGGCTGGTCGATCTGGACGCGCAAGGGAGGAGCTTCGACCCGTGGTAGTCGGCGCTCGCCATTATTCGCACACGCGCGGCGGGTTCCTGCTCGTCGACGTGCTCATCGCGGGCATCCTGCTCGGCGTGGCGCTGGCGGTGGTGATCGGGCTGGCGTCGCGGTCGATCCTCGCGCAGCGCGGCGGGCAGGACATGGCGACCGCCGCGATGCTCGCCGACGAGCAGCTCAACCTCGTCCTGGCGCGCGGCCCGGACAACTACGCCAGCCGTTACGCCGTCGAAGGAGAATGCGAGGAGCCGTTCGCGCGGTTCCGCTACCGCGTGGAGATCGCCGGCTCCGGCTCGGGGGGCGACGCGTATCGCGTGAGCGCGATAGTTGTGTGGCATACGCCCGGCGGTGAGCGGCAGGTGGCGCTCCGCACGCTCGTCGCGCCGCGGCAGACCGGCGTCGAAGGGGGCGACCCCGACCCCGAGCGCATCCCCGAAACCACCGTGGAGCGGCCGCTATGACGCTCCGTGGCGATCAACATCGTTCTTGGCATTCTCACACGAGACGCGAGCGTGAGCGAGCGTGTGCAGGTGCCGAAAAAACAGGCACGCGCGCCGGCTTCACGCTCATCGAGCTGATCGTCTCGTCGATTTTGCTGGCGCTCTTTGCGGGGGCGACGGCCTCGGCGGTCATCAAGACGGTCCGCTCGCGCGACGACACCGCCGCCCGGCGCGAGGCGTTCGCGCGGGCCGAGCTGGCGGCGTCGCGCATCGCCGCCGACGTCACGACGACCGTGCGCGACCCCAACCTGCTCTTCTCCCGCGTGCTCATCACCGACGACGGCGGTGACGGGATAAGGAACGGCGACGCCCGCGACGAGCTGTTGGTCTTCAGCCGTTCGCTTGCGCCCGTCCGCGGCGATGGCGTCGAGGCGAATATTAACGAGGCCGGGACGCGCGAGGTGCAGTACCGCCTCGTGCGCACGGATGAGTCCTTTGCCCGCGCCGGGCGCGGCAGCGGTTCACCGGGCATGACGCTCTGGCGGCGCGTCGATCCGACGGCGGACAACGCCTACGACGCGGGCGGCGTCGCCTCGCCGATCTGCGACGGGATCACGTCTCTCTCGATCGAGGCGATGGACAGCCAGAACTGGTACGAGACGTGGGACAGCGACGACTACGGCTACCCGCACGCCGTCCGCGTGACGGTGACGGCGATGAGCACCGGCAACCGCCCGGTCTTCGCCACGATCCGGCGCACGATCGCGCTCGACCGCACGCCGTATCCGACCGGTGAGCCGGAGGACGAATCGGCAACCGACGACTCGACGTCTGAAGATGCAAGCGACAGCGGCGGGAGCGGGAGCGGCAGCGGTTCCAGCGGCGGCGGCGGCAGTGGAAGCGGCCGGGGTGGCGGTGGTGGTGGGAGTGGGGGGGCGCGCCCCGGAACGCCGGGGCGGCCGGGCGGCGCACCCACGCCGGGCGGCGGAACAGGCGGAGGCGGTCGCCCTTCGGGTGGTGGCGGCAGCGGCGGCGCACGCGGCGGCGGCGGCGGCGGCGCGGGAGGAGGTGGCGGCCGATGAGTCCGCGGCGTTCATCATCACCATCAGCATCATTCTCTCGCGGCGTGCGCATGTGCCGGTCGTTCGCGACGTTCCTCGTGCTCTGGGCCGTCGTGCTCGCGGCGGTTGTGCTGCTGGGCATTGAGCGGGCGGCTTTTCGGTCGGCGGCTGACGGACGCGAGGTGGTTGCGCATCTTCGTGCCCACTGGGCCGCCCGCGCCGGCGTTGAGGCGACGATCGCGCAGCTGGCCTTCAACACGGTCTCGCCGGACTATTCCTCGGCGTACACGGTGGAGGACGACATGGCCGGCGTCTCGCACGGGGCGATCATGAGCGACGGGCAGGTCACGGCCGGCGATGGGGGGAGCTCGTTTGCGCGGGGAAGCCGCGGCGGGCGGAGCCGCGTCGAGGCGACGTGGTCGATCACGCACACGCGCTTCCCGCTAACGGTCGACGGCCCGATCGACGAGCACGCCAAGCTCAACATCTCTTCGCTCACCGCCGCCGACTGGGCGCTCGTCCCCTATACCGACCCCGGCATGATCGACGCGATCCTCGACTGGATCGACGCCGACGAGGACGCGAACCCGTTCGGCGCCGAGGTGGGACAGTATCTGTCGATGCGGTACCCGTACGAGCCGCGGAACGCGCGCGCGCGGACGCTGGAGGAGCTGGAGCTGGTGCGCGACGTCCTGCCGGAGTATGTGCGCAACGAGGACACCAACCTCGACAGCCGGCTGGATCCCAACGAGGACGACGGCTCGATGTCGTACCCGCGCGACAACGCCGACGGCCGGCTCGACGCGGGCTGGTCGCGGTATCTCACGGCCCGCTCGGCGCGGCTGCAATACGGCGGCCTGGGGGTCTCGGGCCGGCCCCGGCTGAACCTTGTCACCGCCGAGGCGTCGGACGTGCAGCAGCGGCTCGGCGTGGACGCCACGCAGGCGCAGGTGATCGTCGCGCACGGCGCTGCCGGCACCACCCTGGCCGACTTCATCAGCACCAACCTGACGCAGCTCGCGCAGGCCGACGGCGTGCAGTTGAGGTCGCCCCCGGCGGAGCTGACCAACGACCAGCTCGCGCTGCTGCTGGAAGAGTGCGAGATCGCGGAGGTCGACGAGTCAGAGGGCGAAGATACAGAAGCCCCCGGCCCGACCCTGCCGGGCAAGGTCAACATCAACACCGTGGACGAGCAGACGCTGGAGTATCTGGCGCAGATCGGGCCGGCGATGGCCGACGCGATCATCTATGAGCGCAACTCGCGCTCGCAGGGTTTTACGTCGATGGTGGATCTTCTGGACATCCCGTCGGTATCACGGAGCACGCTGGCGAGCCTGTACGAGCTGTTCGACGTGCGGTCGAACGTGTACACGATCGTCTGCCGCGGGCGGGACGAGGCGACGGGGGCGGAGGTTGAAATCTCGGCGACGGTCGATCGTTCGACCTTGCCGATCACGATCACGGACCTGCTGGTTCGATAGTTCCTCTCCCCCTTTCCCGTCTTTTCCCGTTTGACAGCCGCGAGCATCACCGAAACGCCAAGATGAGACCGACGAACCGTTCAACAACTTCTTCGCCTGCTTCCCGGGGGCCGGCCGTTCCCTTTGTCGGCGGCCCCGGCGCCCGCGTGGCGGGCGTTCATGACGTCGGCGATGAACGCCGCGTGGTGGTCGTCGAGCGCGACGGCCCCGGGCTCGGCGCGTTCCGCGTGCTCGCGGCCGAGTTCTTGGGCGCTGGCGATGCGGCCGCGCTGGCCAACCTGCTGAAAACGCACCGCGTCAAGCGGGTCGTGCGCATCGCCCCGGTCGGACGCACGGTCGCGAAGTTTGCCGCGGGCGCGGCCGAGCTTGGCGCGATGGGCGGCGGCGACGATCTGGCCGGGGCGCTGGCGCTCATCGCCGAATCGGAGCTGCCGACGGATTCGGCGGCGGACGGCGGCGGGGCGCACCGGCGGTCGGCCGGCGTGCTGCTGGGCGGCGTGCTCGTCGCGGGGTGGCTCGCGGGTTCGGATCATCCCGGCGCGCCGCTCTCGCTCACGCCGGAGAGCTGGACGAGCGTCCCCGCGGCTCTTGCCGCGCTGCTCGCGCTCGCCGCCAGCGCCGAGGGCACGGCCGCGACGAACGGGCACGGCGCGATGGGCTGGGCCGACCCGGCGGCCGGTGTGGTCTCCATCGTCGCGCGCGGCGAGCGGGGCACGCTGGCGCGCGTCGTCCGCGTTGCGCCCGGCGAGGCCGAACCGATCGTCGCCGAGACGTGCCAGGCGACGGGCGTCGATCGCTCGCACATCAAAGCGCGGGCGTCGTCGCGAAAAGACACCGGCGCCGCACCGGCCTCGCTCCTGACGGTGGTGTCTTCGCCGAGTGCGCTGGGCTCGCTGCACGTCGACCCGGCGGTGTTCGGCCTGGCGGCGGCGGCGGCGGCGCTGGGCTCGAGCGGCGACCCGGCGCTGGCCGGGCTGGCCGGCATGAGCGCCCTGGCGCCGAGAGCGCCGCGTGCGCCGATGCGGCAACTGGTGGAGCGGCTCGCGCAGCCTCGGGTGGGCGCGGCGGTGGCGGCGGCGTGCGTCGCGGCGCTGCTGCTTGTGCCGCTGGCGGTCGCGGCGGGCAGGCTCGCCGTCCTGCAGGCCCGCGCGGGCTCGGAATCCGAGCTGCGCGAGCGCCTCGACGAGGCGCGGCGGCGCTCGGCGTACACCAAGCTGCTCGGGTTGTCGCGCTGGCCGATGAGCAAGCTGATGGCCGATGCGGCGCGTGCAGCGCCGGTCGGCGTGGTGGTCGACTCGCTCGAACTCTCGACCGGCGACGGGCTGGTCGTCCGCGGCAATGCCGAATCGGCGGAGCTCGTCACCGCCTTCAGCCGCAACCTCGCCGACTCGGGCGTGTTCACCGGCGTCATCACGCCGTCGGTCGACGCGGCGCGCTCGGGCAGAGGTGTCGAGTTTCAACTGCGGGCCAAGGTGGGCGCGCCGCTGCTGACGGCGACGCGGCTGGATGATTACGCCGAAGAATCGCTGGCGGTGCGGCTCTACGGCGTCGAGACCGCGCCCGGCACGGGCACGACGCCGACGGGCGCGCGGTCGCCGGCGCGCCGTTCGATCAGCAGCGCCGGCGCGAGCGCCGGCCCGTCGCGCGGCGACGGCGGCCGATCGTTCAGCCGAGCGCCGCGTGGCGCTTCAAATAATGAAGATGCCGCGCCGGCCGCCGGCGGCGGGGGTGAAAGCGGCGACGGGAGCGGGAGCGTCCGCCCCGATCGCGTGCGTCAGTCGGCGCGTCAGCCGGCCGAAGCGCCCGCGGCGTTGACGGACGCGCAGATCGCCGCGATGGACCGCACGACCGCGATGCGCGAGTGGGCGCAGCGCACCGCCGCCGCCGCCAAAGAGCAGGACGCCGCGGTGAAGGCGCGGCTGAACGAGGAAGCCGCCAAGTGCAAGACGCGGATGCAGGAAGCGCTCAAGGAAGGGGGCGGCTCATGAACGGCTCGTTGACCGACACGTTGATGACCCGTTACCGCGGCCTGCCGCGTGCGGCGAGGTGGGGCGCGCTGTTCGTGTTCTTCTGCGGCCTCTACTTCGGGCTCGTCGAGCCGCTGCTCACGTGGACCAGCCGGCTGTCGGTGCGTGCCGACGGGCTGGAAGCCGCGGTCGCCGAGCTCGACAGCCTGACGCGGCCGGATTCGCAGCACGGACGCAACGCGATCGGGGCGCTGACGTACTTCGGCAAGCCGTACCTGCCGGGCGACCCGGCGCTGCGGCGTGAGGCGGTGTACACGGCGGTCAACGACGTGCTGACGCACCACGGCGTCGCCTCGCCGGCGCTGACCGAGCGGCAGGCCAACATGCGCGACGAGGACGCCCGCGCGATCCTGGGTGTTTCAACGAGTGTTGGTGCGGCAGGGGGAGGCACGGGCGGGCGCGTGCTGCGGCTGACGCTCGACATCGAGTTCGAGGCGGACCCGGACGTGATCGCCGCGGTGGTGGCGGACCTCGAGGCCTCGCCGGAGATCGTCGGTGTGCAGCGGGTGCGGATCGATCGGCCCGGCTCGGGCGCGTCGCGCGGCTCGTCGAACACCGGTCGCGGCCGGGCGCTCCGCGCCGAGATCGTCGCCGAGGCGTGGGTGCCGGCGGTCGCGCCGCGGCAAGCGCCCGCGCCCGCCAAGCCCGCGCCAGCCGCGCAGCCGAAAGAGGACGCGCCGGCTGATGCACCGGTTGGTGAGCCGCACGACGCCGAGCCCGATCCGAGCGCCGCGCAGGAAGGCGGCGAACAGGCGCGGACGATGGAACCTGCCGCGTGGCTTCTCGGTTTGAGCTTGAGCGCACGCACCACGACTTTCCCGGAGCACGCCGCCGCATGACGCCGATGCGACCAACGACATCACCGATCGCCGGATGGGCGTGGGGCAAGGAGCACCGCGTCGGCTGGGCCGTGCTGGCGCTGGTCGTCGTCTCCGTCGGCGTCGCCTGCTGGATGGCCCGCCCGATCGTGCGCACGTGGACGGTCGGTGCGGCGCTTGCCGAGTCTTCGCCCGACGCCGACGAGCACGTGCAGAGCGCGCTGTCGCGCTTCAAAGACGGCCTGGAGAACGCGCGGGCGCAGTTCCGCGGCAGGTCGCTCTTCTTCGTGCCCGAGCCCCCCGCGCCGCCGCCGCCGGTGGTCGACCATCGCCCGGCGACGCCGAGCGCCCCGCCCCCGCCGTCGAGCTACGGCGGGCCGGCGATCCTCTACGTCGTCAACGGCGCGGTCTACCTCAACGACGGCACGCGGCTGACCGCCGACGAGCCCGAGCACGGCGGCGTGCGGCTGGTCTCGCTCGACGCGCCGTGGTCGGCGCGGCTCGAGTGGCGCGGCCGCGAGTTCGACGTCGAGATCTTCCAGCGGAACGAGGTGGTCGTGCCGGATGCGCCGGCCAAGCCCGCCCCGTCCGATGCCTCCCCGGCCTCTTCCCCCTCGGATTCCAGCACTCCGGAGTCTTTCTGATGCGGCAGTCGATCGTCCGTTCATTGCTCGTGCTCGCGCCCGTCGCGCTCACGCTCTCCGCGCCGCTGCTGCTGGCGCAGGAGAACTCCGCGCCCCCGTCCACGCCGGCCGAACCGGCGAAGGAGCGGGTCGACGACCTCGGCCGGCGCGTCGCGCCCGAGGGCACGACGGTCCTGGCGTTCAAGAACGTCTCGGTCGATCAGGTGCTGCCGTTCCTGGTCGAGTCGACGGGCAAGGTCGTGCTGCCGCAGCCGGACGTGCTGACGCGGCGGATCACGATCGTCAACGACAAGCCGATCCCGCGGGCGCGGGCGCTCGACCTGGTGGTGATGGCGCTGCAGCAGGCCGGCATCGCCGTCGTGGAGACGCCCGACCTCGTGCTGCTGCGCGACCTGGCCGAGGTGAACCGCCAGGACGTGCCCGTGCTGGGGCCGAACCAGTCAGTGCTGGAGCGGACCGATCTCGGCACAATGTTCCAGAAGGTTTACGCGTTCCACCATTCGTCGGTCGAGAACATCGGCGACATCATCAAGGACACGCTGCCGGATTTCGCCAAGTACTTCGTCGACGTCGATTCCAATCAGGTCGTCGTGATGGGCAACGTCGCCCTCCTACAACGGCTCGAACGCCTCTTCAACTCGCTCGACCAGCCCTCGGCGACGGCGCTCGAGGTGCGGACCTTCCAGCTCCGCTATTCCGACGCGACGCAGATCGCCGCCAACATCAAGGAGCTCTTCGGCAGCGACGCCAACGCTAACAACCGCCAGGGCGGCAATCAGCCCGGCGGGCAGGGCGGCGGCGGGGGCGGGATCGTGTTCTTCGGCGGCGGCGGGAACAACAATAACCGTCGGAACCGCGGCGGGAACAATAACAACAACGACGGCACAACCGCAGGCAACACCGAGAACCTCCGCGTCACCGCCAACACGCAGCAGAACTCCATCACCGTGCTCGCCGAGCCGGCGGTCCTCGAGCAGATCGCCAGCCAGATCGCCAACTCGTGGGACAAGCCCCTGCCGGAAGAAGCGGTCATCCCGCGGACGTACGAGCTGAAGAACTCCGACCCCGTCAAGGTGAAAGACCTCCTCGAAGGGCTCTTCGGCGCGGGCTCATCGAGCGGCGGCGGGAACAACAACACCAGCAGCCAGGGCGGCACGCGGCTGTACGGGCAGTTCTCCTTCCAGGCGATCCCCGAGGCGTCGCGGCTCGTGGTCCTCTCCAAGAGCCCCGACCATCTCTCGGTGATCGACAAGATCATCGAGGACCTCGACCAGCCGCAGACCGCCGGCCTGCCCAAGATCGTCGAGCTCAAGCACGCGACGGCCGACGAGCTGGCTGAGCAGCTCAACGCGCTGCTCTCGCAGGAAGGGACGCTGGCGCAGATCAACCGCGTCGAAACGGGCCTCTCCAGCGACGATTCGGCGGCGTCGCCGTTCGCCTCCGATTCCGATTCGACCACGAGCCAGAACCAGAACCAGAACTCTTCGCCGCAGACCATGACCTTCTGGTGGCAGCGGGCGCGCCCGCCGACCGAGACGGCCGGCGCGTCCAACCTTGTCTCCAAGATCCGCATCGTACCGGTGTGGCGGCAGAACGCGCTGATGATCCTCTCGCCGCCGGAGTACACCAACGCGCTGGCGTCGATCATCGAGCAGCTCGACCGCCCCGGACGGCAGGTGCTGCTGATGGCGGTGATCGCCGCCGTCACGCTCGACGACGAGACGGCCCTTGGCCTGCGCTTCTCGTCGCTGCCGATCACCCCGACCAACCCGGACAACGCCGTCTCGATCGGCTCGGGGACTGGCAACGACACATTCACCGGCACCAAGAACAACCTGCTCCCGGGCCTCTTTGACGCTTCGGTGCTCGACGTCGGGGTGAACCTCAACGTGCTGCTGCAGGCGCTTGCGCAGAAGACCGCGGTGAACATCCTTTCCGAGCCGCGGATCTACACGTCGGACAACCAGGAGGCCGAGTTCTTCGACGGCCAGGACATCCCGTTCATCACCGACAGCCAGACGACCGACCAGGGCAACGTCGTGCAGTCGTTCGACTACCGCGCGGTGGGCTTGCAGCTGCGGGTCCGCCCGCGGATCACGCCCAAGCGCGAGGTCGACCTGCGGATCAACCTCGAGCTGTCGTCGATCCAGCCGCAGCAGACGCTCTTCGGCGGCTTCATCGTCGACCGGCGCGAGACGACCACGCACCTGATCGTGCAGAACGGGCAGACGGTGGTCCTCTCGGGCATCCTCAAGGCCGAGGACTCGGACATCAAGCGCAAGATCCCGCTCCTCGGCGACATCCCGCTGATCGGCGGCATCTTCCGCTCGACGGAGAAAGTCCAGAGCCGCACGGAGGTGGTGGCGTTCATCACGCCGATCGTGGTGGAGAACCCGGAGGAGGCCGACGAGATCAACGCCCAGGACCGCGAGCGTCTGCACGAACTGCAGGACGAGCTGCGTCCGCCGCCGGTCCCGGCCAAGGGCGATTCAAAGAACGACGCCAAGGCCGAGACGAAGGCCGAAGAGATCGAGAAGATCAAGTAGGCCCGGGAGACGGACACGGAATGATGCACGGCCCGACCTGTTCAGCACCGGACGAACGCGGCGTTCACCGCTTCGCCAGGGGAAGCGCGGGAGCGCTGCTCCTCTCCTCGGCGGTGTTCGGCTCGATGTTGCTCGGTGCGTGCGTGACTGAAGACCCGCGCCCGGAGCCGGGGCTGTATCGGCGGAGCGATGCGCTCATGGGCGGCGGCTCGGGTGCCGCGGGCACGATCGGCGTGGGGAGCGGCGGTGCACTCAATCGGCCGATCGACCCGGACAACACGTCGCAGTCGCGGGTGACGTTCGCCGTGGAGCCGCTGGGCGAGGTGCCGTTCGACGGCATGGTCCTGCCGCTGATCGCTCCCGACGGGCGGCACATGGTCGTGCAGCAGGGACGATCCCCGACGTGGGACGCGGTGCTGGGCGAACCGGACGCGACGCCCCCGATGGGGACGCGGCTGGCGATCTACGAGATCCTGCCCGCCGCCGCAGGTGGGCGCGACAAGCTCCGCCGGCTCGACGATCCCTCGGCGAACCTTCCGGCCGGTCTGCTGCTCGGGCGCTCGGCCGATGCACGCGGCTTTCTGGTCGAGTGCCCGAGGCCGGACGGCTCGCGCTGGATCGGGTATGCGGCGTTCTTGACCGGCGAGGTGACATGGCTCGTGCAGGGCGAGGCCGTCGCTGCGCACGCCGCGTTCGGGGCCTCGTCGAACGGAGGCGATTCGCCCTCGCTGGTGTACAGCGTGCAGGAAGCCGCCGATCAGCCGCGGCAGGTCGTGCTGCGGCGTGACTTGTCCGACCCGGCGACCGAGGTGCGCTTTGAAGCATCCGGCGAATCGCTGGTCTACCCCGCGATCACGCCGGACGGCTCGACGCTCTACGCCGCCGCGCTCGCGGGCGACGGCCTGTGGCTGCGCACGTTCCCGCTCGACTCGGTCGCAAACCTTGCAAACAACGACGCATCGCGTGCGGCAGTGGGGGGGGCTCGGTGGCCGATCTCTCCCGCGGCAACATTGATGGGCGCGTACCAGGCGCTCGTCGCCGCCCCGCAGCCGGGCGGGGAATCGGGGCACGCGGCCGGGTCGACGGCGTTCGCCTCCTCGCCCGCGTCGCGGTTGATCTGGTTCTTGCCGGGGCCGAAGGTCGGCATGGTCGGGCTCGACCCGCTCACGGGTTCGTCGGTCTCGGCGGGGCCGTCGACGTACGCCGTCGAATGGGCCGGCGGCGCGGAGCCGTCCGCCCGCGGCGACCCGGCGGGGACGTACCTGTGCGCACAGCCCGACGGCGTGTGGTTCCGCGCGCTGTCGCTCCGCGACGCGGCGGCCGCGGCTCCGCCCGCGTCGCTCGCCAAACAGGGCGTGCAGGCGATGCCCGGCGAGTTCGTCCCGCGCCGGATTTCGGACCCGGCGCGCCCGTTCCTGCTCCTCGGCTCCTCCGAGCGCGGGGCCCGCGACCGGCTGCAGGTGCTGGGCTTCGGGCCGGTTCCACAGTGACGCGGCGGACCGTCACGCCCCGCGGCTCTTGCCCGGCACCCACTTCACGTCGCCGCGGCCGTCGTCGTTGGCCACGCGCCCGAGCACAAAGAGCAGGTCGCTGAGCCGGTTCAGGTAATGCACCGTCTCCATGTTCGTCGCGCTCGGTTCGGCGTCGTGCAGCGCGACGGTCAGGCGCTCGGCGCGGCGGACGATGGTGCGGGCCAGGTGCAGCGAGGCCGCCAGCGGCGTGCCGCCGGGGAGCACGAAGCTGTCCAGCGGCTTGAGGCGCTCGTTCGACTCGTCGATCAGCCGCTCCAGGCGTTCGGTCTGCCCGCCGCCGACGCGCAGCCGCTGCGCCGCGTCCTCGCCGTCGGCGATCGGGCAGCACAGGTCGGCGCCCACGTCGAACAAGTCGTTCTGCACGTCGCGGAGGATCTCGCCGATGCGTGCCAGCACGGGGTTGCCGCTCGGCCCGGGCCGGTTCGCCTCGACGACGCAGCACCCGAGCGCGGCGTTGGCCTCGTCGACCGTGCCGTAGGCCTCGACGCGGGGGCACGCCTTGCCGACGCGGGTGCCGTCGCCCAGGCCGGTGGTGCCGTCGTCGCCCGTTTTCGTGTAGATTCTGCTGAGTCGGACCATGCCGAAGTGTAAGTGGCCTGTTCCGAGGAGCGAGGCGGGCGGCGTTCCGCGGCATGGAGAAAACCTCTGACCGACGCGCACCCATGACGGCCCTACCCTCTGCCATGCTCGGCTGGACGGCACGCTGGCTTCAGCGATCAAGTTCATGCGCGGCGCCCGCCGGCGCCAGTGCCGCGGCGGCGGCGCTTGCACGCGGGCCGCTCTTGCCGCTCACCCAGCGCGTCCTCGCCGCGCGGGGCCTGCTCGAAGAAACGATCGCCGCTCGCTTCCTCGATCCGCGGCTTGTCCACCTGCACGATCCCTCGCTCATCCCCGACCTCGACCGCGCCGCCGCCCGGCTGCTCGACGCCGCCCGCTCCGGCGAGCGCATCGTCATCTACGGCGACTACGACGTCGACGGCATCACCGCGACCTCGATCCTCTATCACATGCTCCGCACGCTCGAGCCGGCGGCGGACGTGCGGACGTACGTGCCGCACCGCCTCGAAGAAGGCTACGGCCTCAACAGCGAGGCGATCGCCGCCCTCGCCGCGGAGGGCGCGAGCGCGGGGGGTAGGGGG
>CAZZDW010000062.1:0-20498 GCA_964652945.1 uncultured Phycisphaeraceae bacterium
ATAGAATCGCACTCGATAGCCGTCGAAAAAACACCGCTTGATACAACAGCCTCGTCAGCGAGCGTGGAGAACGCTGGAGAACGGGGCACGCTCGCAGGGGGGGGTGCTTCGCGTCTCGTCGAAAGACCAATCAAGACTCTTTGCCGCGTTTCGTGTCGGTGAGCTCTTTGAGCCGCCGCAGCGCGTCGAAGGCCTCCAGCGGCGTCAGCGCTTCGAGCTTCACCTCGCGCAGCTTCTCCACCGCCGGGTGCGGCACATACTCGGTGAAGAGCGAGAGCTGCCCCGACGAATCGCCGCGCGTTGCGTGCCGCGCCGTCGAGCCCGCCGCGGACGTGGACGCCTTCGCGTCGCCGGATTCCGATTCGACCAGGCCGTGGTGCTGCACGGCGATCGACGAGAGCACCTCGCGCGCACGGCTCACGACGCCGGCCGGGATGCCGGCGAGCTTGGCGACGTGGATGCCGTAGCTCTGGTCGGTCGCGCCCGGCAGGATGCGGTGCAGGAAGACGATCTCCTCGCCCCATTCGCGCACCGCCACGTGCAGGTTGGTCACGCGCCCCGGGAGCACCTCGGCGAGGTCGGTCAGCTCGTGGTAGTGCGTCGCGAACAATGTTCGAGGGCCGGGCTGCTGCGCCGAGCCGCAGAGTTTTTCGGCGATCGCCCACGCCAGCGACAGCCCGTCGAGGGTCGACGTGCCGCGGCCGATCTCGTCGAGGACGACCAGCGACTTCGCCGTCGCGTGGTGCAGGATGCGGGCCGTCTCGGTCATCTCGACCATGAACGTCGACTGCCCGGCGTGCAGCGCGTCGTCGGCGCCGAGCCGGGTGAAGATCCGGTCGGTCAGCCCGACCGTTGCGTGTTCCGCGGGCACGAACGAGCCGGCGTGCGCCAGCAGCGTGATGAGCGCCACCTGCCGGATGTACGTCGACTTGCCGGCCATGTTGGGGCCGGTGACGAGCGCCAGGTGAGGGGCGGTCTGCAACGCTCCTTCGTTGCTTTCCGGGGCGTTACGCCCCGGCTCACTTGAGGAACGTGACTCACCGAGGGCCGCGCCCAGTTCCACGTCGTTGGGAACAAACCCGCTCCGGTCTCCGCTGCGTCCGCTGCCGTCGAGGAGTTCGTCGAGCACGGGGTGGCGTCCCTGGCGGACGACCAGCACCGGCTCGCCGCTCATCACGGGCCGGGCCCACCCGCGGCGGTGCGCCTTGTCGGCGAAGCAGAGCAGCACGTCCAGCTCCGCCGCCGCGTCGGCGAAGGCGACGATCGCCCGGGTCTGGGCGGCGGCCGCGGTGCACAGCTCCTCAAACAGCGCCAGCTCGCGCGAGAGCGCCCGCGCCTCGGCCGACGAGGCCCGCGTCTCGAAGTCCTTCAGCTCCGGCGTGATGTACCGCTCGGCCCCCTTGAGCGTCTGCTTGCGGGTGAACTCGTCGGGGGCGCGCTTCGCCTGGGCCGCGGGCAGCTCGATGTAATACCCGAAGATCTTGTTGTACCCCACCTTGAGGTTCGGCAGCTCGTAGCGGCTCACCAGCCGCTGCTGGTAGTCGGCCATCCAGTCGGCGGCGCCCTGGCGGAGCGTCCGCGCCTCGTCGAGCTCGCCGTCGACGCCGTCGCGGATCAGGCCGCCGTCGCGCAGGTGCGCGGGCGGCGTCTCGATACACATCCGCTCGATCCGCTCGGCCAGCGGCGTCAGCGCCGCCTCGACCCTCTCCAGCAGTTCTTTGTGCCCGGCGAAGGCCGGCGCGTTGTCGATGCACTCGTTGAGCAGTCGCACCTGCGCCAGCGACCGGCCCAGCGCACACAGGTCCCGCGGCGTGGCCCTGCCCAGCGACACGCGGCCGGCGATCCGGGCTACGTCCTGGACCTCGCTCAGGGCCGCGCCCAGCCGCTCGGCCGCGGTGCGATCGGAGATCAGGGTGGACACCGCCCCGTGCCGCGCCTCGATGCGGGCCTTGTCGCACAAGGGAAAGCAGAGCCACTCGCGGATGAGCCGCCGGCCCATCGCCGTCCGGCACGCCTCTTTGCCGCTCTGGAAGATGCCGACGAGCGAGCCGTCGGTATCGGATCCTCTTCCGGTGCTGACTGCGCGGAGCGTCCGCAGGATTTCCAGCGAGCGGAGCGTGGTCGCGTCGATGACGCACCAGCTCGCGCGGTTGTCGCGCTTGGGCGGGCGGAGGTGCGCCAGGTTCTTTCGGCGTTGCGCCTCGTCCTCGGTGCCGGGCGACTGCGTCTCGTGCAG
This sequence comes from uncultured Phycisphaeraceae bacterium, assembly GCA_964652945.1. Classification (GTDB taxonomy): domain Bacteria; phylum Planctomycetota; class Phycisphaerae; order Phycisphaerales; family UBA1924; genus CAZZDW01. Next base: position 2,237 of record CAZZDW010000062.1, read on the forward strand.
GTAGCGCAGGATCGCCCCCGCCGGGCGCAGCGCCGCGTCGTCGTCGGCCAGGCCGAAGCCGGCGAGCGTGGAGACGCCGTAGTGCTTGAAGATGATCTCGCGGGCCTCGTCGTGGCGGAAGTGCCACGACGGCCGCGCCGTGCCGGAGACCGAGAGCGCCGAGAGCACCGCCTTCACCCGCGGCGGCGCGTCGCTCCCGTGCGTTCCCCCCGCCGGCTCGGCGTAGAGCAGCTCGCTCACCCCCCGCCGCGCGATCTCGTCGGCGATCGCGTTGGCCGCGCAGTCCATCACGACCAGCGAGCCGGTCGAGAGGTCGGCGACCGCCAAGACGGCCGGCGAATCGTCACCCGAGCCGGTGAAACACACGGCCGCCAGGGCCGCCGAGCGGTCGCCCGGCAATAAGTCATCATCGACGAGCGTCCCCGGCGTGAGCACGCGCGTCACCGCCCGCTGCACCAGCCCCTTGGCCTGGGAAGCGTCCTCGATCTGCTCGCCCACCGCGACGCGGAAGCCCGCGTCCATGAACCGCCGGAGGTACGTCTCGAGCTGGTGGAAGGGGAGCCCGGCCATCGGCACGCCCTCGGTCCGCTGGGTGAGGGTGAGCCCGATCGCCCGCGAGGCCGCGACGGCGTCGTCGTCGAACATCTCGTAGAAGTCGCCGATGCGGAAGAGCAGCAGGCAGTCGGGGTGCTGGCGTTTGAAGCGGTAGTACTGCTTCATCGCCGGCGTCTGCCGCGGATCGGACTTGGGGGGTTTGGTGGGCGGAGGGGGTGAAGGCATACCGGCAAGAGGGTAGAAGCCCTGTGCCGTCTGAAAGAAGCCGAGGGACATGTCCCTCGGCTTCCTGCAGACGGGGGTGCGCGAGGCTCCGCGGGCGTCTAAACTGACCGGGAGAACCATCAACCATGTCCGGCGGACGCGAATATTCGTCGTATCAACGCGGCATCATCGACCGCTATTACCAGAACATCGACACCATCACGATCGGCAAGCTCGGGGAGATGGTCTCCGAGCTGTACGTCTGCACCGATGCGAAGAAGGCCGCGACGCACTGGAAGAACGTGCAGCTGGCGCTCAAGAAGACCCCGGCCGACCCGCTGAAGGTGGGCCGCATCGTCGGCTCGCGCGACGTCAAGCAGCTCGCCGAGCTGGTCAACCAGCTCTCGACGATGAAGCCGGAGGACATGAAGAAAGCCGCGGCCGTTTCGCCGCCGCCGCCTTCGCCCTCGTCACCGCCGCCCGCGCCGACGGCCCAGCCGGCCGCCCCCTCGGCGTCCGAGACCGCTCCGCAGCCGCAGGCCGCGCCGGCCAGTGCGCCGGCCAGCGCGACGACGATCGCGCAGCTCGCCCAGCGCGAGCCGACGAGCCCCGAGGTGCTCAAGGCCGCGATGACCTCGTTCAAGAAACGCCTCAAGCTCACCAGGCTCGACGCCGAGTCCAAGCTCTCGGCCCGCGCGCTCACCGGCGGCCGTCAGTCCGGCATCGTCGGCATCCTCCCGCCCCGTGAGTTCCCCCGGGAGACCTGGGACGAGCTCGTGAAACAAGGACGGCTCAAGGGCAAGGGCGACGGCTTCTACGAGATGCCGTGAGGACACCATGTCTTGAGCGTGGCACAGGCGTCCCGCCTGTGCCGTGTGGCTCCGGCGTTCCTGCACAGGCGAGACGCCTGTGCCACGGACGAACCCAAGTCGTTCGGCCTGCCGATTTCGAAGTGTTCTCATCACCTGCACGCGGGCTCCTCCGGCAATACACTTGACTTCATATGTCGTCCGCACACCGTCTCTTCCAGGTCTTCGGCGTCGAACTCGAGTACATGATCGTCGACGCGGAAACGCTCGACGTGCTCCCCATCGCCGACCGCCTCATCGCCGCCGCACGCGGCGACGCCGAGCCCGGCGAGGGCGACTACGACGACGGGCCGATCTCCTGGTCCAACGAGCTGGCGCTGCACGTCATCGAGTTTAAAACCACCCGGCCCGTGCGCACGCTGGTGGGCCTGGCCGACGAGTTCCTCCGCTCCATCGAGAAGGCCAACACCCTCCTGGCCGACCCCAAGGTGACCGGCGGCAAGCCCGCGGGGGGGCGGCTCATGCCCACCGCGATGCACCCGTGGATGGACCCCCACCGCGAGAAGGTCCTCTGGCCTCACGACTACGGCGAGGTGTACGCGGCGTTCGACCGCATCTTCGACTGCCGCGGGCACGGGTGGGCCAACCTCCAGTCGGCGCACCTCAACCTCCCCTTCGACGGCGACGAGGAGTTCGGCCGCCTGCACGCGGCGATCCGCCTCATCCTGCCGATCCTTCCCGCGCTCGCCGCGTCGAGCCCCATCATGGACTCGCGCGTCACCGGGCTTATCGACACCCGCCTCGACGTCTACCGCGGCAACGCCCGCCGCGTCCCCTCCGTCTCCGGCAAGGTCATCCCCGAGCCCGCCTACACCCGCGCCGACTACGAGCACGACATCCTCGGCAAGATCTACCGCGACCTTGCCCCGCACGACCCCGAGGGATTGCTCCGCCACGAGTGGGCCAACGCCCGCGGGGCGATCGCGCGGTTCGACCGCTCGGCGATCGAGGTGCGCGTGCTGGACGTGCAGGAATCGCCGCGCGCCGACGTCGCGGTCGTCGCGCTCACCAGCGCGCTGGCCAAGGCGCTCGCCGGCGCCCGCTGGAAACCGGTCGTCTGGCAGATGGGCCGGCCGGTGGAGCAGCTCTTCGAGGTGCTCATCGGGTGCATCCGCGAGGGGCAGCGGCACCTCATCACCGACGCGGACTACCTCTCGGCGTTCGGCGTGACCGAGCCGGCGATGACGGCCCGCCAGCTCTGGCAGATCCTCGTCGACGAGCTGCTGGGCGACGGCTTGCTCGACCGCTCGTTCGAGCCGGCGCTGCGCACCATCCTCGACCGCGGCACGCTGAGCCGCCGCATCCTCGACACGCTCGGTCTCGAGGCCGTCGCCTTCCCGCTCACCGAGACGGTCTCGCGTGAGAAGCTCGCGCCGGTGTACCGCCGCCTGTGCGACGCGCTGCCGGGGCCGCTCAGCAAGGCGAGCGCGGGCGGGGAGGAACTGGGGAGCCGCCTGCGTGCGCTCGTCTGAACCCTCCGCATGTGAGCCGGGGCGCCCCCCCGTCGCCCCGGCGGTCGTCCTTACGTGCGAGCATGGTGGTCGGGTCATCCCGCCCGCGTACCGAGCCGCGATGCGTCCGGCCCGCCGGTGGCTGACCACGCACCGCGGCTACGACCCCGGCGCGCTGCCGCTGGCCAAGAGCCTCAGCCGCGTGCTGCGCGCCCCGCTCGTCTCGGCGACGACCAGCCGCCTGCTCATCGAGCTCAACCGCTCGCTCGCCCCTCCTCCGCCGGGGCCCTTTTCGCCGTGGTCGGCCGCGCTGAGCGACGCGCAGAAGCAGCGGCTCATCGAGACCATCTACCGGCCCTTCCGCGACGAGACCCGCCGGCTCATCGAGGCCGCCATCCGCGCCCGCGGGTCGGCCGTGCATCTGTCCGTCCACACGTTCACGCCGGTGCTGCGTGGCACGCGCCGCCCGATGCACGTCGGCATCCTCTTCGACCCGTCGCGTGTGCACGAGGCCGCCATCGCCCAGCGATGGTGTGCCCAGCTCGCGCCCCGCCTGCCGCGGCTGCGCGTCGAGCTCAACCGGCCCTACCTCGGCACCGACGACGGGCACACCACCGCCCTCCGCACGTGGTTCTCGGACGCGCGGTACGCCGGGCTCGAGCTCGAAGTCCGCCAGGACCTCTGGCGGCGGAGCGGCAAGGGAAGTTCGCCCGCATGGAAACACCTGGTGAAAACGCTCGCGGAGGCTTTCAAGCAGGCTGTAGAAACTTGAGTCTGCTTTGGGTGGGGCGGGCGTCTCGCCCGCCATACCGGTCGTGCAAAGGCACCCGATGGGCGGGCGGGGACGCCCGCCCCACCCGAACCAAGACATTGATCGCCGATGAGCCAAAGATTCCCTCGCATGAAGCTCGCCGTCGTGATCCCCGCGTACAACGAGGAGAAGAACCTCGACGCCCTGCACGCCCGCCTGACGGCCGTGCTTGAGCGGTGCGCCGACGACCACGAGCTGCTCTTCGTCAACGACGGCTCGCGTGACGCCACGCTCGACGGCCTGCGCCGCCTCGCCGCCGCGGACGCACGGGTGCGGTACATCTCCCTCTCCCGCAACTTCGGGCACGAGGTCGCCGTCGCGGCCGGGCTCGACCACGCCGACGCCGACGCCACCGTCCTCATCGACGCCGACCTGCAAGACCCCCCCGAGCTGATCGCGCAGATGGTCGAGCGCTGGAAAGGCGGCTCGGCCAACGGCGGCTCCGACGTCGTCTACGCGCAGCGCCGCAGACGCCGCGGCGACTCGATCCCCAAAAAGCTCTCCATCTTCGTCTACTACCGCCTCTTCTCCAAGATCAGCGAGATCGACATCCCGCTCGACACCGGCAACTTCCGCCTGATGGACCGGCGCGTCGTCGAAGCGCTACGGCAATGCCGCGAAAACCCGCGCTATGTCCGCGGCCTGGTCTCGTGGGTCGGCTTCAAACAGGAGCCGCTGCTCTTCGACCGTGACGCCCGCCACGCCGGCACGACGCAATACGGCTTCCGCAAGCTCGTCAAGCTCGCGTGGGACGGCGTCTGCTCCTTCTCCCTCGCCCCGCTCCGCGCGGCCGTCTACCTCGGCACGGGCGTCATCGGCCTCTCGGCGATCGGCACCCTCGTCGTCATCCTCGACAAACTCTTCTGGCACCCCGACGTGCCACGCGGCTTCGCCTTCCTCGCCTGCGGCATGTTCTTCATCGGCGGCGTCCAGCTCTTCATGCTCGGCATGCTCGCCCAATACGTCGGCTACGTCTTCAAAAACGTCCAGAACCGCCCCATGTACTTCATCGGCGAGCAGAACCTCTCGCGCGCAAGCGACGGCGTGCGCGACGTGCCGGTGGTGCACGTCCGAAGCCAGGCGTTGGGTGTGGGGCGTCCCATGACAGACGAAGAAAAAACGCTGACGAACCGATTACGCTCAACGAGCACTCCAGCCACCGACGCCTGACGCCTGACGCCTCACGCCTTCCGAGGATCTCCCCGCCTATGCACGACGGCATGCACGCCGAGATGGGACGCCTCGAAGAGACGTACTGGTGGTTCGTCGCCAAGAACCGCATCGTGCTCGACCTGGTCCGCCGGTTTCATCAGCCGCACTACCGCACGGCCTGCGACATCGGCTGCGGGTGCGGCGGCGTGCTCGCCCGCCTCGCCCGGCGCTACGACGCCGTCGGGCTCGACATGCACCCCTACGCACGCGACGCCTGTGCCGCACGCGGCCTTCGCGCCCGCGACGGCAGCCTCCCCGATCACCTGCCCTTTGCGCCCCGCTCGTTCGACGTGGTCGTCTGCAGCGAGGTGATCGAGCACGTCGAGGACGACTTTGCCGCGGCCCGCGCGGTCGTCGGCCTCCTCCGCCCGGGCGGCCTGCTCGTCACCACCGTCCCCGCCCACCAATGGATGTGGTCGCAGCACGACGTCCTCAACCACCACTTCCGCCGGTACACGCGCCGCACCTTCATGCAGCGGTTCGTGGACCTCCCGGTCGAACCACTGGTCTGCTCCTACGCCAACATGCTGACCTTCCCGGCGATGGCCGCGGCCCGCCTGGCCGGGCGTTTCATGGGGAGCCGCTCGCTCTTCGGGTCCGGCGGCGGGTCGATCCGTCCGCTCTCCACGCCGGTGAACCGCCTGCTCACCTCCGCCTTCGCGGGCGAGCGCCACCTGATGCCGCACCGCCCGCTGCCGATGGGTTCGTCGGTCGTCTGCGTCTTCCGCGCACGCGGCTGAGCGATGAGACTCGGGATCAACGCCGCGTGCGGGAGTTCTCGGTCCTTATCTCCCGATTCGCCGTCGCGTCCGCGACGCCGAGCGTGTATCCTTAGAGCGAAGCGACCGCCCGCTCTGTAGATAGACCCCCCGGTCACGGCACACATAGTGTGCCTTTCTTTCGTGTGGATGGAACTCCGGATGCCGCTGGCCCTCGGCCGTGATGCTGGATGCTTGCCCCGCGGAACGCCGCGACGCGCTCGCCGGGCCCTGACGCTCGTCGAGCTGCTGGTCGTCGTCGCGATCCTCGGCGTGCTGATGGCGCTGCTGCTCCCGGCGATCAGCGGCACGCGCGCCGCCGCCCGCTCGTTCAAGTGCCAGTCCACCCTCCGCAGCATCGCCTTCGACTTCACCGTCTTCGGCGACGAGCAGCTCCACGGGTGGCGCGGCGACGACGAGACGCTGGGCAACCGCTTCCGCCTCGAGACCTTCCAGGAGTCGCAGTACCGCGTCGACGAGTTCTGGGGCTGGGGCGACGAGCGGCTGCACGTCGTCCCCGACCCGGAGGGCAACAACATCATGCGCTGCAGCGAAGCGCCGGGGAGCATCACGCTGCTCCGCGACGTCACCTGCTCCGACGGCGCGGTGACCCCGCCGCAGAACATCTCGTTCGGCTTCAACATCCGCCTGCACGCCGTCGAACGCCGCCTGTCGTCGCCGATCATGAACCGCGTGAGCATCACCCGCGGCGTGCCGCTCACCATGAGCGTGCTGGAGCCCTCCGTGCCGCTGGTGTGGGACGTCGACGGCGCCGCGGCCGCCGCCAAGGGGGCCAACCCGATCTTCTCCGGCCCGTCGCTGTCGAGCATCGCCTTCTCGCGCAACGCCTACTGGTACCCCGCGGCCCGGCACGCCGGGCGAATCAACGCCGCGTTCGTCGACGGCAGCGTCCGCGACAGCAAAGACCCCCTCGCCGAGCACGACTGGGAATGGGGCTTCTCGCCCGTCCCCTGAGCCGCGTGCGCAACCCGCACGGATCTCCGGATAACGCATGTCGATCCAGCTCAAGTTCATCCTGTTGCTGGCGCTGCTCGGCTCGGTCGTGGCGATCAGCATCGGCTCGGCCGCGTGGGCCGTCTCGGTGATCTACACGCAGGCGCAGCAGAACTTCGAGAACCGCTCGATGATCCTCAAGGGGCTGGTGGAGATCGAGAAGAGCCTCGAGCCGCAGCGCCGCGTGCTCGAAGAGGCCGACCGCCCCGTCCCGCCCGTGCCCGCCGGCCCGGACCGACCGAAGAGCATCCCGTGGTTCACGATGAGCCCCGAGTCGGTGGTGACCAGCGTCTCCGCGGGGATGGACGAGGACCTCGCGGCTCTCGAGCGCGTGCCGACCTTCCGCCGCGAGGTCGGCTACAGCACGTCGGCGAACCTTCGGCGGCGGATCGACCAGTACCGCGCGCACATCGGCGAGTGGCTCCAGGGCCGCACGCCCGAGAAGACCGGCAAGCTGGTGGCCGACCTCCGCGACATCGAGGAGCTCATCGAGCACATCAACCATCGTATTTTGGAGGGCGCGACGGCCGACATCGGCAACCTCCGCGAGCTGCGCGCACGCGTGGGGGCGGTGCTCATGTTCGCGGTCGTGGCGACGGTGCTGGCGGGGGTGCTGGGCGTGCTGCTGGTCCGGCGGTGGGTGTCGCGGCCGGTGGCGCTCTTGCGTGCCGCGACGGGTCGGATCGCCGCGGGCGACTTTGCGCACCGCGTGCCGGCCCACGGGCGCGACGAGATCGCCGCGCTGGGGCGCGACGTCAACCACATGGCCGCGACGGTCGCACAGTTGCAGGAGGAACGGATCGAGACCGAGCGTCTGGCCGCGGTGGGCGAGGTGCTCCGCCGGCTGGTGCACAACCTCCGCAACCCGCTCGCGGGGATCCGTGGCTTGGCGGAGCTCTCGCGCAGCGAGGCCGAGCCGGGCAGCGACCTGCGCGAGCAGCAGGACCGCATCGTCAAGACGGTCGACCGCTTCGAGCGCTGGCTCAGCGAGCTGTTGAGCGTGACCCGGCCCCTGGCGGTCGATCCCTCGCCGCAGGACGTCTCGGCGTGGCTGCCGCCGGTGGTCGAGACGCTCCGCCCGCGGGCCGAGGGGCGCGGCGTGTCGCTGGAAGTCGGCCTCCCCGCGTCGCGGCTGATCGCCGAGTTTGACCCGCGGCACCTCGAGCAGGCCGTCGTCGCGGCTGTCGCCAACGCCATCGAAGTCTCATCTCCCGGATCGGCGGTGCGGGTGGACGCGGAGGTGCACACGGATACGTGGTTCCTGCGGATCGCCGACCAGGGGCCGGGGATCCCGTTGCATTTGCAGGACCAGGTCTTCAAGCCGTACTTCACCACCAAGCCGGACGGCAACGGCATAGGTCTTGCAGTGGTGCAACAGGTAGTCCGCGCCCACGGCGGCCGCGTCCTGCTTGGTCCTGGTCTGGGAGCCCACTTGGGCGCTCAATCCCCTCATAGCGGCGTAACAGTTTCACTCACGCTGCCGTTGGCGATCCCCAGAGCAGGTGGCAATCTTTCCTCATAGGCACGGCTGCTCTTAGAGCAATGGCCAGTGCTGGCCTGCGGAGTGCTTGAGTGGCCAATATTCTCGCCATCGACGATGAAGCGAACCTGCGGTACACGATCAGCCGGACGCTGACCAAGGCCGGGCACCGGGTCTTTGAGGCGGCCTCGTTGGGCGAAGCGCGATCCCTGCTGGAGGAGCGGGACTACGACCTGGTCCTCTCCGACATCATGCTGGTCGGGGAGAGCGGGCTGGAGTATGTACGGGAACTCCGCCGCGACGGGTTTGAGGGGGTGATCGTGGTGATGACCGCCTTCGGCACGGTCGAGTCGGCCGTGCAGGCGATGCGCGACGGGGCGGACGATTATCTGCAGAAGCCGCTCTCGCTGGAGGAGCTGTCGATCCAGGTGGAGACGTGGCTGGAACGCCGCCGGCTGGCGCAGCGGGTGCATCTCTACGAGCGTCTGGAGCACTCGCGCCAGCTCGGCGAGGACCTGCTGGGGTCCAGTGCCGCGTGGACGCAGACGCTGACGGTCGCGGATCGTCTGGCGCGGGTGCCCTTGAGCACGCCGACGCCCGGCGGGAACGCCGCCGACCGGAAAGGCGGCGGCGCTGGTGGTGGTGGGGGGGGCGGTGGTGGGAGTGGGGGGGCGGCGGTCGAGCCGTTGCCGTGCATCCTGCTGGTCGGCGAGACGGGCGTGGGCAAGGGCGTGCTCGCGCGGTGGATCCATCAGCGGGCGGTCGACCTGGCGCACAAGCAGAAGCACGGGCACGAGTCGCCGGGGCACGACGCGGCGGTCGGGTGCTGCTGCGGCGGGGGGACGCCGTTCGTCCATGTCAACGCCTCGGCCTTCCCCGCGGGGTTGATCGAGGGCGAGCTCTTCGGCGTGGAGAAGGGCGCGTTCACCGACGCCAAGGACGCGCGGCCCGGCCTCTTCGAGATGGCCGACGGGGGCACGATTTTTCTTGACGAGATCGCCGAGATGCCGCTGGAGCTGCAGGCCAAGCTGCTGCTGGTGGTGGAGACGGGCGTGTTCCGCCGCGTGGGCGGGCGCAAGGAGCGTCGCGTTCGGCTGCGCGTCATCGCGGCGTCGAACCAGGACCTGCACCAGGCGGTGCAGCAGGGCAAGTTCCGGCGTGACCTGCTGTACCGGCTGAACGCCTTCCCGCTGAACATCCCGCCGCTGCGCGAGCGCGACGGCGACGCGGAGCTGATCGCCGCGGGGATGCTGGAGCGCCTCGGGCGTCGGTACGGCAGGCCGGGGCTGCGGCTGAGCGAGGCGGCGAGGGAGGCGATCCGCCGGCACGAGTGGCCGGGGAACGTGCGCGAGCTGGTCAACGCGGTGCAGCGGGCGACGATGCTCGCCGCCGACGACCTGATCGGGCCGGTCGACCTGGGCTTGGCGTCGGCCGACCTGCCGCGGGTGGTCATCACGGCCGGGGGCGGGATGGGCTCGGGCGGCAGCGGGAGCGGCAAGGTGCTGGCCCGCGCCGTGCCACGCGGCTCGGGCGCGCACGACGCCGGCGGCGGCGGGAACGGCTCGGCGCATCCGGAGGGGCATGCCGCGTGGCGCGGGGCGCACGGCGGCGAGCCCGCGCATCTCGGCTCGTCGGGAGAAGGCGTGCCGGGCGGGCCGGCGTCCGCCGCGGCCGGGGCCGGTGGAGTGGGGGGCGAGCTGGTCTTCGACTTCATCAACGGCGTCCACACCGCCGAAGAGGTCGAGAAGACGCTGATGATCCAGGCGCTGCGGTTCACGCACGGCAACGTCTCGCGAGCCGCCAAGCTCATCGGGATGCAGCGGAGCAGCTTCCGCTACCGGATCGAACGGTACGCGCTGGTGCCCTATGTTCTGGAGGCGAGCCGTCGTTAGCGCAAGCGGCCCGGCGCTCCGGGGCTCTATCGAAATGAGAAGGTGCGAGCATCGTCTTGAGAGTGGTTTGAACGTGGCACAGGCGTGGGGGGCGCCTGCGCGGGATCGCTGGAGCAGCGGCACAGGCGAGACGCCTGTGCCACATACGAGCCAAGAGTGTTCCACACGCTCGACTCGCATGATTGCTCAGAGCATGCTGATCCGGCGTAGGGCGTTGTGAGGAGAGCGTGGTGATCGGTGTTGAGTCGTTCCATGTTCGATGCGGGGGCCTTGCCGCGGCGGTCGGCGCGTGGGCGGTGCTCGGGGCCGCGGTGGCGTGGGCGCAGGCCGAGCCGCCGATCGCCCGCGTGTACGAAGACCCGCGCGGCGACGCGTGCGTCCACCGGACCGATCCCGGCATGGACGGGGCGCTGGCGGGTGAAGCGCCGATCGACCTGGTGCGGGTGGAGATGACGGGGTGGGAGCCGCGTTCGGCCTCGAAGCCGTTCGAGGGGTGCGCCGAGAAGGCCAGAAAGACCGGGATCCTGCGGCTCGACGTGACGTTCGCCGGGCTGGTCGCCCCGCCGGGGCGCGTCGATCCGAGCGGGTGGCACCACAGCCCGCGCCCGTTCGGGGCCGCGTCGGCCTACGGCTTTGTGGAGATCGACGTCGACGCCGACCGCAACACCGGGGGCGAGCTGGGCGCGGCGGCGGTCGAGCGCTTCCTGGCGGGCTGCGCGCGGTTCGGCTGCCTGCCCAAAGGGATCCGGCGCGAGCGTGCCGCCCTCGACGGCGCGGACCTCGACGGTGTCTTCGAGACGACGCCGCAGTACGAGCGGAGCGGCGCGGACTTCGTCTTCACGCTCTGCGGCTGCGAAGACCCCGTCGTCCTCGCGGCCGGCGGCAACGGCGACCTCGTCTTCGAGCCGGGCGAGACGTGGCTGCTCAAGGGGCGCTACTTCGCCCGCGCGGGGGGCTACCGCGACGCCAGCGGCGTCTTCGGGGGCTCCGACTTCGGGCTCTACGACCCGCGCGTCACGCTCCGCGTTTCGCACTCGACGGCGTGCGACGAAACGACCTTCTCCGTGGTCTTCCCGCTGACGCCCGACGGTGCGGCGTGCCTGGCCGATGAGCCCGCGCAGCCGATCGACCAGATCATCGAGGTGGCCGGCAGCCACTTCTGCGTGCAGGAAGCGCTGCAGGACCTGGTGTGGGGGGCGAGCGGGCAGAACGGCCCCATCGCGTCGTCTTCCGTGCGGACGCTCGTCGACCGGTGGAAGAACAAGCGCGCCGACCGGTACCTCGACCCGGCCGAATGGCGCGCGGTGGGGCTCTTCGGCATGGCCTACCAGGAGCCCGAGCCGAGCCGTTTCGCCTGGACCGACCTGAGCGACTCGTGCGGGCCCATCGGCGATCTCGACGGCGACGAGGCGGTCGATGAGGAAGACCGGAAGGAGTTTCTCGACTTGCTGGAGAAGATCGACGGCTCGCCGGGCGACGCCGACGGGCGGGCCGACGGCGTGTTCGTCGTCCCTGACTTCGGCCCCAACTTCCTGCTCATCGACTTCAACGCCGACGGGCGGGTGGACGAGGCCGATCTGGCGGTCTTCGGCTCGGCCTGTGCCGCGGACTTCAACGGCGTCAACGGCGTGACGGTGCAGGACATCTTCGACTTCCTGACCGCCTGGCTGGCCGGCGACGCGGCGGCGGATTTCAACCACGCCAACGGCGTGACGGTGCAGGACATCTTCGACTTCCTGACGGCGTGGCTGGCCGGGTGCTGAAATACGCCGGGGCTTTGTTGTCGTTAATCTCGCGCGTGCTGGGTTCTTTACCAGCAGCTTAATCTTTCGCGCGAGTTCTTTCCACACATGTCGGAGATCGTTGGATTGCCGGGTTGCTTTTGAACGTCAGCGTCAGAAGGCGGTTGTTCATACGAGACGCGACCGCCCCCCCCAAGGGAGCGTGTCCCGATCTCCAGCGTCCTGCACGCTCGCTCACGCTCGCGTCTCGTAGGAGAGCGCCGGGCTTGATTGCACAGCATCGTGAGCGACCGCTCCGGGGAGACAATGCTCAATGGAGTCCCTGAGGAGGCGGGCGGCGTCAAAACGCCCGAAACGCGCCGCGTCGTCTTCCCATATACGCTCTTACCGGTGAGCACGGAGCTGCCCACATCCCCGGCCGGGCTCATCGGCTGCACGCACTGCGGCCTGGTGCAGCGGTTGCCCGGCCCCCCCGTGGCGTCGCCCGCCGTCAACGAACGCATCGTCTGCGCCCGCTGCGGCGGGACGGTGCGCTCGGCGGTTTCGCGGCGTGGTTCCGGCGCGAGCGTCGCGCTGGCCTTCTCGCTCGCCGCGTTGATTTTGTACGTCCCGGCGATGTGGCTGCCGGTGATGTCGATCAGCAAGCTCGGGCACACCCGCGCCGCGAGCATCCCCCGCGGCATCGTCGAGCTCTTCCACGACGGGCAGTACGCCATCGCGCTGATCGTGCTCGTCTGCTCGGTCGTCGCGCCCATCGGCAAGATCGCCGGCATGATCGGCGTCTGCGCCGGCGAGCGGTGGCTCGGCAAAGAGCACCGGCACCACGCGTACCGCTTCATCGAGTTCATCGGGCGCTGGGGGATGATCGACGTGCTGCTGGTGGCGCTGCTGGTGGCCGTCGTGAAGCTCGGCGACTGGGTCGACGTCAAGGCCGGGCCGGGCGCGCTGGCCTTCGCCGGCGTGGTGGTCTTCAGCCTGCTCGCCTCGGCCGTGTTCGACCCGCGCGCCATCTGGGAGGACGAAAACCCATGAGCACTCAACCACTCCCCGTCGCCCGCACCGCGCCGCCGGCCCGTCATGTGTGGTGGGCGTGGCTTGCGCCGCTCGTCGCGGTCGCGCTCGTCGGGTTCCTCCTGTGGCACTCGGTCATGCAGAAGGGGCCGACGGTCACGATCGCCTTCGAGAACGGCGAGGGGATCGCCGAGGGAGACCCCGTCACCTACCGCGGCGTGCGCGTGGGGACGGTCAAGGCGGTTCTCCTCGCCGAAGACCTGCACGGCGTGCGCGTGCGCGCCGAGCTGGAACCGGACGCCGCCGGGCTTGCGGCGGAGGGGACGACGTTCTGGATCGTGCGCCCGGAAGTGACGCTGCGCCGCGTCTCGGGCCTGGAAACGCTGCTTGGGCCGCGGTACATCGGCGTCCTGCCGGGGCCGAAGGGCGACGGGCACGCCGAGCCGGTGCTCGAGTTCGTCGGCGTCTCGCGCGTGCCGACCAACACGCGGCTCATCGAGGGCGATGATGGGGGGCTCGAAGTGACGCTGGTGAGCGATCGGGCGTCGTCGATCGCCGCGGGCTCGCCGGTGACGTACCGCGACGTGCGCGTCGGCGTCGTCTCGGGCGTGTCGCTGTCGGCAGACGGCCGGGACGTGCTCGTCTCGGCGACGGTGTACCCGGAGTTTGCCCATCTGGTGCGCACGAACACGCGCTTCTGGAACGCCGGGGGCTTCGGCATCGACCTCGGGCTCATGGGCGGCTTGAAGGTGAAGGCCGACTCGCTCGAATCGGTTCTCGCGGGCGGCGTCGCCTTCGCCACGCCGACGCGCGCGGGCGAGACGATCGAGCCGGGGCACCGGTTTGTGCTGGAGGACGCCGCGGAGGACGAGTGGCTGGAGTGGAGGCCGGACTTGGCGGCGCCGAACACAACGCCGTAAGAGCCGGCATTGGGGAAAAGAGTCGGCATTCGGGAACCGGCATTCGGCATTCGCAGAACCGTGCCGGTCGTGTATTCGACGAATGCCGAATCCCGAATGCCCAATGCCGTTTTTTTATTTCGCCAGTTCCCTGCCGCGGTTCCGGGCGGCGGTCATGCCGCTGGCGATGGCGTCCATGACGCCGCGGTCGTCGAAGGTGTGGGTGGCGGCCTCGGTCATGCCGCCCTTGCTGGTGACCTGCGTGCGCAGCTCGGCGGCCGTCTCCTGCGCCTGGCTCAAGAGCGCCGACGCCCCGGCGATGGTCGCGCGGACGAGGCGGTCGACGGTGTGCTCGTCGAGCCCGGCCGCGACGCCGCCTTTGGTCATCGCCTCGGCGAGGTAGAAGACGTACGCCGGCCCGCACCCGGCGAGGGCGGCGAAGGCGTCGATCTTGTCCTCGTCGAGCTCGACGAGCGTCGGCCCAAGCGCCGAGAGGAGCCGGCGGCAGACGATCGCGTCGATGTCGGTGCTGGCGCGGATCGGCGAGAGGGACGTCACGCCCATGCCGACGCGCGCCGGCGTGTTGGGCATCGCCCGCATGACGTTGACCGCGGCCTCGCCCCCGAGGGCCTGGGTGATGCGCGAGGCCGTCATCCCCGCCATGATCGAGAGCACGAGCCGGCGCTTGCCCGCCCCCCCCGCCCCAGCCCCTGCTCCGCCGTGTGCTTTGAGCGCGGGGGCGATCTCGGCGGCGAGGTCGGCGAAGTTCTGCGGCTTGACGGCGACGACGATGACGCCCGGGCGGTTGCCGTAGTCGCGCTCCAGCTCGGCGAGGGCGGCGATCGCGTCGGCGGCGGTGTGCGTGACGTTGACGCTGCCGACGGTGGTGCCCAGGCGGCGGAGGATGGCGTGCTTGGCCTGGTCGCGCTCGGCGACGACGACCTGCTCGGCGTTGAGCAGGCCGTGGGCGAGCCAGGCGCGGAGCATGGCGCTGGCCATGGTGCCGCCGCCGAGAACGGCGATGGGACGGTCGAGTGCGGTGGGCATGGGCAATCGTCGCCGCGCTGAGTGGAAAAGGAAAGGCGGTTGGATTATTTGTTGTGAAAAGCGGGGGCAGTCACGAAGGGCACAGGAAACTGTACAATAAGCAAATGGACGTCAATCCGAATGTGCTTATCCCGTATGCAGTATCGCAAGACGGTGTTCTGGTCTCTGCTCGTGAGGCGGAAAAGGGCAGACCGCATCGGTGTCCTGGATGCGATGCTGTTGTTTACCGTCGATCTGGTGGAAAAACGCCACATTTTTTCCACATGACCAGGGCAAACTGTCCTGCGGAGTCAACCGAACATTCGGCCGCGAAGTATTTGATAGCAAAGTGTCTTGAGTGCGGAATTGAATACAAAAACATGATGCCGAAGATTGTTGTCAAATGCGATACGTGTGACACAGAGAAGTTGGATGATCTTGATGTTGCATACACGAGGACGAGTGTTGAGCAGACGTTGCCAAATGGACTTCGCGTAGATGTAGCATTGATGTCTCAAGAATTGCCAGTAGCAGCTGTAGAGATTTTGCACAAGCACACGGTTGACTGGTCTAAGGCTGACAAAATGCCATTCAGATGGATTGAATTGAAGGCAGAGGATGTTTTAGCAAATCCTTATAGATGGCGACCAGCTCAGGATTTTTGGAATGACAAATACATGATTTGCCCTTGGAGGTGCGACGTATGTGTTCGTCGGGTGGCCCAATATCAAAGATTTGTCAATTATTTGGCTGGCGAATTGAAAATGAATGTCATCTCGTATGGCAGCGTAGTGACTACAGTGCCATATGTATGCTGGCATTGTCCTAACTATGTGCTCGCCTATGCGTGGACTCGGGGGTATTCTTACGACGAAGCATATGAAATGAAAAATCTTGATAGTAATTGTTCGGAAGAAGATCCTCGTCCTAATACATTAGTTAAATGGGCCGGCAAAGATGTAAATATTTGTACAGTTTGCAAAAATATTCTTTGGCAGTTTTCAGATGGTCCTTTGGAAGAGGCGGAGTCTTTGCTTATTGGCAGCATGGGGGACACGGAGAGCGATCAGATAGATAGTTACATGGCATATATCATGGAAAAGCGCGATGGTTGGAAGTTTGATCTGGTAGATGATTTTGTGAATAAGCGGATTGGTAGTTTGCACGAGGACAAATCGAATCAAAATATTGCCAGCAAATGATAGAGTAGGATTTTGATTGGTGAAATTTGTATTTGGGGCTTGTGATTTGCTCAAGCTAAACTTGGAATGTGGGGAGTAGGGCGGACGGAGCGACACGATGTCGACCTTTTACACGCTGGAGTTTGAGAAGCCGTTGACGGAGCTGGAGCGGCGGATCGAGGTTGTGCAGACCCGGCTGCGAAAGGCCGCGGAAGTCGCGCAGAGCGGCGACGCCGGTGCGGCAGATGGGGGCGGCGAGGGTGGGGCGGGAGGGGGGGGCGAGCCGAGCCACCCGTACGCCGACGTTCCTCCACCCGGCAAGAAGGTCAAGAAGGGCCGGCCGGGCGGGGCCAAGCCCGATGTCGTTGTCGACCCCGACGACGCGTCGAGCCTTCCCGGCGACGCCGAATCGCTCGCGGGGATCCTCGAAGACCTGCGGCGTGACCACGCGACGATGCTCACGCGGCTCTACAACGAGCTCTCGCCGTGGGACACGGTGCGGGTCGCTCGGCACCCCAAACGCCCGCAGTCGCGCGACATCATCGACCTGATCTGCAAGGACTTCTGCGAGCTGCACGGCGACCGCCGCTTCGGCGACGACCCCGCGATGGTGACGGGCTTCGGACGCATCGGCTCGATCAAGTGCCTCGTCGTCGGGCACCACAAGGGCCGGAACACGCAGGAGAAGCTCGCGTGCCACTTCGGGTGTGCGCACCCGGAGGGGTACCGCAAGGCCCTCGCCAAAATGAAGCTCGCCGAGAAGTTCGGCCTGCCGATCGTGACGTTTGTCGATACGCCCGGCGCCTACCCCGGCATCGGCGCCGAGCAACGCGGCCAGGCCGAGGCGATCGCCGTCAACCTCCGCGAGATGAGCCGGCTCAAGACGCCGATCGTGAGCATCGTCATCGGCGAGGGGGGCTCGGGGGGCGCGCTGGGGATCGCCGTCGCCGATCGCGTCGCGATGCTGCAGCACGCGTGGTACTCGGTCATCAGCCCCGAGGGGTGTGCGGCGATCCTCTGGAAGCAGGCCAACGAACAGACCAACACCGCCGCCGCGACGGCGCTGCGGCTGACCGCCAAGGACAACCTGGAACTCGGCATCATCGACGCGGTCATCGGCGAGCCGGCCGGCGGGGCCCACCGCGACCCGGCGGCGACCGCCCACGCGATGGAGCGGTGGATCGTCGAGCAGGTGCAGGAGCTCAAGCGCTTCTCGCCCGCCAAGCTGCCGCAGCGGCGGTACGAGCGGTTCCGCAAGCTCGGCGTCTACACCGAGACCGCGTGAGCCGGGGCGTGTCGCCCCGGAAAGTCGTGCGCCGATGGTGGGGGGATGGAAGGTGCACGGGAAGAGCGGCGTGGGTGGGGGGAATGGGGAAGGGGCAGGCTTTGACCGATCCGCGGCGTTCTTCTATAGTCCCCGCCCTTTTGCGAACACCCTCCCCCCAGCCGGAGTAGGGGTGGGGGGGTGGGGGGCAGCGGCTTGGGAGACTCTTTGGCGTCGGGCCGCTGGTTGACCCGATGACGGGAGGCACGTCGCGAACGCGGCCGCATCGGAGGGGGAACAACGGGGGTTTTCCAAGGGGGGAACGGACGGGGGGGGACGGGGTGCGGGTTTGAGGGCTTTCCGGTGGCCAAATCCAGCAAGAACAAGTCCGGCAAATCGGGGGGCACCGCGAAGAAGACGGCGGCCGGGGGCGCAACGACGCGCTCCAAGCCGAGCGTCAAGAAGGCGTCATCTGTCAAGTCCACGGCCAAGGGTTCCAGCAGATCTACCAAGGCCGGGGGGGGACGGGGGGCTTCTACATCCACATCAAGATCTGCGAAGACCACATCTGTGACCACCAAAACCAAATCCGCATCGGGCGGCACGGCCGCCGCGAAAAAAACCGCCAAGAAGTCCGCCGAGTCCAAGTCGGCGAAGACCACCACCAAGAAGGCTCCGGCGAAGGCCGAGGCCAAGACGGCCAAGGCCCCTGCCAAGTCCAAGGCCGCGGAGTCCAAGCCGACGAAGGAAGCCGACAAGAAGAGCGCGCCGAAGAAGGAAGCGCCCAAGGTGTCGGCTTCGAAATCGGCGGCGGCTCCTGCGCCGGCGCCTGCCGCGGCCGGCGGTGCGGCCGCGGGGGGCAACGGGGCGGCCGGGGGGGCCGGGGGGGGCGG
>CAZZDW010000063.1:0-20255 GCA_964652945.1 uncultured Phycisphaeraceae bacterium
CAAGTCCGAGTTCCTGGCGAACATGTCGCACGAGCTGCGCACGCCGCTCAACAGCATCCTCATCCTCGGCCAGCAGCTCGCGGACAACCCGGACGAGAACCTCTCGGCCAAGCAGGTCGAGTTTGCGCGCACGATCCACGCGGCGGGCACGGACCTGCTCAACCTCATCAGCGACATCCTCGATTTGTCGAAGATCGAGTCGGGCACGGTCTCGATCGAGGTGGAGGAGGTGAACTTCTCGACGCTGGTGGACATGGTGAGCCGCAACTTCCGCCACGAGGCCGAGAACCGCAAGCTCTCCTTCGAGGTCAAGCTCGACCCGAGCCTGGGGCGGACGATCGTCACCGATCTCAAGCGTCTGCAGCAGGTGCTCAAGAACCTGCTCTCCAACGCGTTCAAGTTCACCGAGCACGGCAACGTCCAGCTCAACATCGTGACGGCGACCTCCGGCTGGTCGACCGATCACCCGACGCTCAAATCGGTCGGGACGGTGGTCGCGTTCGAGGTTTCCGACAGCGGCATCGGCATCCCGATCGAGAAGCAGCGGATCATCTTCGAGGCGTTCCAGCAGGCCGACGCGAGCACGAGCCGCAAATACGGCGGCACGGGGCTGGGCCTGGCGATCAGCCGCGAGCTGGCGAGCCTGCTGGGCGGCGAGATCCAGCTCCGCAGCACGCCGCGCGTCGGCAGCACGTTCACGCTGTACCTGCCGCTCCGCTACCCCGGCGCGACGGCGATCCCCCTGCCCGTCGAGGCCGCCTCGACGCCGGGAGCGCAGAAGCGGGCCGACGAGCGGCTGCCTGAACGCACGATCGAGCAGGTCCCTGACGACCGCGCCGACCTCGGGCCGGACGACACCAGCCTGCTGATCATCGAGGACGATCCGCACTACGCGCGCATCCTCGTCGACCTGGCCCGCGACTCGGGGTTCAAGGTCCTGGTCGCCCACCGCGGGGCCGAGGCGCTCGCCCTCGCCCGCCAGTACCGCCCCTCGGCGATCTCGCTGGACGTCTTCCTCCCCGACATGCTGGGCTGGTCGGTGCTCAACCAGCTCAAGCAGGACCCGCAGACGCGGCACATCCCCGTCCAGATCGTCACCCTCGACGAGGACCGCCAGCACGGGCTGGCCCGCGGCGCGTTCGCCTTCGTCACCAAGCCCACCACGCCCGAGGGGCTCCGCTCGGCGCTCGACCGCATCAAGACCTACGCCTCGCCGCGGCGGCGCAAGCTGCTGGTCGTCGAGGACAGCGCCGCCGAGCAGATGAGCATCCGCGAGCTGCTCGGCACCGACGACATCGACATCGACACGTCCGGCTCCGGCGAGGACGCCCTCGACGTCCTCCGGTCCGAGCCGTACGACTGCGTCGTGCTCGACCTGCGCCTGCCGGATATCTCCGGCTTCGAGGTGCTCGAACGCATGCGCGACGACGACGGCCTCCGCGACCTGCCGGTGGTCGTCTTCACCGGCAAGGCGCTCACGCCCGAAGAAGACGCCCGCCTGCACACGCTGGCGCGGAGCGTGGTCGTCAAGGGCGTCGAGTCGCCCGAGCGCCTGCTCGACGAGACCTCGCTCTTCCTGCACCGCGTCGTGGGCGACCTGCCGCCGGCCAAGCAGCAGATGCTCGACCGCCTGCACCGCTCCGACGAGCACCTCATGGGCAAGCGCGTGCTCGTGGTCGACGACGACGTGCGCAACATCTTCGCCCTCTCCAGCGTGCTCGAACGCCGCGGCATGGAGGTCGTCACGGCCAGCACCGGCCGCGAGGCGATCGAGATGCTCCGCTCGTCCGAGGACCTGGCGATCGTGCTCATGGACATCATGATGCCGGAGATGGACGGCTACGAGACCATGCGGGCGATCCGCGCCGACCCGCTGTTCGCCCGGCTGCCGATCGTCGCGCTGACCGCCAAGGCGATGAAGGGCGACCGCGAGAAATGCCTCGAGGCCGGCGCCTCCGATTACCTCGCCAAACCCGTGAACACCGAGCAGCTGCTCTCCGTGCTCCGCATGTGGCTGCACCGCTAGGACAAGGAGGATCTGTGAGCCCCCGCGAGAAGGTCAACATCCTCATGGTCGACGATCAGCCGGCCAAGCTGCTGAGCCTCGAGTCCGTGCTCGCCGAGCTGGACGAGAACCTCATCAAGGCCGGCTCGGCCGACGAGGCGCTCAAGCACATCCTGAGCAACGACATCGCGGTCCTCCTGGTCGACGTGTGCATGCCGCAGATGGACGGCTTCGAGCTGGCCGAGCTGGTCCGCCAGCACCCCCGCTTCGCCCGCACGGCGATCATCTTCATCTCCGCGGTGCATCTGACCGACGCCGACCGCCTCCGCGGCTACGGCCTCGGCGCGGTCGACTACATCCCCGTGCCCATCATCCCCCAGGTCCTCCGCGCCAAGGTCGCCGTCTTCGCCGACCTCTACCGCAAAACCCAGGAGCTGCACCGCCTCAACGCCGAGCTGGAAGCCCACGTGCAGGAGCTGGCCCGCTCCAACGAGCGCCTGCTCTTCGCCGACCGGATGGCCACCATCGGCACGCTCGCCGCCGGGCTCGGGCACGACATGGGCAACCTGCTGCTGCCCGTGCGGATGCACCTCGACTCGCTGGAGTCCGGCGAGCTCCCCACGAGCAGCCGCGAAGACCTGCAGGCGATCCGCACCGCGACCGAGTACCTCCGCCGCCTCGCCGGGAGCCTGCGGCTGCTGGCGCTCGACCCCCGCAACATGGTCTTCGCCAACGCCGCGACCGACCTCGTCGACTGGTGGCACGAGACCGAGGGGATCATGCGCAACGGCGTCAAGCGGCACGTCGCCCTCTCGGCCGACATCCCGAGGACCCTGCCGTCGGTCGCGATCGACAAGGCCGCCCTCACCCAGGTGGTCTTCAACCTCGTGCAGAACGCCAGCGACGCGCTGCGCGACCGCGACGACGGGCGCGTCGTCGTTTCGGCGCGGGTGGTCGCGCTCGCCGACACCGAGATCGTCCGCGTCAGCGTGTGCGACAACGGCGCCGGCATGAGCGATGACGCCAAACGCCGCTGCCTTGAGCCGTTCTTCACCACCAAGATCCGCGAGTTCGGCACCGGGCTGGGCCTGGCGCTCGTGGTGGGGCTGGTCAAGCGGGCCAAGGGCGCTGTCCGCATCGAGAGCCGGCCGGGCCACGGCTCGACCTTCATGCTCGACCTGCCGATCGCCCGGGCCGCGCCCGAGGTGGAAATCGCCCCCGCCGCGCGACGCGGCGTCGCCGCGGTCTCGCTCTCCAACCCGCGCCTGCTCGCGCACGTCCGCCTCGTCCTCAACTCGCTGGAGTACGAGATCCACACCGGCGAGCCGGTCGAGGCCGACGTCTGGGTCACCGAGGCCTCCGACCAGAGCGGGCTCGACGAGGTCCACGCGCGTCTGGTCAGCTACCCCGTCGGCAGGGCGCTGGTCTTCGGCGCCCGACACGCCGCGTACGCCAGCGACGACGCCCGCATCGTGCTGCTCGACTCGGCCGCCAAGCCGTCGACGCTGCACGCGCACATTGTCCACGCCCTGGGGCTGGAGGCGCATGAAACCGCCGGCTGACAACCCCGCGGGCGCGAGGCCGCTGTCGGTGCTCTGCGTCGACGACAACCCGCTCATCGCCGTCGCGCTGCAGCGGCGTCTCGAGCAGGAGCCGGGCCTCACCTGGGCGGGCGTCGTCAGCGACGGCGCGCGGGCCTACGACGACATCACGCGGCTGAAGCCGGACATCGTGCTGATGGACATCGACATGCCCAACACCGACTCGTTCGCGATCGTCGAGCGCCTCGCCGGCGAGCAGCCCCACATCAAGGCCATCATGTTCAGCGGGTATGTCAGCCGTGCATATATCGATCGCGCCCTCGACTGTGGCGCGTGGGGCTACCTCTCCAAGAACGACGACGTCGCCAAGCTGCTCGACGCCATCAAGCGGGTGGTCGAGGGCGATCTGGTCTTCAGCGACGAGGTCGAGACCGTCCGCCGCGGCCCGTGACGGCTTGTCCACCGCAAACCGCCGGCGTCGCGCCTCAGCGCTCTTCGATTTCCTTGCCGCCGAAGTCGACGCCGCTGAGCCCGCCGCGTGTCCAGCGGTACGCCGCGGCGAGCTTGAACCACTTCGCCCCCTTGTTGTCCGTCTGCACCGGCGACTCGAACCCCGGGTCCGGCGTGTAGTACAAGATGCACGGCAGCTCCGACAGGGAGTACGGATCGACGCCGGGGTTGGCGTCCTTGGTCGAGCGGGTCGACACCGACCCGTCAAAGAACGCCAGCGGTTGCTTCGCCTCCGGGTACAGGAAGAACTTCTCGTTCTTGGCGATGTGCCGGTCCTGCGTGTCGTTGAGCATGACCTTCTGCGAAGGGAACGCGACCTCGCTGAGCTTCCGCCCGCCGAAGTCGTACTTGCTGTGGTACTGGTCGTGGCGGAACGCCGTCTTCTGGTAATAGTGCGGGATGCGCGCCGTCACGCCGATGGAGGTCGCGTGCCCGCGCTTCGAGCACGCCCACGGCGCCAGCTGGTACGACGAGCTGTAGGGCCACCACGCGAGGTTGAGCGCGTTGTACGGCTGCTGCGGCTTGAAGGCGTTCGAGGCCATGTTCTTCGGCGAGGCCCGCCACGACAGCCGCGCCTGGTCCTCCGGGCAGACCGTCCCCGGGGCCGGCATCGCGTTGTCGAGGTACTGCGCCAGCACGACGTGGCTGTACTGCTCCACCGCCGAGACGCCCTCCACGTTCGTGCGGACGAACGCCGGGATGCCCGTGTCGTTCATCGGCTGCCCGGTCATCTGCGCGATCACCAGCTGGGCCTGCACCTCGGCGTCGACGACGCTCTGCCCGGAGAGCGTGGCGATGAGTTCTTTGTAGTCGCGGGCGTAGGTGTGGTGCGCCGTCGCCATCTGCCGCAGGTTGTTCATGCACAGCGTGGCGCGGGCGGTCCTTCTCGCGCCGGCGAGCGCGGGCAGCAGGATCGCCACCAGCAGCGCGATGATCGCGATCACCACGAGCAGCTCGATGAGCGTGAATCCGCGACGGTCCGAGCGATCAGAGAAAGCCATTTGCGAAACTCCAGGTACGCGACAGGCCGCGTGCCGCACATCGCCGGGCACGCGGCTGTCGGATATGCACTTGCCCAAACCGGCGCCCCGCCTGCCGGCGGGGGCGCCGTACTGAAGAAGAGGAGGACGTGGTCAGCAGCCTGCAAGCCACGCGGTGAGGAAGTCGAAGATGTCCTGAACCGTCACGCCGTTGACATGGTTGAAGTCCGCCGAGGGCGAGCCGGCGAGCCAGGCGGTGAGGAAGTCGAAGATGTCCTGCACCGTCACGCCGTTGACCCCGTTGAAGTCTGCCGCACAGGCGACGGCCTCGCAACCCCAGCGGGCGATATAGGCCGAGACGTTGCCGCCGGCCGTGGTGAAATCGCCGCCCACGAGCACGTTGTCGTTCTCGTCGACCGCCAGCGAGTAGACCACGCCGTTGACGCCCGCGCCCATCGGCTGCCAGGAGGTGCCGTCCCAGATCGCCAGGTTGTTGACCAGCGGCGTCGCGGCCTCGCCGGCGATGCTCACGTTGCCGTCGAAGTTGCCGCCCGCGATGATCTCGCCCGTCGAGAGGACCGCCAGGGCGTTGACGCTCTCAAACCCGGTGACCAGGCCGCTGCCCATGCGAGACCACGTCGACGTGGCCCAGCTCCACCGGGCGACGCCGTTGGCGGACAAGTCGTCCTCGGCGGCG
The DNA here is from genome assembly GCA_964652945.1 of uncultured Phycisphaeraceae bacterium. Lineage (GTDB taxonomy): Bacteria > Planctomycetota > Phycisphaerae > Phycisphaerales > UBA1924 > CAZZDW01. The sequence goes on from CAZZDW010000063.1 coordinate 5,734, forward strand.
TTGCCGACCGCGGAGAACTGACCGCCCACGATCAGGTCGCCGTTGGGAAGGACCAGGATCGCGCTGACGTCGTCCTCGACGCCCTTGCCCAGCGGCTGCCACACCGGCACGTCGGCCAGGACCGACGCCTGCGTGGCCCAGGCGATGAAGTCGTTGTCCGCGCCGCCCGCGATGTTCTCGAACGAGCCGCCGATGATGACGTTGCCCTGCCCGGGGTTGCCGTTCATCGGCACGGTCGCCATCACCAGGCTCTTCTCGGTCAGGCCGGCGTCCACCCACTCGGGCGTCGTCGGATCCCAGCGGGCCAGGGTCGCCGGGATGCCGCCGATCAGGAAGTCGCCGCCGGACGCCAGCAGGCTGCCGCCGGTGAGCGGCGTCAGCGCCGTGATGTACCCGATGTTCGGAAGACCGAAGGCCGCCAGGGGCGAGGGCGCGGGCGTGAGGGCCGGCGAGAAGCCCGACCAGGTGCTGCCGTTCCATCGCGCCATGACGAGCTGTGCGCCGCCGTCGGAGGTCGCCAGATCAATGCCCGCGGCGACGATATCGCCGTTGGACATCTCGATGAGCGAGGTGATCGGCTGCTTGACCTGCGCGATGGGATAGGTCCCGTTGGAGTTGAAGAGCCCGGAGCCGATCGTCGACCACGCCGAGCCGTTCCAGCGGGCGACGAAGTGCGCCGCCGAGCCCTGGATGGTCTGGAACCCGCCGCCGACGACCACGTCGCCGTTCGAGAGCGTGGTCATCGCGGTGACCGGCGAGGTCGTCGAGGCGCTGCCATTGGTAAGGGGGGTCCACGTGCCGCCGTCGTAGACGACCGCGCCGTTCGCCGCCACTTCGTTGCTCACGTTGGTGAATGAGCCGCCGACGAAGACGCTCCCGTTGCTGAGCCGCAGCAGCGAGCGGACGACGCGGTCGGGGCTGGCGTCGGCCGGCCACGCCGGCGACCAGGCGCTGCCGTCCCAGTAGGCGAGGCTGCGCGCGAGCCCGGTGCCCGCGGTGAAGAACGAGCCGCCGGCGTAGATCTCGCCGCCGGGCAGCACGGCCAGCGCGGTGACGCCCTGGTCCATGCCGTTGCCCAGAGCCGTCCACATGCCCGCGGACTCATCCCAGCGGGCGACGCGGGTGGCGGGCGATGAGGTGAAGTTGCCGCCGATGACGAAGTCGCCGTTGGCCTCCGCGGCGATGACGCTCACCGTGCTGTTGGCCCCCGTGCCGATCGCGGAGACGACCCAGTCGGCGCCGTTCCACGCCCAGCGGCAGATGCGGTTGACCGTGACGCTGCCGGTCGTGGCGGTGCCGGCGGTCGTGAACGCGCCGCCCACCAGCAGGTCGCTGTTGGCGGCGTTGGCCAGCGCGTTCACGGTGCTTGCCACACCCTTGACCGCGCCGCTCGGGTTGACCGGCCCCCAGGCCGTCCCGTTCCAGCGCGCCAGACGGTTGACCGTCACGGTGCTGGTCCCGTTATCGCCGGCCGTGGTGAACGAGCCGCCGGCGATCAGATCGCCGTTGGAGGCCTGGATGACCGCATTGACGGTGTTGGTGAGGTCGACCGTGGTGCCGGTGTTGAAGCGGACCCAGCCCGTGCCGTTCCAGCGGGCGATGCGCCCGAGCGTCGTCGCGCCCGACGCCGTGAACGAGCCGCCGGCCACCACGCTGCCGTTGTAGAGCGTCAGCGAGTTGACCGTGTTGTTGAACCCGTCGCCCATGGCGGACCAGGAGGCGCCGTTCCACATCGCGACGTTGCTGACGAAGGTCGAATCGGCGAGCGTGAACGAGCCGCCCACGACGAGCACCGGGTCGTTGCCGCCGGGCCCGTCGGCGTCCCATTCCACCGCGGCACTGATGGTGCCGTAGATCCCGGGCACCCCGTCGCCGGGAAGCCAATCGGGCGTGCATTGCGCATGCAGCGGCCCGGCCGCGAGGGCCATGCCTGCCGCCGCAAGCGCACAAGCGATCCTGTCTGGCGAGTAACGACTCATACAGCTTCTCCCTTGTTCCCTCGGCGAGACCGCCGGGGAGATTCACCCAGACCGGGCGTCCAGAAAAACACCCCCTGCTCCCTAGAGCACAACATACCCTCTGTCGGCATGCTCGGCAATGTATAGTAATATAATTTTTCTACACTCATTCTTTTTGTAATACTACAATATCTCGGGTATGATGAGAGCCGATGATCGACCGTTTTGGGGGTCTTTTTCCCCCTCGATCCCTACCAGTTACCGTCCATAACTGCCCGTCGGAAAGCCGTATCATGTCTGTTGTGACGTTCACCCATCCACCGACCCCGTCGTCGCCGATCGAGCCGGATGAACACCAGGACAGCCGGGAAGTCATTGCCACCATCGAGCGGCAGGCCGGCACCGCCTCCCCCGCCCCCTCGTCCCATATGACTTTCGAGCAGGCCGCCGCGATGGTGATCGGGGGCCTGCAGCACGCCCTGGCCGACCTGCTGGCCGCCGCCCCCTCCGAGGTCCGCAAGGCCTCCGACGTCGAGCGCGTCTTCGGCGTCAACTACCTGCTGGGGTGGCAGGTCTACCGCATCGCCACCTCGCAGAACCCGCTGGCCGCGGGGATGCACGTGCCCGGCAAGGGCGCGATGAAGAAGCTCCTGACCGCCGCTTCCCGCCGCCAGGTCCCGGCCGAGATCACCGACCGCGTCGCCGACGCCTTCGACGCGATCGAGCGGCTGGTCGAGTCCGACGCGGGCGACCGCGACGAGTGGGCCGCCCTGCTCAGCTCCTTCCTCCCCGAAGAGCGCCTCAAGCAGGAGCTGGCCAACAAGCAGGCGGCGTTCAAGTCCATCGGGCAGCTCAAGGGCATCGCGATGGAAGCCGGCGTCGCGACGATGCTCTTCCACCCCTCGGCCGACGGGCGGATGGTCGACCGTGCCGCGCTCAACGGCGAGTTCGGCCTCCGCCGCTCCAAGCCCAGCGCCCGCATCGAGATCGGCATCGGCAACGTCGAGAACCGCGACGCCGTCTCGATGACGCTCGACGGCGAGCCGACCAGCAACCCGCTGGGCACGCTCCTGCCGCAGTTCTCCACCTCCCCCCTGCCGCCCTACGAGATGCACCGCCTGGGGGGCATGATCTACTACTTCATCACCGGCAAGGACGTCGGCATGCGCTCGGCGGTGGACCTGCTGATGGGCGACCGGCAGAACGCCGCAATGCCGCGCTACTGGAAGCCCGGCCTGCCCCGCATCGGCGGCCCGGCCTACGTCATCGACACGCCGATGAAGCAGCTCACCGTCGACGTCTTCGTCCACAAGGACGTCTACCCCGGCGTCATGCCGCAGCTTGCGATGCACGAGACCGGCGCACGCGGCTGGGTCCGCTCCAGCGACCAGACCCGCGAGCACGACCGCCTCGAGATGCACGAGACCATCCGCGTGCTCCCCCCGGGCCTCGCCGGCGCACGCCTCGCCCACATCCCCCGCTACACCGAGATGCTCGAACACGTCTACCGCACCGTCGGCTGGGACCCGGCGCAGTTCGTCGGCTACCGCCTCGACGTGCAATACCCTATGTACGGCGTGCAGTACACCATGAACTTCACGCTCCCCGATCCGCCCGCGTCGGCGTGACCCCGCCCCGCGCCGTCGAGCCGTCCCCTCGACATTCCGTCCCAAAAAAAAGCCCGCAGGCTCGGCCTGCGGGTCGGTCGTGAGTTCGTGCACGATGGTCGGTGTCGCGCTTACTTCATGATCTCTTCGTCGACCGGGCGGCGGGCCGGCGCGGGGGCGGGCTCGGCCGTCGGCGCGGGGCCGACGCTCGCACGGGGCGCGATCGGACGGACGAGGAACAGCTCGACGCGCCGGTTGGCGGGCGTGTTGCCGTTGGCGGCGTTCGGCACCAGCGGCATGAACTCGCCGCGGCCGGCGACCTCGATCCGCGGCGCCGAGACGCCGCCCGAGACCAGCACGTCGCGCACCGCGATCGCCCGAAACGCCGACAGCTCGACGTTGTTGGTGAACCGACGGCCGGGCTTCTGCGTCACCCGCTGCGTGTCGGTGTGCCCGACGACCCGCACGTCGTACCCGATCGCGGCCGAGGTGTTCAGGATCCGCGAGACCTCCTGCAGCGTCTGCCGCCCGGCGGCGGTCACGTCATCAGAGCCCGAGGCGAACGTCAGGTCGCTCTTGAACCGCAGCATCCCGAGGTCGGCGTCGTACTCGACGAGGTGGGGGTACTGAGCCGCCAGCTCGCGGAGGGCCTGATCGGTCTCGGCGTCGAGCTGGCCGAACTTCATCCCGGCGAGCTTGGAGTCCATTTCGCCGAGTCGTGCCAGCAGGTCGCCCCGGCCGCCGAGGAGTTCTTCGACCTGCCGCTTGTAGTCGGCCAGCGCCTGGTCGCGCGAGGTGAGCCCGGCCTGCAGCGCCGCGTTGGCGTTGCGGAGGCTCTGGTTCTCCTGGACGAGGGCCTGGTTGCGGTCGGTCAGGGCGCGGTTGGCGTCGACGAGTTCCTGGTTGGACGCGCAGCCGCCCAGCCCGGTGCCGACGAGGGCGATGAGGCCCATGACGCCGAGGACGGCCGGGCGGGGTGCGTGGCGGAGGCGACCGAGCGTGGTGAGTTGCTGCATCCGAGTGTCTCCATCCCCTTGCCCCCTTCGCCGCTCCCCTCCGCCCGTCTTGCCCGTGGGCGACGAGGTAAGTGCCGACAAACTCTTGGGAGAGGATACCCCGCCAAGGCGGGGCGGGCGCGGCGGTTTTACAGGACGTTGGGCCCGAGGGGACTGGCATCATCGGCACGCCGAGCGGCCCGGCATGAACGGCGGGCCGCGCGAATGATGTATCCAGAGACCATGCACAGCCGTTCCACCGAGCCCGATCCGCACGCCGTGCTGCTCCGCGTCGACGCCGCGGCAATCGCCGACGGAACGGGCCTGTTCGCCTCGCCGGGGTCGATCCTGCTGGAGATCCCTTGTCGGGGCGCAGGTGTCCCGCCTGTGCCGAAAGACCTGGCCCCGTCCGCACAGCCGGGACGCCTGTGCCACAAGAACACGTTGCCCAAGGTGCTCGCGGTCGGCACGCCGGCCGAGGTCGACCGGCACGCCGCGGCGGGCTCGTCCGGGCTGATCAGCGTGCGGCGGCCGCGGTCGGTGCTGATGCCGGGGCTGGTCAACGCGCACACGCACCTGGACCTGACGCACATGGGGCCGCGCGGGTTTACGCCGGATGAGCACGGGGGCGGGTTCTTTACTTGGGGCGCGATGATCGGGCGCGAGCGGCTGCGCGAGGACGAACGGATCGCCGAATCGGTCCGCCGTGGGATCGCGCTGAGCCTGGCCGGGGGGACGGTGGCCGTGGGGGACATCGCGGGGGCCGTGCCGCGGGAGGAGGGGGGGGGGCGGGTGTGGGCGAGTCTTGCGCCGTGGCGTGAGCTGTGCGCCTCGCCGTTGATGGGCGTGTCGTACCTGGAGTTTTTCGCGATGGGCGCGGGGCGGCAGGCCGGACGGACGGGAATCGAAGAATCGGTCCGGTCTGCGGCGGCGGAAGAGGGCGCACCTGGGCAGGTGCGCATTGGTTTGCAGCCGCACGCGCCGTACAGCGTGGATCGGCGGGAGTACCGCTGGGCGGCTCAGTGGGCGGGCTCGCTGGACCTGCCGTTGACCACGCACCTGGCCGAGCACGCCGAGGAGCGTCGGTTCGTCGCGCACGGCGACGGGCCGGCGACGGACTTCCTCCGCGCCATCGGCAAGTGGGACCAGACGGTGCTGGAGGAAGTCGGCCGGGGATTGACGCCGGTGGCGCACCTGGACGAGGTGCTGGGTGAAGCAGCACGGCCGTTCCTGGTGGCCCACGTGAACGACGCCGACGACGCGGCGATCCAGATGTTGGCGAAGACCGGCACGAGCGTCGCCTACTGCCCGCGCTGCTCGGCGTACTTCGGGCACGAGCGCACCTTCGGGCCGCACCGCTACCGCGACATGCTGGCGGCCGGGGTCAACGTCTGCCTCGGGACCGACTCGGTCATCAACCTGCCGGCCGAGACGGTCGGCCCCGGAGCGATGCAGGGGCGGCTGAGCGTCCTCGACGAGATGCGGCTGCTCTTCGGCCGCGACGGCGTCGACCCGGCCCTGCTTCTGCGGCTTGGGACGATCAACGGGGCTCGGGCGCTCGGGATCGACCCCGATGGGTTCACCTTCCGGGCCGGGCGCGACCTCGTCGGGCTGGTCGGCGTAGAAGTGCCGGAGGGGCAACGCCGCGACCTGGGCGGCGTAATGGCGGCCAAGACACCCCCCGAGTTGCTGCTGGGCGGAAATTTTTGCACTTTGACAGAAATTTGCCCCTAATATGTCACGCATCGAATCACCAACCCGGTCGATGCCTGATGATGGACGTCTTGTTTTTTACCACAGAGCTCCGTGTGCTCTGTGCCACTGTGGTAAAACAAGGTGTCCGCCGGGGCGACACGCCCCGGCTCACGCTCCGTGGTTGAGATCCCGAATCGAACGATTGAAATCAGCACCGCATGAGCGCCAAGTGGATCCGCAGTCAGCAGTGGGACGACGAGCACCTCACCGGGCCGGCGATGGCCCCGGTGAAATGGCTGCTCCGCGCGTTTTCGTCGATCTGGCTGGCCGTGCTGCTGCTGGTGATGGTCGCGCTCTACGGCATCGCGGCCAGCGTGCCCGTCGGGCTCCTCGCGCTGGTCCCCACGGTCCTCGTCTACGCGCTGACGTTCGTCGCGGCCCTCGTCGTCGGCGCGTGGGCGCCCACATGGGGCGTGTGGCGCGCGATGCGCGGCTCAACAATCGGCGGGGGCGGACGGTTCGCCGTCGGGCTGCTCATGCTCGTCGTGCTCGTCCCGACGGCCGGTTGGGCGTGGCACGAGTATCTCTGGCCGATGCTGCGTTATGACGAGGCGACCCACTCGGGCCTCCGCCTCTTTGCGGGCTTTGTCGAGCGGTACAAGTCGGTGCAGGTGCGGCGTCTGCCGATCCTGGAGATGTCGGAGCTGGAGTTCTACGCGTGGTGGCCGCTGCGGGTGGTGCTGCTGGCCTTCGTCGCCAACCTGGTCATCGCGACGATCCGGCGGATCGAGTTCAGCCTGCCGTACGTCGGCGTGCTGACGGTGCACACGGGGATCGTGACGATCGCGTTGGGGAGCATCTACTACGCGCGGTGGAAGGAAGAGGGGGACACGATTTTGATGGCCGGCCCGGTGGATCCCGCGAGCGGCGAGCCCTCGCCGGGGCGGGCCGAGACGGGCTTTTACGACAACACGCAGGTCGCGCTGTGGCTCTCGCAGGGTCAGAGCGGGTGGGAGCAGCGGCGGCTTGTCGGCGTGCCGCGGTACAACGACTACGGGCTCGACGCGCTGGGGCTCGGCGCGCAGTCGCCGGTGCCGACGGCGAGCGACGAGGGACGCACGCTCGACGTGCGCGTGCCGGAGTCGCCGTGGGCGTTTGAGCAGTGGCGGCGGGCGGGGTTTGAACGGCAGGGGATCGACCCGCGGCTTCGTTTCCGCGTTGTGGGCTACGCGACCTACGCCGAGCTGGAAGAGGCGCGGGTGAAGACGCCGTGGGAAGCGGGCGAGGACGAGGGCGGGGAATGGGTGCAGCCGGCCGAGATGTACCTGGACGCGCCGGACCCGCGGACGGGCGAGGTGGACGCCGGGCCACAGAAGCGGTACCGGTTTGTGCCGACCTCGCCGCGTGAGCGCGTGGCGATCGAGGGGGAGGACGCGGCGCCGGGCGGCTTGCTGGCGATCGAGGTGACGGCGGGCACGCGTGAGGGGATGACGGACGAGCGGTGGAGTGCGTTGAGCGCGGCCGTGCCGCTGGACAGCGACGAAGCGAAGGCCGCCTGGCGCGAGGGCGGCGGGCGGGCGCTGGTGATCGACCGCCCGGCGACGGGGTACCACGCGGTCGTGCCGGTGAAGATCGGGAGCACGATCGACGTGCCCGGCGGAAACGATGCCGAGGGAAACGAGGTCGGCGGGTATCGCTTGGAAGTGACCAACCTCGCCGATCGGCCGCCGTTCCCGATCATCACGCCGGGGTACGAGAACGCCAAGTCGAGCGTGGCGATCGTGCAGGTCGTAGAGGTGCGAAGCCCGCGCTCGGCTCGGAGAGCCGAGCCACCAAGAACCGAAGCACCAAAGTCCTACGAGCGCTGGGTGTACCACCGCTTCCCCGAGATCTCGCAGGACCTGTCGCTCACCGAGACGAATCAACGCGGCATGCCGATGCGCACCGCGCCGGACCCCGACCTGCACATCGGCTACCTCGACGCGTCGATCATCCAGGTGTATGTCGATGAGCCGACGGATGAGCACACGGTCAGGGCGATCGTGCGGCTGCCGATGGGCCAGACGGCGCGTGTCGTCGAGGGATTGAAGCTCGGCGATGCGGAGGGACTGACGATCGTGCCGGGGAAGGCAGCCGACGACGGCACGGCGGGCGGGGGCTTGCGGCTGGTGCTCGGCGAGCGGGAGGCGGGCGTGGAGCGGGTGGCGCTGCCGCGGGTCGTGCCGGCGGGCCTGCGCGAGAAGAGCGGCATCGGCACGCACGAGCACGCCGCCCTCGCGGTGAAGGTGTGGATCGACGGTTCGGACTGGTGGCGGGTGGTGTGGGTGCCGTATTCGCAGTACATGGGCATGGCGCAGATCACGCCAGCGACCATCGTGCTGCCCGAGGAGCTGGGAGGGGATACGTTGCAGTTGCTCTTCGGCCGGGTGATGCACGAGATCCGCGGCCTGGCGCTGCAGCTCAGCGACTTTGCGATGATCCCCTACCCGCACAGCGACGTGCCGAAGGACTACCGCTCCGACGTGCTGGTGTACCGCACGGTGCGCAACGAGGACGGCTCCTTCAAGCGCGTCTTCGACGGCGAGCGATCGACGAGCCTGAACGAGCCGCTGCTGGTGCGCGTGCCGCACGTGGCGGACGAGGACGCGCCCGTCCCGATCCGCTGGCTGGGTCGGGTCTTCTCGCTCGTCGCGCCGGTGCAGTACAAGTTCAGCCAGGCCGGGTGGGACTCGCAAGGATGGATGCAGAGCAAGGCCGCGGCCGAACGCGGCGAACTGAAGCGTCCCGCGGCCCGCTACACCATCCTCGGCGTGGGCAACAACCCCGGCATCTACATCATCGCCTCCGGCGCGGTCATGATGGCCCTGGGCATCCCGTGGGCGTTCTACCTCAAGCCGATCATCGTCCGCCAGAAAAAGAAGAAGATCCAGCGACAGCTCGCCAAAGAGGGGAAGCTGCCCGCGAAGAAGGCAGCGACACATCCGAATGGAACCACGCAGCGCACGGAAAACACAGAGACGATTTCTGTGTGAGCAGCGTACATTCCGGGTTAGCGGATTCATGAGGTTTCGATCATGACCTATCACGTGCTCACAACGATCAATAAGCAGGGGCCTTGGTTGTCTTGGCTCCGTGTTCTCCGTGTGCTCCGTGGTTCAAGCCTGTATTTCATTTGGCTTGCCGTCATCCTGAGCGCGCAGTCGGCGCTTGCCCAGACCGCCCCCGCCGGCAACGCGCACCCCACGCCGGTGGAGATTTCCGAGGTCGACGCGACCAACCCGTTCGGCGAGCCGTTGCCGGAATCGCCGTTTAGCGTGGCGCAGAAGCGCGAGTTCTCCCGCGCGGTGGACCTTGCGCCACTGCGCGACCTGGCCGTGCAGAACAGCGGGCGGACCAAGATCCTCGACACGCTCGCCCACGAGAGCGTCTCGCACATCTGCGGCCGAAAGAATTTTTTGGATTACGAACGCGTCGGCGACAAGAGCGCAAATGGCGAAGAGAAAATCAAAAAAGTCGCCTACGAGCCGCTCTTCACGATGCTCGACATGGCGATCGACCCGGCGTATTACGCCGACAAGGCGCTGCTGCACGTCGAGTATCTGCCGCTGCGCGAGCTGTTTTTGGTGCACATCTTCCCGCTCAGCAGCCCGGACATCGACGAGGAAGCTCTCACCGAAGCGCAGAAGGCCGACCCCGCGGTGCAGGCGCAGATCGCGGCCAACCGCCAGATCAAGCAGACGCGCGAGCGCTGGAAGCGTGTCGGACGCCTGCGGCCGATGGACGTGGCGATGACGGCCGCGGAGGTGCAGGCCGACATGCCGGTCGACCAGCAGTACTACGGCGCGTTCCAGAAGCTCAGCCTGCGCGCCGAGCGCTTCCAGTTCGGCTGGCGGAACCTCCTCATGCTCGCGCCCGATTCGGAGCACCGCAACTGGGCGCACCTTTCGACGGCACCGGCCGATTCGCCGATCCGCAAGGCGTGTCTCGAACTCGGCGAGGCGTGGCGGGCCGGCGACGCGGCGCGGGCCAACGCGGCGATCAAGACGCTTGCAACCGAGATCCCGAAGATCAACGCCGGGTCGTACCCGACGACCAGCCGCCAGGTCGAGGCGCTCTACAACACGTCGCACCCCTTCGAGTGGGGGTACTGGCTGTACTTCCTCGCGCTGCTCACGCTGCTGCTGGGCTTCGGCACCGGGCGCAAGGGGCTGACGCAGGCCGGGCTGGCGGTGTTCGTGCTCGCCGTGGCGATGCACGCCTTCGGCTTCGGCACGCGGTGCGTCATCGCCGAGCGGTTCGCGATCCAGAACCAGTTCGAGAGCATGACGGGGCTGAGCCTCTTCGGCGCGATCGTCGCGCTCGCGCTCGCGGCTTTCCTCCGCCAGCCCATCTACGCGGCGGCCGGGGCGGGGCTCGGGTTCCTCGCGCTCATCGGCGCGACGCAGACGGGCATCCCCGGCGGCGAGATCGAACGAGAAGCCGCCATCCTCAACACCAGCGTGCTCCTCAAATACCACGTCACCACCGTGCTCGTCTCCTACGGGCTCATCACGCTCGGCTTCATGTGCAGCCTCTTCTACCTCGGCACCTACTACGCCTCGCGGGCCAGGCGTGCGGCGGGTGTGAGCCGGGGTGTGTCGCCCCGAGAAGGTGATGCCAACGACGTCTCCACGCACCTCTCCGCGAGCGCGCTGGGCATCGACGACCCGGCGCAGCTCAAAGCCGGCTCGGCCCGCGTTCTGCACGACCTCGACCGCGCGACGATGATCGTCCTGCAGCTCGCCTTCTGGACGCTCGGCGTGGGCATCCTGCTGGGGGCGTGGTGGGCCGACCACTCGTGGGGCCGATGGTGGGCGTTTGACCCCAAGGAGCTGTGGGCGCTGGTGACGTGGATCGTCTACCTGATCGTCATCCACCTGCGCTTCGCGCAGATCAAGAACAAGGCGCTCGTCACGGCGTGGCTCAGCGTCGCGGGCTTCGTCGTAATGCTCTGGACCTACTTCGGCGTCAACTTGCTGCTGCCGGGACTACACGCTTATGCGTAGAAGCGCTTTCACACGAGACGCGAGCGTGAGCGAGCGTGTAGAACGGCGGGGATATGGACACGCTCCCTCACGGTCGCGTCTCGTATGAGAAAGTTCACGAAGATATCTGGCAGATCGAAGCATAAAAACGCCGAGGAATCGCTCCTCGGCGTAATGGTTTTCCTGCTGCCTGCTCCCTCTTCCCTGCTGCCTTCTCAGTTAAGAATATTCCCCACGGCCTCGACCTGCTCGGGCAGCCGCTCGGAGACTTCCGCGACCGTCTGCTTGGAGAGTTTCAGCCAGTCGAGCACTTCGTTCGACTGCTCGGTGCTGGTGAGGTCGAGTCGGAAGCCCTCGCCCGCGGCGGCCGCGATGCGGTCGGCGACGTAGACGATCGCGCTGAGCGTCCGCGCCTCGTCGGGCAGCTCCATCGGGCAGTGGTGGTGCCCGGTGACGTTGGCGAACGAGCGCGGGAACTTCCACTTCTCGCACAGCCCCTGCCCGAAGTCCTGGTGATTCGCGGAGAAAACCTCGTTCTCCACGGTCAGCATGTCGGCCTGCGGCACGCCCTCGACGGGGTTGAGCCGCCCCAGCACCTCGATGAGCCGGTGCCGGTCGTACTGGATCTCGACGATCACGCCGATGTCGTGGATGAGCCCCGCGAGGAACGCCTCGTCGGAGAGCCCGATCTTGAGGTGGTCGGCGATCATCTTGCACCCCGCGGCCGTCGCGATCGAGTGCGTCCACAGATCCTTGGCCGAGAAGTCGGGCGTGAGCGCCCCGCCGCGGAAGAGCTTGGACAGGCTCGCGGCGATCGAGATGTTCTTGACGGCGTTGAGGCCCAGCAGCACGATCGCACGGTTGATGGAGGCGATCTGGCCGGGCAAGCCGTAGAAGGCCGAGTTGACGACCTTGAGGATGCGGGAGCAGAGGGCGGGGTCGTTGGAGATGACCTTGTTGAGGTCCTGCGCGGTCGAGTTAGGGTCCTCGACGAGCTGGATGATCTTCAGGGTGATCTCGGGGAGCGTGGCGATGTGGCTGATCTCACGGATCGCCGCGGCGACCGCCTGCTCTCGTGTCTGCGTCGTCACGCTCATGGAAAGTGCTCCCTCTAGCCAGAACAAACCCGAGCTCCCGCTGTCCGTAACGGGCGCGGCCGAACATTCGGTTACCGGGATATCGACCGCGCTGTCAGGGCACTTTGACGAATAGACGGGACGGACCGGCAAGGCGTGCCGATTACGCTGGCGCGGCTAGAGGGAGCCGGGAAAGGGGTGATAACTTCGGTCTGATCCGCTTATCGCTGATGCCCGCTTCCGAAGAGCCACCGTATGACATGCCGAGCAAGCGATCTTCGTTGGAAGAAGCCTGAAATACTCGGAACGGCCGGTGTCGTTTGAGCGGACTGCTGCTCGGAACAGGTGCGTGCCGAGGCGTACTCGGGATAGAGACGGGCGATCAGAGAATGGTCTTGTATGCCCCGTTGATAGCTCTCCCAAGCAATCGGATCTTTCTGTTGATCGGGACAGTTTGCGGCGTTGAGAGTCGCGGCACGAACAATGCCGCCGTGAGATCGATCCCACGCCAACTCAGCATCTTCGGGAGAAAGCGAGAACTCGGCGATGAGTTGCGCCACAAGTTTTTCGTACGGAGTTTTCTGAATCGAGCCTTGTAGAACATACTCGACGACATCCGCCGGCGTCTTGCCGTGGGGCAAAGGTATGGTCAGATCATCTGTCCACCCTCCTCCCTCGGAACAACATTCCTCAGAACCCATTTCCTTATTACATATGGCGCAGCGCCGAGAACCGTGCGGCGCACTGTTCTCCGTAAGCCATGATGGAATTTTGCCGGACATCGGTACACAGTAGCTAAGCAACTATTGCTCGCGCCATTCGTCGGCAAGTCAGTTGCGGGTATTCTTAGCGGGCTCCTCCTGAATGCCCAGCGCCCGTTTCCACTGTTTCACCAGCTCGGGGTCGAGCCCTTCGGCCTCGGCACGCGGCAGCATGTTGGCCGCCACGTCGTCGCGCCCCTCGCCCTGCATCAGCGCCATCACCACCAGCCACGCCGAGGCCGAATCGACCGAGTGCGCGTACGTCACCGCCGCGTTGAGCCGGCGGCGTTGCTGCCCCGAGTCGCCGAGGAACACGCCCTCCAGCGGCTTGAGCGCCAGCTCCGGCCGCACGGCGTAGGCCTGCGCCATCACCGCCACCCCCTCGACGGGCTTCTTCTGGTCCAGCATCGCCACCGCCAGCTTGCGCTGCAGCATCGCGTCCGACGGCGAGACCTGCAACAAGTCCGAGTAGCGGCGGGCCGCCGCGTCGGCGTCGCCGTCGGCGAGGGCCTCGTCGGCCTTCTCCTCGTCGCTCAGCTCGCGCGGCGGCGCGGGCGGTGCGGCCGGGGACGTTTGCGCCTGCGAAGTTGCGTACGACGCGTCGTAGTATGAGCCGTTGACGATCACCCCGTCGTCGTCCCACCAGTCGTAATAGTTGTCGTACAGCGGCCAGCCGAAGGCGTAGCCGCGCCACGCCCCGTCGAAGTAGTAGATCCCGCCGCCCGGCCCGAAGTGGATCACGCGGCGGTGCGGGTGGTGCGGGGAATGGTGCCCGCCGTGCCCGTGATCGCCGTGATCGTGGTCGTGATCGCCATCATGGCCATGATCGCCGTCGCCATCGTGATCGTGGTCGTGTCCCGGCCCGCCGTGGTCGTGGTCATGGTCGTGCCCCCCGCCGTGACCGCCCCCGTGTCCTCCGCCGTGGCCGTCGTGCGGCGGCCTCGGGCCCTGCGGCGGGGGTTCGGGGGGGTTCGAGGGCGGCCGGGGCGTGTGCCGCGGCAACAGCGTGCCGTCGCGGTCGAGCAGCGAGCCGTCGTTCCCCAGCGGGTTGGACGTCTTGGCCGGCGTCCCCCCGGCCCCGGCCGCGGCGGTCCCCGCGCAGGCGAGCAACACGCCCGCCGCGATCGCCCACCCCGTCATCGCGCCCGGCGCGATCGCCCCCCGAGCGGCCCTGACACCACGACGATCATGCGAAGAACGGCTCATAGGAATGCCCCCTGTCTACGCGGGCCCGTCTCACTTGGATGCCCGCGGAAGGTTTCATGTTGCACAGGCCCCCCCCGACCCGTGTCGACGCCCCAAGAGGTCGTCTTCAGGACATACGCCCGCCGCCGCCGATCCCGTGCGGCTACGGCGTCCTGCCGCGTTTTTTACGGCCCGTCTGTGTGTAGACCCCTCCCCTTTCG
>CAZZDW010000064.1:0-20000 GCA_964652945.1 uncultured Phycisphaeraceae bacterium
CGGGATGGGGGGAGCCGGCGGGTTCTCCGATTTCTTCGAGAGCCTCTTCGGCGGCATGGGCGCAGGCGGCGCGGGGGGGGCGGGGGGGGCGAGCGGCATGGGCGGCGGCCGCGGCCCGCGCGCACGTGCGGCCTCCTCCCCGCCCCAACCCCAGCACGCCGAGGCCGAACTCACCCTCAGCTTCGCCGACGTCTTCCACGGCGGCCAGCGCACCTTCACGCTCCACGACCCGCACACCGGCGGCGAGCGCGTCTACACCGTCAAGATCCCGCCGGGCACGACCGACGGCTCCACCATCCGCCTCGCCGGCCAGGCGGGCGCAGGCGGTGACGGCGGCGACCTGCTGCTCCGCATCAAGCTCGCCGACGACGCCAACTTCCGCCTCGCGCCCGGTTCGCGGCACGACCTGCTCACGACCCTCCCGATCACGCCCAGCGAGGCCGCACTCGGGGCCAAGGTCGACCTCCGCACGCTCGACGGCACCCTCGTCCTCAGCGTGCCGGCCGGGTCGCAGTCCGGGCAGCGCCTGCGAATCCGCGGCAAGGGTCTTCCCAAGAACAAAACCGAGCACGCCGACCTCTTCGCCGAGCTGAAGATCGTCGTCCCCAAAGCGCTCTCGGACGAGGAGAAGGCCGCCTACGAACAGCTCGCGAAGGCCTCAACCTATAACCCCCGGGCCGGGTAGTTTTTCGGCCCGAACGCGGGCGCACGGCCGACGTAGATACCACGCACCCGACGGATGCCCGGTCACGGCAAGAAGGTAAAGGAAGACTCATGTTCTACTTCGATCCGCTGTATTTCGTCTTCGTCGGCCCCGCCATGCTGCTGGCGCTGTGGGCGCAGTGGAAGGTCAAGTCGGCCTTCGCCGCCGCCTCGCAGATGCCCGCGGCCAGCGGCATCTCCGGCGCCGACGCCGCCCGCATGATCCTCGAAGCGCACGGGATCCACAACGTGCGCATCGAGGCGTCGCACGGCTTCCTCAGCGACCACTACGACCCGAGGACCAAGGTCATCCGCCTCAGCCAGCCGGTGCTCAACAGCCGTTCGGTCGCGGCGATCGGCATCGCCGCCCACGAGGCCGGGCACGCCGTCCAGGACGCCCAGCACTACGCCCCCCTCAAGCTGCGCAACGGCATCGTCCCCTTCGCCTACTTCGGCGGCAACTTCGCGTTCGTGCTCATCATCATCGGGCTCATCCTCGGCGGGGCCGCGTCGTTCTTCGGCTCGTGGCTGGTGTGGGTCGGCATCGGCCTGTTCAGCCTGACGGTGATCTGCCAGCTCGTCAACCTGCCGGTGGAGTTCGACGCCTCCAACCGCGCCAAAGACCTGATGCAGTCGACGGGGATCGTCGCCTCGGGGGGCGAGGCCAAGGCGATGAACAAGGTGCTCAACGCCGCGGCGTGGACGTACGTCGCGGGGACGCTCGCCGCCATCGGCACGCTGCTGTACTACCTGGTCATCGTCATGGGCTCGCGGCGGTAAACGCGGGCGCTTCTAGGGGCTGTCGAGCGTGCGTTGTCTTTGGTGGCGCCGCTCTCCGAGCGGTGCGTGGGTGAACATGAACTCCTTCGCCCACGCCCGGTTCGGAGAACCGGGCCACCCAATGGAATCGCCGGTCACACGCGGAACTTGCCGCTGGTGCCCGAGGCGAACCCGGCGATGACCGCCCCGCCGAAGCAGATCCAGAGGAAGGGCCCGGTCGCCACCAGCCATTTATTGCCGTTGAAGTTGACGTCGTCGGTCATCATGAAGTGCGTGCGCAGCGCGTCGAACTCGACGTTGATCGAGTGCTTGCGCTGGTTGAGCAGGTCCGAACGGCGGGAGTTGCGGGCCGAGTCGGTCATCTTGTCGTACCGCCGGTCCCCCTCGCGTGAGACGACCTTGGGGTATTCGGTCTGGTCGTACTGATCGGCTCGGCTGGCTTTGCCCTCGCGCTCCAGCTCGTCGAAGACCTCTTCGTACACGGTGAACTTGACGTCGTCGTCGGTGACGTTGACCTGATGGAGCATCACCGCCCTTGCCGCCTCGACGTGGATCGCGAAGGCGACGTACTGCACGCCCATGAATGTGACGGCGGCCATGCACGCGCCGATCAGGCCGCTGGTGAGCCCGCGGTGCTCCCCCGCGCCCTTGGCCGCCCCCACGCCCGCCCCCGCGCCGATGAGCAGCCCCAGCCACAGGATGTAATACCCGATGAACGCGACGCCGATCCACGGCACGCCCGCGACCGCCCCGCCGATCAAGCCGCCGACCGCCGCCAGCGCCATGTGCTGCGCCCGGCCGCTGCCGGCTTTGGTCTCGCCGAACGCGGCGGACTCGGCGGGCTCGTTTTCCTTGGTGATGCGCGTGGTGAGCCGTTTGCCGCGGCGGGGGTTATAGCCGCAGGCCGTGCAGAGGACCGCGTCCTCCTTCATCCGCGTGCCGCACTGCATGCAGGGGATGTAGCGCGTCCCGTCGCGTCCGACGCTCGGCCGACCGGGCTGGTCGACGTCGGCCCACAGGGCCTGGGCGGCGGTGGGTGAGGCGTCGAGGAAGGGGGAAGCGCCGCTTGCCGGGGCCGGGCCGCCGCCGCCGCGCTGGCGGTCGTTGAGGCAGGGCTTGCAGAAGTAGTTCCCCTCGACGTCTTTGACGCGTGGCCGGGCGGCGCAGTCCTCGCCGCAGATCGTGCAGATTTTGGCCGCGTCTTCGACCATAGCGACTCCAACTCGAATCCGAACGTGCTGTTCCGACGGCAGAGCCGCCGCGAACCGGGCCCGCTCGGTCTCACCTTACAGCGGCCGAGTGCGACTTGCAAGTCCCGGCGCTCACTTCCAGGGGATTTTCTCGCTCTTTTTCCTATGTGTGCGCACGCCGAAGGTTTCACGCCCGGTCGGCGTAGGCCCGCAGGCGGCGGACGGCTTCCTCGAGGGTCTGCCGCCGCTTGCAGAAGGCCAGGCGGACCATCGACCGGCCCAGCTCGGGGCGGTCGTAGAAGACGCTCGGCGGGATCGCCGCCACGCCCGCCTCGGCGGTCAGCCGCTTGCAGAAGTCGGCGTCGGTGCGCACCCCCGCTGCCCCCGTCGCCTGCATCGTGTGCGCGATCCGGCTGCCTTCCCACTCGGCCATCAGGAAGTACGTCCCCTGGCACGGGTGGACGCGGAAGCCGAGGGCGGCGAGTTCGCCGGTGAGGTAGTCCCTGGCCCAGTGGTAGTGCGTGAGCAGGTCGGTGATCGCCTGTTCACCCGGCCCGTTGAGAGCAAGCGCGGCGGCCGCGCCGTATTGCAGGGGCGTCGCGGTCGAGAAGGTGAGGAACTGGTGCGCCGAGCGCAGGCCGGCCGTCAGCTCGTGGCGGCCCGCGGCCCAGCCGATCTTCCACCCCGTCAGGCTGAACGTCTTGCCCAGGCTCGAAAGTATCAGCGTGCGTTCTCGCATATCCGGCAATGACGCCATGCGTATGTGGGGGAGTGCATCGAGGTAGGTCAGCCGCTCGTACACCTCGTCGACGATCCCGATCGCGTTGTGCTCGACGCACAGCTTCGCAACGAGTTCGAGCTCGGCGCGCGTGAAAATCTTGCCCGTCGGGTTGTGCGGCGTGTTGAGCAGCACGCCCCGCGTGCGCGGCGTGAAGGCGGCACGCAGCTCGGCCTCGTCGAAGAAGAAGCCACTGGTATCGGTCGCAGGTGGCGCTAAGACCGAGGGGCTGAGCCCCTCGGCTTTCGGACTGGAGCAATCAGATGGTGCTGGACGGAGCGCCACAAACCGCGGCGTCACGCCCGCCATCGCCATGCAGGCGCGGTACGAGTCGTAAAACGGCTCGAAGACGACGACCTCGTCGCCGGGGTTGAAGAGGCCGAGCATCGCCGCGGCGATGGCCTCGGTGCAGCCGCTGGTGACAGTGATCTCGGTGTCGGGGTCGAAGGTCAGTCCCGTTCGCGCAGGCGGTTCCCCGATGCCTGTGCCGCGGTACCAGGCGCTGATGGCTTCGTTGAGCGCCGGGACGCCGAAGGAGCGGGCGTACTGGTTCTTTCCCTCCTTCATCGCGGCGGCGGCCGCCTCGACGATGAAGGAAGGCCCGTCGAAGTCCGGGAAGCCCTGCGACAGGTTGACGGCCTGGTGCCGAAGCGCCAGCGCCGTCATCTCGGCGAAGATGGTGGTGCCGAAGGGTTGAAGGCGGGAGGAAATCATGGAAAGACAGGCGTCGGGCGTCGGTGGCTGGAGTGTTTGGCGAACGCGAAGGACTCCATGCAGCGGCTTTGAACGGTCATGACACAGACGCCTCACGCCCGACGCCTCACGCCTTCCTACGCGTACACCTCCAGGAAGACCCGTTTCGTCGGCTTGACCTGGCGGAGGATCATCTTCTTGTCCCACGAATCCACCGCGCCGGCGACGGCCGGGTCGATCGTGAGGTACTGGGCGCACTCGTCGGGGCTGAGCAGGCGGGCGATCTGCTGGAAGATGCCGAGCTCCATGCCGGCGACGCCACAGACGTAGATGAGCGTGCGCGGCGACTGGAGCAGCGGCACGAGCCGTTCGCGGTCGGCCGTCACGCGGTCCTGCACGTACATCGCCGGCTTGCCGTCGTCCTGGGCCTGGCGCGACAGGGCCGTGTGGTAGGTGAAGTTGGCGTGCTTCTGGGCCAGTTCGGTGAAGAGGTCATGGTAGAGCAGGTCGGTCTTGTACGGCACGCCCATCACCAGTGCGATGCGTGACTTGTCGGAGGCGCGATTGTGAAGCAGGTCGAGGATGAAGCCGCGGAAGGGGGCGATGCCCGTGCCGGTGGCGAAGAAGAGGTAGTCGTGGTCATCCTGGGCCGTCGGCAGCAGGAAGCGTTTGCCGTTGGGCCCGGAGAGGCGGACCTCGTCGCCCTCTTTGAGGTCGCAGAGGTGGTTGGAGGCGACGCCGAGGAAGAGGGAGTGGTCCTCCCAGTGCTCGTCGATGCTGCGCTTGACGGTGGTGGAGATGATCTTCCTCTGCCCGTCCTCGCCGGCCGTCGGCGAGGCGACGGAGTACAGCCGCACCGAGTGCGGCTTGCCCTTGGCGTTGGTCCCCGGCGGGATGACGCCGATCGACTGGCCCGGATAGACCTGCCCCTCGAGGAGCGTGCCGGCGACGTCGATCTCGATGTGGCGGACGAACGAAGAGGCCTTTTTGCCGCCCGCCGTGCAGACCTCCGACTTGGTCACCCGGCCGATACACGGCTCGGTCGGGCGGTAGAGGTGCATCTTCACCTCCGGCACCGCGATATGGGCCTCGGCAGCGGACGGAACGGTCTCGGCGGGGTTGGTCATTGGCGAAGGATTCGGGGGCTGAGCGGCAGAGTCAACGCGGGCGGCGACGGCTCTTTCCACGGGCCGGTCTTGCACGGCCAGGGCCCATACCCTCCCGGCATGATCCGTCGTTCGTACATCTTTTCGGGGCGTGTGCAGGGGGTGGGCTTCCGGATGACCGCGTGGAACCTCGCACGGCGGTACGCCGTCTCGGGGTGGGTCCGCAACGAGCCCTACGGGACCGTCCGGCTCGAGGCTCAGGGCGAGCCGGGCGAGGTCGACCGGTACATCGACGACCTCCGCCGGGCGATGGAGGGGTGCATCAGCGGCGAGTCGGTGAGCGAGATGACCCCGGCCGAGATGAGTGAAGAAGAAGGGCTCGTGATCGCGCATTAGCTTGCACCGAGAACGCGGAGGTGCGGAGATATGCGAAGACGCGGAGTTTGAAACCATATTTTCTCCGATGCTCCACGCCTTCGTGCCTGTCTCTGCGGCCTCCGCATCCCTCCGCTCCTTCGCGTTCTCGGATGAGCACGTGCCATAAGCGTTTCGAGGAATCATGCTGATCCTGTTTGACATCGACGCGACGCTGATCTCGACGGGCGGGGCCGGCGTGCGGGCGATCGTCGCCGCGGCGAGGGAGCTGCACGGCGAGCACGTCACCGATACGGCCCTCGAATACGCCGGGCGCCTGGACCCGCTCATCATCGCCGATCTGTTGCGGCTCAACGGCATCGCCGAGACCCCCGAAACGCTCGCCGCTCTGCGCAGGGCGTACGAGCGGCATCTCCAGCTTGTGCTGAGAGACTGGCCGCATTGCGAGGCGCTGCCGGGCGTGACGGCGCTCATCGACGCCCTCGCCGGAGAACGCGGCGTGACGCTGGGGCTCTTGACGGGCAACTTCCAGCAGACGGGGCTCTACAAGCTCCGCGCGTGCGGCATCGACGAGTCGAGGTTCGCCATCAGCGTGTGGGGCGACGACTCGCCGCACACGCCGCCGTCGCGCGACCACCTGCCCGAGGTGGCGATGAAACGCTACACGCGGCTCCGCGGCGGGCTGCCGATCGGGGGCGAGAAGGTCGTGGTCATCGGCGACACGCCGCATGATGTGCGCTGCGCCAAGGCGCACGGGTGCAGGGCGCTGGGCGTGGCGACGGGGCGCTCGACGGTCGCCGAGCTGGAGCGGGCCGGGGCCGACTGGGCGGTGCCGGACCTCTCCGCGACGGCGGACGTGGTCGCGTGGCTGCTCCGTCAAGAGGCGGTCGGCGGGAAGATGTGAACGACCATGTGGTGCGCAAGTGTGTGCCGGTTTGTCATTTGCTGCAGGAAAAAGCCGGCTTTGGGTGGGGCGGGCGTCTCGCCCGCCCTCCGGTCATCTCTGAGCATCCCCTATGGCGGGCGGGACGCCCGCCCCACCCGCAAGCGAGCTGAGATTCTCGCCTTTGGAGAGTCGAACAACTCGCATTATCCTCGAGCGCTTCGGGTTCGTTCCGAACCCGGAACCCGAGCCCCGGCACCCCGATCTGCCCAACTTGTCGGTTGCGCGACGGGCCGGGTCGGGGGCAGTACACTGAGCGGAAGGTTGTTGGGGGTGTGTGTTCTTTTCAGTGGGGCGTGCGATGAGCGGGTCATACGCCGCGATGTGCGCGGATTATTACGTCAACCAGCGGCTGAACCTCAAGATGGACGTGCCGATGCGGCGCGACAACGTCCTGTCGTTCTTCGACCGTCTCCGGCGTGAGCGGCCGACGCTCGACCGCTTCCGCCGGTACGCCAGCGAGCTGGCCCTCGAATCCGACGGGCAAGCCGGGGGGGGTGGGGCGGGCGGGGGGGACGGCGAGTTTGGCGGCGGGCACGAGCCGGGCGGGGGCAGCGCGGGCTTTGGAGGAGGGGGGGGAAGGCACGAATGGGTCGCGGTGCGCAAGACCAGCGTCCGCTCCGGCTGCGTCGACCCGGAGACGCCGGCCGACGCGATGGGGCTGCACCGCGTCGTGCTGGAGACCTCGCCGTATTTCCTCGATATCTCCGCGCTCGACGTCGACCACCTCGAGATCCTCTACGGCTTCGACTTCCGCGCGATGGGCAACCACGACCAGATCGTCTACACGGCGCTCCTGGCCGACTCACCGCTGGCCGCACTGGTGGGCAAGGGGGGCTTTGTGCCGCTGGACGCGCAGCCGCATCTGGGGATCGCGCTCAACGAGTCGTGCGACCTGCAGGCGCACGTGGAGGTCAAGACGCGGACCAGCGCCCGCGAGGTGCGCACGGGGGATTACAAGGAGGAGCCGATCAGCGTCTATCTGACGCTGCGGAAATACGGCCCGTTCAAAGACGTGCGCGAGCTGCCCGGCGTCTCGGCGGAGCTGGCGAGGCTCGCCGAGGAGATCCTCGACCAGCGGCTCATCCCGCACATGCTGATGCCGATCCGCGACGCGATCGCCTCGGGGAACCTGTGAGTGGATCGGGTTCCGGGTCCGGGGTCCGGGTTTGTCAAAAACAGAACGAGCCCGAAACGCAAGCGAGGGTACAAGTTGAGGCCGGGCGAGAACGTGGGGAGCACAGGCATCGTACTTGTTCAACTCGCGCAGCGGGGATTGGACGCACAGGGCTGGCTGCGGCTCATGGCGTGGCTGGGCGCGATCGTCGTCGTGCTGATCGCCGGCCTGGCCGTGATGATGTACCTGAAGAAGCGCGTGAACCGCGTGGAATCGGACAAGGCCACGTCGAGCGGCCTGCTCGACCACCTGCGCGAGCTGAAGCGCGAGGGCAAGTTGAGCGACGAGGAGTTCGAGGCCGCGAAGAGGAAGATCGCGGAGAAGCTGAAGGGGCAAGAAGGCAGCAGGGAATAGGCAGCAGGCAAGTCAAGACAAAGGGAACAGGGAATAGGCAGCAGGCAGCAGGCAGCAGGCAGCAGGAAATACCGTTCTGCTCCCTGCTCCCTGCTCCCTGCTCCCTGCTCCCTGCTCCCTGCTCCTTACAACCTCGTGAACCCCGTCGCGGGGTTGCCGGTGTAGTGCAGCGCCAGCGTGTTGGTGACGCCCTGTTTGCCGAGCGGTTTGCCGGCCAGCAGGACGACGGGGTCGCCCGGCTTGACCCAGTTGCGCGCGAGCAGGTCGGCCTCGACGCGGGCGTGCCACGAGGCGAGCGTGCCGTCGGCGGGCGGCTCGGCGTGGACGGCGGTGACGCCGCGGAGCAGCGCCATGCGCCGCGTCTGCCGCTCGTCGCTCGAATAGGCGAGGATCGGCAGGTTGAGCCCGGTCTGCGAGAGGTAGCGCGCGGTGCCGCCGTGCTGCGACCAGCAGGCGACGGCCCGTGCGCCCAGGTCGTGCGCGACGTGCCACGCGCCGTGCGCGAGGGCCGCGGTGCGGTACCGGCTCTGGCGGAGACGCGCCGAGGGCGTCGCGCCGGTGGTCTTCTCGATGACGCGCAGCTCCGCCGCGGCGATGATGCGGCGCATCGTCTCGACGACCAGCGTCGGGTGCCTGCCGCTGGCCGTCTCGGCCGAGAGCATCACCGCGTCGGCGCCGTCGAGGATCGCGTTGGCGACGTCGCTCGCCTCGGCCCGCGTCGGCGAGGCGGCGGTGATCATCGTTTCGAGCATCTGCGTCGCGACGATGCACGGCTTGCCCCACTCGTCGGCCTTGGCGATCAGCCGTTTCTGCACGATCGGCACCTGCGCCAGGTCCATCTCGACGCCCAGGTCCCCCCGCGCGACCATGATGCCGTCCGCGGCGTCCATGATCGCGTCGATGTCGCCCAGCGCCTGCGGCTTCTCGATCTTGGCGATGATGGGGATCGGCGATCCGCCGGCCCCGTCGCCGCGCGCGGCAGCGAACTTCTGCGCAAGCGCCTTTTTGAGCGAGATGACCTCTTCGGCCCGGCGGACGAACGAGAGCGCGAGAAAATCCACGCCGTGCGCGACCGCCCAGTCGACGCACGCCCAGTCGCGCTCGGTGATCGCCGAGGTCCGCACGTCCGAGTCGGGCAGGTTGATGCCCTTGCGGCTGGTAATCGGCCCTCCGACCAGCACGCGGCAGCGCAGGGCGCTCGACTCGTCGCCGTCTTCTCGCTCGACCGCGAGCAAGCGGATCGCCCCGTCGTTGATCAGCACGCGGTGCCCGGTCGCAACGTCGGCGGCCAGGTGCTCGTACTCGCAGGGCAGACGCACAGTCCGCGTCCCCGCCCCCCCTGTGCCGCGTGACTCACCGGGCGAAAAACGCCCCGGCACCAGCACCAGGTCGTCGCCGGCGTCGACGGTGATCTCGTCGGGGTTGCTGAGCTTGCCGACGCGGATCTTCGGCCCCTGCAGGTCGCCGAGGACGCCGATGGTGCGGTCGGTCGCACGGCTGGCCTCGCGGACGAGCGCGAGCCGCCGCGCGTGGTCGTCGAGCGTGCCGTGCGAGAAGTTGAGGCGGAAGACGCTCACGCCCGCTTCGATGAGCCTGGCGATCACCTCCGGCGAGTCGCTGGCCGGCCCGAGCGTGGCGACGATCTTGGCGAGCGTCGGCCGCGGCTTGTCGAGGTTCTCGGTGAGGGCGTGGTGCATGAAACGTTTATCGGCAGGTACGCTGGTTTGGAAACACGAAGCCGTTCGACGCGGGTTGCTGGGCGCTGGTTTTTACCACAGAGGCACGGAGAACACAGAGGCCACAGAGACGAACTGATTTGTTCTTTGAACCGTGGAGCGTACGGG
The DNA here is from genome assembly GCA_964652945.1 of uncultured Phycisphaeraceae bacterium. GTDB lineage: Bacteria > Planctomycetota > Phycisphaerae > Phycisphaerales > UBA1924 > CAZZDW01. The sequence continues at coordinate 9,943 of CAZZDW010000064.1, forward strand.
GGCACAGAAAAGATCCAAGAAGTTTGAACGGCAAGACTCGAAGAAAACTATTTTTTTGATGTATTCCTTCGAGACCTTCGCGTGCTTCGCGTTCAACCCAAATGCCTTTCTCTGTGCTCTCTGTGTGCTCTGTGGTTACTTCTTCGACTTATAGAACTCCGACCGCTTCCGCGTCGCGGTCGCTGAGCACGCCGCCGTCGGAGCGCGGCTTCACCGTGCCGTCGCGCTTCCACGAGCGCTCGCAGCGCGGCTCGTTGCGCAGGTCAACCACCTTCGGCTCCTTGATCGAGCCGTCGAGCGCCACACGGCTCACGCCGAGCAGGTCCGCCAGATCGGCCGCGTCAAAGCCCTTCAATGCGCCTTCCGCCCCCCCCAAGTCCGGCAGCGTCACGCCCATGTCCAGCGGGTTCTCGACGCCAAGCTCCTTCTTGGCCTTCTCCATCGCGTTGAGCGCCGCCGGCCGAAGGTCCATCACCTTCGCCCACGCCGCGTGGGTCTTCACGCCGGCCTCGGGCAGATAGGTCTTCAGGTGAACGCACGCCGCCCCCCCCTTGTCATCATTGCCTGCGCCGATGAGCGCCCGGTACGCCTCGTCGGCCGTATGCGGCATCAGCGGCGCAAGCAATCGGCACAACCCGTCGGTCAGCCAGTACAGCACCGCCTGCGTGCGGCGGCGACGCGGCGAGTCCGGCTTGTCGCAGTACAGACGGTCCTTCACCGCCGCCAGGTACACCGCGCTGAGCTGGTCGTTGCAGAAGTTGTAGACGGCCGCGTGCGCGTCGCGGAAGTGGAACGCGGTGTACGCCTCGATGACTTCCTTGGAGAGCGCGTCGAACTCCCCGAGAATCCACGCCTCCAGGCTCGTCGGCGGGATGTCTTTCAACTGTGGCGCAGGCGTCCCGCCTGTGCCGCTTTCTTCAGCCGTCCGCACAGGCGCCCCCCCAACGCCTGTGCCACGAAATGCAGACGAATCAAAGTCCGCCAGGTTGCTGAGCATGAACCGCAGCGTGTTGCGCACCTTGCGGTAGCTCTCGCCGGCCACGTCGAAGAACGACTTGTCGACCTTCACGTCGTTCTCGTACGACAGGCTCGCGACCCACCAACGGCAGACGTCCGCGCCGTACTCCTTCAGCACGTCCTCGACCTCCAGCGTGTTGCCGAGGCTCTTGGACATCTTCTTGCCGTCCTTGTCGACCATGAACCCGTGCGTGAGCAGCGTGGAAAACGGCGTCTTGCCCGTCGCACCAAGGCACGGCAGCAGCGAGAGCTGGAACCAGCCGCGGTGCTGGTCGGAGCCTTCCAAGTACAGATCCACGAAATACGGCTTGTCCTCGTAGGCCAGGCCGCGCTGGCGCATGACGGCGTTCCACGACGAGCCGGACTCGAACCAGACGTCGAGGATGTCGCCGCCCTTCTTCCAGGTGTTGAGCTCTTCTTGTGTTGGGGCGTGGCACAGGCGTTGGGGGGCCGCCTGTGCCGGTTGACTCTGGCGATCCTGCACAGGCGAGACGCCTGTGCCACAGTTGATATTCCATTCTTGGTCTTCGGCCGGATTCCAGTGCTTGAGCAGCTCAGCCGGCGGCATGGTGAACCACGCATCAGAACCCTTCTCGCGGAAGGTCTGCGCGATCGCGCGGACCATCGCCGCGGTCATGTAGGTCTCGCCTGCGGGTGTTTCGAAGGCGGGGATCGGCAGGCCCCAGGCGCGTTGGCGTGAGATGCACCAGTCGGGTCGCGAGTCGAGCATGCCGCGCATCCGGTTTCGGCCCCACTCGGGGACGAACTTCACCGCGTCGGGGTTGTTCTCGTTGACGGCCTTGAGCGCCATCTCTCGCAGATTGCGTTTGCTGGTGTTCGTCCCATCGACATTGACGAACCACTGCTCGGTGCAGCGGAAGATCGTCGGCGTCTTGCTGCGCCAGTCGTGCGGATACGAGTGCATGAAGGTGTGGTCGTGGAAGAGGTGGCCCGAACGGCGGAGGTGCTCGGTGACCTGTTTGTTGGCGTCCCAGACGGAGAGGCCGCGGAGCCACTCGGGGGCGGTGGCGTCGTACGTGCCGTCGCCCTGCACGGGGCAATACACCGGCAGCAGCTCTTTGAGGCCGGTCTGGTAGTCCTCGGCGCCGTGGCCGGGCGCGGTGTGGACGAGGCCGGTGCCGTCTTCGAGCGTGACGTACTCGGCCGGCACGATCGACCAGGTCTTTTCCGGATCGACCGCGCGTCCCAGCCCGTCGGCGGGCGGCGTCTCGATGAACGGGTGCCTGTAGCGCAGGCCGACGAGCTTGTCGCCCGTCGTCGTCGCGAGGACGACGATCTCCTGCGCCTTGGCCAGCCCGGCGACTTTTTCGAGGAGGGCCGTCGCGAGGACGGTGACATTCCCGTCGATCCAGGCGAGCGCGTACTCGTGCCGCGGGTTGACGGCGACCGCGACGTTCGCAGGCAACGTCCACGGCGTCGTCGTCCAGATCATGAAGCACGGTTTCTGATACGGCCTTGTGCCCGGCTTGGGCGCGCGGGATTTGGCATCGTCTTTGGTGGCACCGGTCGGGGGGGCCAGACCGGTGCGTGGGCTCTCCTCATCGCTCTCGTCTTCTTCCTCATCGTCTTTGTGTGCAGGCAACCCAAACGCGTCGTACACCTTCTCCGCCTCGAACGCCTCGAAGTCCACGTAGACCGACGTGTCCTCGCGGTCCTCGTACTCCAGCTCGGCCTCGGCAAGAGCCGTCTGGTTGGCGATCGACCAGTGCACCGGTTTTAACGCCCGGTACACGAGACCTTGTTCAACCAGCCCGGCGAGCACGTCGAGCGTCGCCGCTTCGTAGCGCGGGTTCATCGTCAAATACGGGTCGGCGTAGTCGGCCAGCGTGAGCAGTTTCTGCATCTGGCCAGCCTGGAGTTTGACGTATTTCTCGGCGTACTTCTGGCACTCGCGGCGGATCGCCATCTTCCGCTGGTCGTCCGGCAGCGTCGCCAGCTTGGCCATCGAGCCCTTCTCGACCATCTCCAGCATGACCTTGTGCTCGATCGGCAGGCCGTGGCAGTCCCAGCCGGGGACGTACGGGCACTCCTTGCCGAGCATCGACCGCGAGCGGACGACGAAGTCCTTGAGGCACTTGTTCATCAGGTGCCCCATGTGGATCGAGCCGTTGGCGTAGGGCGGCCCGTCGTGGAAGGTGTACCGCCCGGTGTTGTGCGCACGCCGCTCGGCCTGCACCGCGGCGTAGAGCCCCTCGCCGCCGATCGTCGCCCACCGCTTCAGCGAGGCCGGCTCGTTCTGCACGAGGCTCGCCTTCATCGCAAAACCCGTCTTGGGCAGGTTCAGCGTGTCCTTGTAGTTCTTCTTCGTGGTTTCCGTGTTCGACGTGGGAGGGGTGCTCATGGAGGTGCTTTCAGATCAAGTCGGCGGTTTGTCCGTGGCACAGGCGCCCCCCCTCCCGCCTGTGCGATACCACTGGAGAAAGACGGCGCAGGCAGGAAGGGGATGCCTGTGCCACACTGGAATGATTATGATATGAAACACATCCGCGCCACGCGAGGAGTGCTGCCGGGGAGTCCACTTTTCAAGTCTTGGAAAGCCGCGGGGCTAAGCCCCGCGGTGCTTTGACGAACCGAACCGAGGGGCTGAGCCCCTCGGCTTTAGTCCGAGCGCCTTACCCCCCCAGCCCGCTGGGCGCGGTGCGGGGGGCGATGAACATCGCCTGGGTCCGCAGGACGAACCCGCCGGCCCCGAGGAGGTGGTACCCCTGGGCGTGGAACTCGCGGCCGTAGCGCTGCAGCTCGATGAGCGAGAGGTTCTTGCTCCCGCCCGGCGAGGTCGCCGTCGCGGCATCGGTCCATTCATAGAGCAGCCCGTCGATCTCGCCGGCGAACTGCACCATCTCGCGGTAGGTCGCCCGGTACAGGTTTTCGCTGAGCGTCTCGGTCTGCACGGCCGTGCTGTATTTCACCCGCTCGGGCTCGAAGGCGTGCTCGAACTCCTGCTCGCCCAGGCAGGGCAGGAGCGTGACGGCCCCGTCGGTGGGCAGGCCGTCTTCGAGGTCGGTGACCAGCTCGCAGGCGCAGAACGACCCCCAGCGGAAACGGATGAGGTGTGCGCCGGGCATCACCCAGGCCTCCAGCTCCGCGTCGGCGGCCGCCCCGCCCCCGCCGCTGCCATTGCCGTTGAGCGAACGGCGTGCCTTGAGGGGGAACAGCTCCGGGTGCAGCGCCCGGCGGTAGAGGATGAGCTGGTGGGTCTGCGAGAGGGTGTGCTTGGTCTGAACGTTCATGGTCCCCGGCCTTGTGATGGTCCCGTCCTGTCGCGCCAGGGACGAGATGAATATTTTTATAGGACCGAGCACGCCGCCGCAAGGGAGTACTTGAAGTTTTCGTATCCACGGTGTTGGCTGGCCACAGTTTTTCACCACAACAGGTAGTCGATCGTGGCCAGAGGTTTGCGGTACACTGGCGCGTGCAGGGCTGGGGGCGGGTTTGGTATGGGTACCGGTCGACGCGCCATCTCGGTTCTCGCGACGCTGCGCTGGCGGCCGCGGCTGGCGGCGCTCAACGCCGCGCTCGACGCCTGCGATTCGGCCGAGCTGCCCGCGCTCGCGATGGGGCTGGTCGTGATGCTGCGCGAGGTCGGTGCGGCGGGCACGCGGGGTCGGGAGGTCCGCGACGAGGTCATGTCGTCGCTGATCCGCCGGTGGAGGTCGCTGCCGACGGCGGTCCGCACCGCGGCGATCGGGGCGGCTGCCGGCGAAGACGGGTGGACGGGCCTGTGCGTGCGACTCGCGGCTGAGTCCGACGAACACGACTCGGAAACGAAGCTGGCGGCGGTCGCGTGCGCGGCCGAGTGCGGCGAGCCGGAGGCGGCGATGCTGCTGGCGACGCTGGTGGGGGACGACGATCGGCGTGCCGCGGCGGCCGCGGAGATGGGCTTGCTGGCGCTCGTCGAGCGTGCGCACGAAGACGGCTCATTGCTCCGCGACGCCGGGGCGCACGCGACGATCTCTCGCGCGGCAGCGCGGGCGGTCGAGGCGTGCGTCGATCGGCCGCGCGAGGACGCGCGCGGCAACGACCGGAGCGACGACAAGGGCGTGCTCAAGGCGCTGGCGGTGCTCGTCGGCACGCCGGCGCTGCAGGTGAATACGCACGAGCGGGTGCGGGCGCTCTTGGATGATGCCGAGCACCCGCTGCACAGGCGGCTCAACGGCCTGGTGCGGCGCGATGTTGACCCGGGCTGGCGCGCGTTGGCGTGGTCGTGGCTCGGCGGCTCGCGCGATGGCGGATCGGTCGCGAGCGCGCGGGCGTGCGTGGATCGGCTGGGGAGCGTGCCGCCGGCGGTCTCGCCGACGCCGCCCGCGGCGATGGGCGAGCAGGCCGGCGTGGCCGAGCGGTCGCACCTGGTGTTGAACCCCGTGCGCGAGGGGCGTGTCGCCGAGGCGTTCGCGCAGAGCAAGCCGCAAAGAGGTGAACGGGGCCTCTTCGGCGCGTGGCTGCCGTCGATCGACGGGTGGGGCGAGCTGACCGAGCGGCAGCGCCTCGGCACGCTGGGGCTCGCCGAGCGGTTGCTGACAGGCGTGGACGAGGCGCGTGCGCAGCAGCTCGCCGAGCCGGCGTGGTACGCGGCGTTGGCGGACCCGTCGCCGCACGTGCGGCACAGGCTGGTGCGATGGCTCGCGGATTCCGCCGCGCCGATGACGCTCGACCTGCTCGCCGACGCGGCCTTCGACGCCGACCGGCGCGTGGCGGTGTCGGCGATGCGGGCGCTGTGCCGGCCGGTGGGCGGAGCGGGGCGGGACCGCCGCGGCGTGGAGCGGCTCGCGGGCGTGTGCGCCGTGGTGCAGCGATCGCCGCACGCGACGCTGCGGCGGATGGGGGCGCGCCGTGCCGCGGCGCTCGAGACCTGGAACACGGCGAGCGCCGAGGCGCGGCTCATGGCGAGGCGATTGGGCCGGCTCGACCCCGAGGGCTCGCGCGCCGCGGTGCTCGAGGTGATGGAGCAGTGGGCGGATCGGCCGATCGAGGCGGTCGCCGCGGCGTCGGCGGCTCGGCGGGCCGGGGTCGATGTGCAGGGCGAGTTCTTCGAGCTGGTCACGCTGCTCGCGGAGCTGCCTGGTGATGTGAGAAGGCGAGAGCACGACGCGGCGCTCGCCGACGCGGCTCGGCTGCTGGCGCGCAGCGCCGGCCCGCGCGGCGAAGAGTTGTTGGTTGCGTGCGCGGCGGACAGTGATGCTCGCGTGCGCGCCAACGCCGTCGAATCGCTCGGCGCGGCGTGCCGTGCTGCGCCGACGCCCGCGCCGCGGCTCGTCGAGCTGCTGGGCGTGCGTGTTGAGGATTCTGAGCACCGCGTGCGGTCGAGTGCCGCGGCCGCGCTCTGTCGTCAGCGGCATGACGCCTGCGTCGAGCGCGGGGCGCGGGCGCTGGGCGCGATGCTCGCCGACGAGCGCTCGCCGCACCGCGTCGCGGGGCTGTGGGCGCTAGGCGCGGTGGCGGCCGAGCTGGCTGCATCAAAGGAGCGGGTGCCGATGCTGGTCTGGCTCGGGGCCGAAGCCGCACGCCTGGCGAAGGACGACCCGCACGAGGCTGTGCGCTGGCGTGCCGGGCGCGTGGCGGCGATGGTGCTCACGCTGCTGCGGACGCCGAGCGCGATGCCGCGGCGTGAGCAGAGCGTGACGCGCGACGGGCCGACGGCCGGTATGCGCGACCGCGAGCGCGCGGAGGTGGCGTCATGAGCGAGCCGCTCGAAGCCTCGCGGATCGAACACGGCGCGACCGGGCACGGCGGTGGCGGGGGGCACGCGGCCCCGTCGGCCGCGCGCGACGTCGGCGAGGCGCACCTCGTCGTGCCGAGCGACGGGGCGGCGGGCGCACGCGCCGATGCTTGGGGGTTGCCAAGTTTTATCGACGGCGTGCCGTGGGTGGTGATCGTGGCGGCCGGGCTGGCGCTGGTCGGCGTGCTCGGGGCGGTCTCGTGGCTGGGGGTGGCGGGCGTGTCGCGGCGCATCGAGCAGCGAGACCCGGCCGAGGCGGCGTTCCGCGGCATGTGCCGAGGGCTGGGCGTGTCGGGTGCGCAGCGGCGCGTGTTGCGCGAGGCCGCGGCGGTGCTGGGGTGCGAGCCGGTGGCGCTGCTCTTGAGCGAGTCGATGCTGGAGCGGGCCCTCGCCGCGGCGACGCCGAAGACGCTCGGCCCGCTCGAGGTCGTCCGGCGGAAGTTGTAGATAGTTTGTGGTAGCACGGCACGCCGTGCCGTGTCTCGGCTCGGAGAGCCGAGGCACTAGTCGTTGTGGCGCTGGCGGAGCTTGGGCGAGAGGCGGAGCAGGAGGGCGACGCGTTCGAACTCGCCGACCCAGTCGCTCAGCGTCGCGGCGATCTCGTCGGCCGGGACCGGCGCGCCCGGCAGCGGGCACGACGGCCCGAGCTGGCGCGAGGCGATCGCGCGGTAGCGGGCGAGCGTGCGGTCGCCGAGGATGGAGACGAACTCGAAGTCTTCGTTGAGGAGGATGAGGGTGGGGACGCGGAGCCCGCCGCAGATCTTGACGTGCTCGGCGAGGTCCGCGTGCTCGTCGCGGTCGAGGAAGCGGAGGGTGATGCCGCCGGGGTTGGCCTGGGCGATGGCGTCGAGCATGGGGCACTGCTGCACGCAGTCGCCGCACCACAGGCCCGAGAGGCACAGGGCGTTGATGCGGCGGGTGAAGGAGGCGACGAGTTGCCGCTGGCTGTCGGCGAGCGCGACGCGGGGGCGGAAGCGCGACCAGTTGTCCTGCTGGCTGGGGGTGCCGGCGGCGACGTAACGCTCGTAGGGCAGCGCGAGCTCGAACTTGGCACGGAAGAGATCGGGTGTGAGCATGGGCGGTTGGATGCGGCGGCGTCGGGAGGGTTACGCGGCCGTGGATTGTAATCCGGCGGCCAACATGAGCTGCACAACCCACCAGAGGCCGGCGAAGACCGCGCCGATGACGAGGCATTTTTTCAGGTCGCCCTTCGTGACGGACTGGAGCGAGAAGCCGAGGACGGCCGCGCCGAGCGGCACGCTGAAGAGGCTCAGGGCCGGGTTGATCTTGGCCGTCGCCACCGCGTAGACGATGAGGATGACGCCCGTCAGGATGATGATCAGAAACGACGAGCGGATCGGCAGGTCCTCGTGCAGGATCATGTTGCTGATCCACGAGAGGATAAAGGCCCAGACGAGCAGGTAGCAGACGAGCAGGATCATGGAAGGTCTCCGGCGTATCGGTGAGTTGAGCGATCGACCCGATGAGAACCCGCGGCGTTTGGCCTACGCGGCCGCCCCCGCCGCGAGCAGCGTGAGCAGGAGCATGACGCCCCAGAGGATGACCGAGAAGACGACGGCGATGAGCACGCCCTCGCGGAACTTGATCTCGGCCAGCGCAAAGACCAGCGCCCCGAGCACGACGATCGAGACCGGGATCGACAGCAGGCTGCCGGCGAGCCCCCCGGGCAGGAGGTAGCGGCTTGCGGCCCACACGACGATGCCGTTGGTGATCAGGGCCATGACGCTGGAGCCGACGGAGATCTCCACGCCGCCGATAAATCCCGCGACCCACGACAGGAGGAAGCCGAGGGCGACCAGGATGAGAAGTAAGATCAGCACGCCAGACGCCTCCGCTCGAACGGCGGCCATAATACCAGCATCCCCGGCGGTTGCAAGCCGCTTCGCGCCGCCGGCGGAGGAGGGGGCGAAAATCGGTTCTTATGTCGCGCCGCCGTGGCCGGGACTTGCACGCAAGTCGGCGAGCTTTATCTTGCCTGAACGTATGAAACGCCCGTCGTCATTCTTTTCGCCGCTGACCATCGCCGACGACCGCGGCACACGCGTGCCGCTGCTCAACCCGCACGGCACGCCGTGGCCGGTGAAGACCGACGAACGCGTGCGGCTGCTGGCAAGGCGGGTGAACGCGAGAGTCCAGGACGGGGCGGAAAAGTCGGTTTGCAAGCCCAAGCTCTTGGTCGGCGTGTTCATGGCCTTGGTGATGCTTTTCGGATTATGGATCGTGCACGCGGGGGGGTTCCCGGATTATCTGTTCCTGGTGCTCCTGGGATTCGCGATCTTTGGATTCTTCTTGCTGATTCATCGCGCGTATCTTGGCGCGTCGGGCGGACCGGTCGCCGCTCTTATCCTCGAAGAGGGTCTTTGCCCGTCCTGCGGCTACAACTTCCACGGCATCACGCCGACGCCGCAGATCCCTTTGCAGTACGTCTGCCCTGAGTGCGGTTCGGCATGGAACGCCGACCGCGTCAAGCGGCTTATGCCGTTTGTCGGCGATGGTCAGGCGCAGGTCGGGTCGGCGCTGCAGTCGCTCGCTACCGCCACACGCGATAGCGGCCGGTTCGACACCTGGATCGGCAAAGCCCAAGACGCACGCGGCGCACCCGTGCCGGTCGTGCATCCGCGCCTTCGGCGCGAACTGCGTGCGTCGCAGAGTCAGGAGCACCGCGCCCGCCTGCTCGCTGCCCGTCATCAGATCGCTCGTGCTGCCCGCGGAAACGCGTGGGGGATGTATCTTCTTATGGGCTTGATGGTGGCGGGCAACTCGCTGGTGCTGTACTCGTCGCTTCTCGGCGGTGTGGGCGCCGGGCTGCCGCTCGCGACCATCCTCCTGGTCTGCTCGCTTGCGACGGGTGTGAGTCTTCTGGCCGGCCGGACCGCGGGCGTCAAAGCGGACAATGTCCGCCGCGCGATGTTGAACGAAGGATTGTGCCCTTCCTGCGGCCGACCGCTCGGCGATCTTCCGCCTGGCAAAGACGGCTGCGTCGAGTGCCCGACGTGCCGCTCGGCGTGGTGTGTGGATGTTTCCTCCGAGCGTCACACCTCGTCCGAGATTTCTTCGTTGCCGCGTGTCGACGGCGTGACTCGAAGGAGGCCGCGGGGATGAGCCGGTCCGTTTTTACGTTTGCTTGCGGCTGCAAGGTGCGACTTGTCAGCAAAGATGACGCCGATGGAGCCAAGCACGTCGGACGCGGGGCGTGAGCATGTCGTCCTCATACGAGGCGCGAGCGTCAGAGGCAATTGCGCCATTTGTTTGGGTTGCGCGGGGCGCAAGTGGCGTCCATGCT
>CAZZDW010000065.1:0-19985 GCA_964652945.1 uncultured Phycisphaeraceae bacterium
GGCGACGCAGAACCCGATCGAGCAGGAGGGGACGTACCCGCTCCCCGAGGCGCAGATGGACCGGTTCATCTTCAAGATCAACGTCGGCTACAGCCAGCTCGACGATCTGATGACGATTCTGGATCGCACGACCGGCGCGGCGACGCCGCATGTGGAGAAGGTGCTCGACGGGCCGGGAATTCTCGAAGCGCAGACGCTGATCCGCGAGGCGATCGTGGCGCCGCACGTGAAGGAGTACGCGGCGCGGCTCATTCTCGCAACGCACCCCGGCGGCGAGCACGCGCCGAACATCACGGCGAAGTACGTGCGGTGCGGGGCGTCGCCGCGCGGGGCGCAGGCGCTGATCCTGGGGGCGAAGGTGAAGGCGGTCACGGACGGGCGGTTCCACGTGTCGTACAGGGACGTGGCGGACATCGCGCTGCTGGCCCTTCGGCACCGGCTGATCCTGAACTTCGAGGCCGAGGCCGACCGCGTGAGCGCCGACGACCTTGTGCGGCAGATCGTGGAGAAGACGCCGAAGGAGCCGGTGCGGGTGTGAAGACCTTCTTAACACAGAGGGCACGGAGAAACACGGAGAGAAGCCAGTCATGAGTATGAGATGGAATATCCCGACCGAACTGGAAGCTTTGACTTCTCGCATCATTCGTGCCGCAATGGATGTGCATTCCGCCCTCGGCCCTGGTTTGATTGAAAAGGTTTATGTCGAAGCTCTTCAGTATGAACTGAAACTTGCAGGACTCAGTTACAGGCACGAGGCGTCGATCGAGATTCCGTATAAAGACATCCTGATCGGAGGCCAACGCCTGGATCTCTTGGTCGAAAACGCGATTGTGCTCGAACTCAAATCTGTTGATGCTGTTGCCGACATCCACCTTGCTCAACTGCTCAGCTACCTGCGAGCAGGGCGATTCCCGGTCGGCCTGCTCATTAACTTCAACTCGCTACGACTTAAGGATGGTTTATATCGGCGAGTCAACGAACGCGTCCTGTCATCCGCTTGTGATTGCTCTTCTCCGAGTCCCTCCGTGTCCTCTGTGTTAAAAACTTTGCCATGATTCGGTCTATTTCTCCAACCCGGCCCCGGTCCATCGAGGACCTCATCGCGCCGTCGCTCATGGCGCGGCTCGGCCAGCTCGACGTGTCGAGCCGAAAGATGTTCGCCGGCAAGCTCAAGGGCGAACGCCGCAGCAAGAAACGCGGCGAGTCCGTCGAGTTCGCCGACCACCGCCCCTACGCCGTCGGCGACGACCTCCGGCACATCGACTGGAACGTCTACGCACGCCTCGACCACCTCTTCCTCAAACTCTTCCTCGAAGAAGAAGACCTCTCGCTGCACATCGTGCTCGACGCCTCCGCCTCGCACGACTGCGGCGAGCCCAACAAGTTCTTGTTCATGCAGCGGCTCACCACGGCGCTCGGGTACATCGGCCTGGTCAACCTCAACCGCGTCGCCGTCACGGCGATCGGCAGCGGCGGGGAGCCGATCGAACTCGATATGGACAGTTCACTGGCCGATTCAGAAAGCCAGCGCCCACGCACCGGTCTAGAGACCGGTGCCACCAAAGACAGTGAATACGACACCAACGGCGTCGTCTCCACCATCCGCGATCTCCGCGGCAAGCGCCGCCTGCAAGACCTCGTTCGCTACATCTGCACGCTTACGCCGAGCGGGACGTCGCGGTTTACCGACGCCGCCAAGCGGATCGCGGTCACGCGGCGCGGCAAGGGCGTGATGATCGTGCTCAGCGATTTCTTCCTCAAAGAGGGCTACGAGACCGGGCTGCGGCTGCTCGTCGGGCACGGGTACGACGTCTTCGCCATTCAAGTGCTCTCGCCGCAGGAGATGGAGCCGGAGACGGGCGGGATCAAGGGGGATCTGCGGCTGAAAGACGTCGAGGACGGCGACAAGGCCGAGGTGACGATCTCGGCGCCGCTGCTGAAGCGGTACAAGGCCACGCTCAACGCCTACTGCAACCGGCTGCACGACTTCTGCGCGCAGCGCGACATCGTGCACATGACGGTGAAGAGTGATACGCCGATCGACGTGCTGGTGCTGGACTACCTGAGAAAACGTGGGTTATTGAGGTAGGAAAGAGCAAAGAGCAAAGGGCCAAATGGCAAACTCGGAAAAAACCCATCTTTTCTTCAGCAGTGATTTCATTTGCAATTTGGTCATTTGCCATTTGCGATTTGGAGAGCTGCGATGACCTTCGCCACCCCCTGGCTCGCGGCCCTCGCGGCGGGCATCGCCGTCCCGACGCTGCTGATTTTGTACTTCCTGAAACTCCGCCGGCGTGACGTCGAGGTCTCCACGACGCTCTTGTGGAAGAAGGCCATCCAGGACCTGCAGGCCAATGCGCCCTTCCAGAAGCTGCGGAAGAACATCCTGCTGCTGCTGCAGATGCTCGCGCTCGTGCTCGCGCTCTTGGCGCTGGCGCAGCCCGAGTTCCGCGGCTCGGGCCAGGGGGCCAGCAAGCACATCCTCCTCATCGACCGCTCGGCGAGCATGTCGGCGGCCGACGGGAAGGGCGAAGACGGTAAGCCCGGCACGCGCCTCGACGAGGCCAAGCGGCGGGCGCTCGAGGTCATCGAGTCGCTCCGCGAGCCGAGCGTGCTCGAATCGGCGCTCAACGGTGGGAGCGGCGGCGGCGGTGACGAAGCCATGGTCATCGCCTTCGACGTCTCGGCCGTGCGGATCGTCAACTTCACCAGCTCCAAGCGCGACCTGCGTGCGGCGGTCGAATCCATTACGCCGACCGATTCCCCCTCGTCGCTGAGCCGAGCGATGGAGCTGGCCAAGGCGTACAAGGGGCAGGAGAAGTTCGAGGAGAACAAGGGCTTCGTCCCCGGCGGCGAGCCGGCGACGCTGCACCTCTTTTCCGACGGCCGCCTGCCGGACCTCGGCCAGATCACGCCGAACTCGGAAGACACGGTTTTGTATTACGCGGTGGGCCAAGCCGCGGAAGAAGCGGCAAAGAGCGAGGGGGGCAACGTTGGCATCACCGGCCTGCGGGCGCAGCGGTCGTTCGAAAATCCCGATGAGTTGCAGATCTTCGTCGGGTTGCAATCGACGGCGCACACGCCGCGGAGCGTCGATGTCGAGCTGCTCATCGACGGCGTGGTCTCGAACGTCAAGGGCGTGACGGTCGCCGCGGCGACCCCCCCGCCGCCATCCACCGAGGAACCAAGCGGGCAGAGCGATCCGAAATCCGCCGAAGCAACATGGACACCGGGTCTGGGCGGCGTCGTCATCCCGCTGTCGCGCAGGCAGGCCGGCGTGGCGACGGTGCGGATCAGCACGAGCGAGGGTGAAACCCAAGCGGACGAACTGGCGGCGGACAACGAGGCGCACCTCGTGCTGCCGCCCGCGCGGCGGCTGAACGTCGCGCTGGTCAGCCGGGGGAGCCTGTTCCTGCGGAGCGCGCTCGAAGCGATCAACCTGTCGTCGCTCAAAACGCTCTCGCCGGAGCAGTACCAGACGGCTCTCGACGAGCAGAAGACCGGGCAGTACGACGTGGTGATCTTCGACAAGTGGCTGCCGAGCGTGCCGACGGCCGGCGGCGAGGCGGTGCGAGGGTTGCCCTACGGCCGGTCGCTGGTGCTGGGCGTGGTGCCCCCGCCGCCGCTGGGCGCGGAGGACGGCGGCGAGGGGGACGGGGTCGCGCAGTTCATCGACTGGTCGCGTGACCATCCGGCGCTGCGGCTGGCGGGGCTCGATCGCGTGAACGTCGAGACGCCGCGGAAGATGACGCTGCGCAAGGACACGCCGGTGAGCGTGCTGGCCAGCGACCAGTACGGCCCGGCGATCATCGAGGTCGCCGACCCGGCGGCGAGGGCGATCGTCGTCAGCTTCGACCCGGCGGCGAGCGACTGGCCGTGGAGCCCCGGGTGGCTGCTCTTCCTCGCCGACGCGACGCGGTATTTGGCGGATGCGGGCGAGAGCGAGATCGGCGAGAACGTCCGCACGGGCGCGCAGGCCTCGACGCGCCTGCCGGAGGGCGCGGCGGCGGTGCGGCTCACCGCGCCGGACGGCGAGACGACGGACCTGTCGCCCGCGCCGGACGGCTCGGTCGCCTTCGGCCCGGTGCTGGAGGCGGGCGTGTATCGCCTCTCGTGGCAGGGGCCGCCCGGGCCGCGGGACCAGGTGGTGAACGGGCGGGCGGTCCGCGAGATCGCGGCCAACCTCCTCGACCCCGCCGAGAGCGACACGCAGGTGCGGCCCACGCTCACCTTCGCCTCGCAGCAGGTCGCGGGCAAGGAAGCGACACAGGTCCGGCTGACGCGGCAGGTCTGGCCGTGGCTGCTGCTGGCGGCCCTCGGCGTCGTCCTGTTCGAGTGGTTCATCTATAACCGGAAGGTGCAGGTGTAGGAGGCGTGGGGCGTGGGGCGTCGGTATCTGGAGTGGTTTCTGTACGTGGAACATCAGCCTCCGCTGAGTGACTGTCATGACACCGACGCCTCACGCCCCACGCCCCACGCCCCACGCCTGTCTTTCAATCACGACGCCCCACGCCCTTGATGCACGCCGGCTTCTCTTACGCTCGGCCTCTTGAGCAACCGATAATCTCCTGAGATGGCTTTTCCTCGGCGGCATCGTGGGCGGCGGCTGGCCGCGTGGGTATCGGCCGCGGTCGGGTGGGCGGTGTCGCTGGCGGCCGTCTGCCCGCCGGTACTCGCGCAGATCCCCGATGACGCCCCGTCCGACACGCCGCACAGCGAGACGGGGGCCGAAGCGGCCCAGCACGGCCCCGAGGGCGAGCGTCCGACGGCCGCACGGCGGACGGTCGCGTTCTTCGATTTCGAGGAGCCCGACAACCCCTACCCGGTGCCGGAGCACTGGTTCCGCGCCCAGGAGGTGCCGGCCGACGGGCGGGACGCCCCGCCGACCTGGCCCCGCCCCGGCTTCCCCGAGTTCAACCGCGCCGAGTTCAGCCCGGCCCGCGCCGTCAGCGGCGTGCGGAGCGTCATGCTCCCCGTCCGCTCCGGCTCGTGCTCGTTGCGGCTCGAGCCGGGGACCGTGCCCGTCTTCGCCGGGGCCGACTACTCCGTCTCCGCGATGATCCACACGGAGAACGCCCGCTGCTCGCGGGCCCGGCTGTGCGCCCGCCTGCTCGACGCCTCGCGCCGCCCCATCGACGGGGCCGAGTTCACCAGCGCGCCCATCGCCTCGCCCGACGGCTGGACCGACGTGATGGTCGAGGTGCCCGGCGAGTTCCCCGGCGCGGTGTTCCTGCAGATCGACCTGGAGATGCTCCAGCCGCATCAGTTCATGCCGCACGGCGAGCTGGGCGAGCACACGATCTGGCACGAGGACCTCGACGCCGACGCGTTCTTCGACGACGTGCGGATCCAGCTCATCCCGCGGCTGGAGCTGGGCCTGGCCCCCGAGAGCCGGGCGCAGCTCTCCAAGGGGCGGACCGCGGCGACGGTCGTCATGGCACCCAAGACGCCCAAGGTCGTCGCCAAGATCCGCGACCTGGTGGGCGACGACCTGTGGGCCGAGCTGATCGTGCGCGACTTTGACCGGCGCATCGTCTCGTCGATGAAGCAGCGCGCCCCCTCGGCCGGCACGCCGATCGAGTTCACGCCCGAGCTGCCGGGCTTCGGGTGGTACGAGTGCGAGCTGCGGCTGTCGTCGGGCGGGCGGTACGTCTCGGGCCTCACCACCGCGTGGGCGTGGCTGCCGGCGGAGATGCCGATGAACCAGGCCTCGGCCGCGGCGGCGTACAGCTCGATCGGTTCGCCGATGGGCCTTGCGCGGATGTCGCCGGGGCGCAACGCCGCTCGCCTGCGCGACCGGAGCCGGTTCGGCGTCGGGGCGGATGCGTGGGACATCGACATGCTCGAGAGCCTGCCGGAGATGCTCGAGCCCCTGGGCAGCGGGTTCGTGTACGTCTCGGCGTGGGACCGCGACACGACGCCGGAGGGAGACGCGTCGGCCGCGGCTCGGGCGGAGCGGCTCGCCGGCGTGCTCGACGCGCTGCTGGCCCGCCTCAACGACGTGACGCTCTGCCTCCCCGGCGTGCCGACCGACATCGCCGTGCGCAACCAGGTGAGCCCCGACAACCCGCTGGCGCTGGCCGCGAGCGCCGAGGCGGAGTGGATCGGGCACCTCATGCCGCTGCTCGACGAATACGGCCTACGCGTGCGGCGGTGGCAGATCGGGCAGATCGGCTCGGCGGCGGCGCGGGCGGTGGAAGACCCGGTCGCGGCGGCCGGGCAGCTCGGCGGGGCGCTGGCGCGCCTGGTGCCGGGGATCGAGACGAGCCTGAGCTGGCGCGGCGAGTGGCCCGTGCCGTCGATCACGCAAGGCCGGGAGAAAGAGAGCGCCTCGCCGCGCGCCTGCACGCTCTCGATCCCCGCGGGCTTTGCGCCCGAGGCGATCGGCACGCTCGTCGACGACTGGGCCGCGACGCTGGCCCCCCCTCCCTCCGCCCCTCCGGCCTCATCCACCAAGGACTCTCGCTCAGGGGATCGTCCCGTCGAGGCGACGGTGGTGCTCGAAACACTCCCGACGACGCCCTTCGGCGCGCGGGCGGCGGTCGCCGACATGCTGCAGCGCGCCGTCGAGACCTGGGCCGCGGCGTCAAAGCTCGAAGGCGTGCGGGCGGCCTCCGACAACGCCGACGAGGCCGCCGGCGGCGGCGCGCCCGCCGCGCCGACCCCGCCGGGCGCGCTGGCGCTGCGCCTGGGCATCGCCCCGCCGTGGGGAAGATCGCCGCACCAGCGCCGCCAGGTCGAGCCCGGGCCGATGTACCCGGCGTTCCGAAACGTCGTTGATCGTCTGGCCGGACGACGGATCGTCGGCGAGTACCCCGCGCCGGCCGGCGTCAAGTGCTACATCGTCGCGACGGTCGACACCACCGGCGCCATCGGCTCCAGCCTCGTGCTCAGCGACGGCGCGCTGGTCGCGTGGAACCGCTCGTGCCCGGCCGACGAGGCGTTCATCAGCGGCTACCTCGGCGACGGGAAGCTGTGGCGCGTCGACCACGCCGGCAACGCCGCGCCGATCGCGGTCAACGCGCGGCTCGGCTCGGTCGAGCCGATCCCCGTCGACGCGATGCCCATCTTTATCGAGGGGATCGACCCCTACGTCGCGCTCTTCATGGCGGGCTTCCGCATCGAGCCGACGTTCGTGCCGGCGGTCTCGGCCGAGCACGTGCACACCATGCGGCTGCGCAACCCGTGGCCCTTCCGCGTCAGCGGGCTGCTGCAGATCCGCCGCGGCGAGGACGAGGAGGACGAGCCGCAGGGCGCGGCGGGCGGCGGCGGCGGCGGGATCGGCGCGGCCCCGTCGTGGGTGATGCAGCCGCGCGGCGTGCTCGAGTTCGCGATCGACGCGGGGCAGACCGCCAGCATCCCGCTGGTGCTCAGCTTCGGGCCGGCCGACGAGGCGGGACCCAAGGACGTCGCCGTCATCACGCGCCTGCAGACCGACCACCCCCTGCCGCCCATCCGCCTGGGCGGCAAGCTCGAGCTGGGGCTGGAGGAGCTCGACCTCTCGCCCGAGTACGCCCTCTCGCCGGGCGCCGACGGCTCGATGGACCTGATCGTCATCGCGGCGATCACGAACAAATCCGACAAGCCGCGGTCGCTCCGCATCGAGGCGCTCGCCCGCGGCTACGCCAGCCAGACGCAGCAGGTCAGCTCGCTCGGGCCGGGCCAGACGATCCTTCGGCGGTTCCTCTTCGAAGACGGCGGCACCAAGCTCTCGGGCAAGCGCGTGGTCTTAGGTCTCTCGGACGCCGACGGGCCGCAGCGGATCACGCGGACGGTGAAAGTGCCGTGAGGGGGTGCGCGGTGTCGTCTGTCACGTTGTCACTGTGTTGAGAGCGTCCATCACCTCGTCGACCGTGATGCGCTGCATGTATGACTGCCCGAGCGCGTCGTCCTTGTGATCGAGGTGTTCGCCGGGCCGGAGGTGCTGGAGAACGACGCCGTGCCGAGATGAGCCGCGTGTGTACGGGCCGACGAGGGCGGTGTCGGTGGGGCCGAAAAGCGCGACGTACGGGCGGTCAAACCCGACGGCCATGTGCAGCGCGGCCGAATCGTTGGCGATCACCAGCGCCGAGCCCTCGATGAGCGCCATGAGCCGGCCGACGGTGGTGCCGCCGACCAAGCTCACGACGCGCCGATCGGTCTTCGCGAGTTCGATCAGCGGCCCGGCCTGCTGTGCTTCGCGCGGGCCCGGGCCACCGACGACGGCGACCGCGGCGATCCCCGCACGCGGATCATCGAGCAGACGTTTGGCGACCTCGGCGTAGCGCTCGGCCGGCCAGCGCTTGCCCTCCCACCGGCTCGTCGGCGCGAGCACGGCGTAGCCGCCGGCGACGCCGTGTTCATGGAGCTTGCCGCTCACCCACGCCCGGTCCGCCTCGCTGGTGTAGAGCCGAAGGTCGGGGATGGTCGAGCACAGGCGAGACGCCTGTGCCACGGCTGGAGCAAATCCTCCTATTGCCGCCTCCGCCAGCCGCATCATCCGGTCGACGGTGTGCAGCGTGCGCGGGGCGGCGACACGGCGATTCACAAACCACGCGCCCCCCTCGGCCGCGTCGGCGTAGCCGAGCCGCTCGGGCGCGCCCGTGCCCCACGCGAAAAGACCGCTCCGCAACAGGCCCTGGCAATCCAGCACGAGGTCGTACCGCCGCGCGCGGAGCATCCTGAAAAAACCGACCGTCCGCCGTGCGGCACGCGGGCTCTTCCACCACGACGACATCGCCGCGCGGGGGAACTCGATCACGCCCGACAACGCCGGGTGGTGCCGCACCGCGTCGGCGAAGGTGTCCTGCACGAGCCAATCAATTTGTGCGGCAGGGAACGCGCCGCGCAGCAGCGCCAGGACGCCGACGCTCCGGCAGACATCCCCCAGCGCGCTGGGGCGGATGATGAGCACCCGCTCAGGGGCGCGGCGGGGCTTGCGCGAGAGATTGACGGACGGCTCGGTCATGCGGCAGGGTCTATCGGTCATCGCCGATCGGCAGCGTGATCTCATGCCGCCCGGCCGGCACGTCGCGCAGCTCGATCTTCGTCGCCGCGGCGTCGGGGAGCGTGATCTCGACACGCTCGGCCTTCTCCGCGTCGCCCAGGCCGAAGTGGACGCACAGCTCGTCCTGCTTGCCGCCGCGGCCGGCGACGCTCATGAGCTGGCGGGCCTGCGTGACCTCCTTGCCGTCGATGATCGCCGTGACGCGGACGATCGCGCCGATGCCGTGGATGTTCACACCCCGGGAGACATCTCCTTTGATGGAGATGAGCAGCGAGTGGGCCGTGGATTGGTTCACAAAGCACGCGACCGCCGGCCCGGCGCGGCCGTCTCTCTGCGCGGCGTCGTACCGCATGAACGCCTGCCCCGCGACGATGTCCAGATCGCCGTCGAGATCGAGATCGCCGAGCGAGACCTGGTGGCACCCGTCGTGGTGCCCCAGGCCGCTCCACGGCGTGACGTCCGTCCACGTGCCGATCGGCTTCTGCCGGTAGACGCGGAGGATCTGGTTGTCCGGGTAGTCGCCCGAGGCGAGCAGCGCGTCGATCATGCCGTCGGCGTCGAAGTCGGCCAAGCCGCAGAAGAGGTCCCCCTCGTTCCACGACTGGATGTCCGGGTCGGTCGGCCGGCGCGAGACGTTGCCGGTCGAGTCCAGATATTCAAAGTGCGGCGTGCCGTCGGCGGTCGGCGTGTTCATCCAGAACCCGGTGCGGTCCGAGCCGTCGCCGACCCAGCCGTGGCGGATCTGCGCGATGAAGAGGTCGAAGTCGCCGTCGTTGTCGAGGTCGGCGATGCTCGCGTCGAAGGTGTTGCCGTGGGTGCGGAACGGCGGATCGTCCTGCAGCGTGAAGTCGAAGCGGTGATCGTCCTGGGCCCGCCGGCGGATCCACTCCGGGTATCGGCCGTCGTGGTTGGCGTCGCCGTCGAGCCCGAGGGTGGGCGCGGTGTTCGTCCACGGCTTCGACAGGTCCGCGAAATCACTCGGGGTCCACACACGATTCGCACGCCGGCCGTACCCCAGCTCAAAGATGCACGGCGTGCCGGAGCCGTCGAGGCTGGCGATGAGCCCGCCGTAGGTCGCGATGCCGACCGAGTCCGGGTCGGTGTCGTAATCGCCCTCGTCCTCGGGCAGGCTCACCCGGCGGAACGTGATCGTCCCCGTCGCGACCCGGTTCGATCCCGCGGCCGGCGTCGGGTTCTGCAACAGCACGTCGCCGGTGAAGCCTTCATACGGCCTCGCGTCGGGCGCGTCGATGTACGACGCGCCGAAATACAGATCGAGCAGGCCGTCGCGGTTGAGGTCGGCGATCGCTAACACATGGTGCGCCTTGGGCTCGACGCCGGCGATCCTGAACGGCTCGGGGAGGGGTGGGCCGAAGGTGCCGTCGCCGTTGCCCATCAGGATCGCCGGTCCGTCGGGCGTTTCCGTCGGCGGCGTGTACCCCTCCGCACGCGGCTGCAGGAACGGCAGGTACACGCAATCGACCCGGCCGTCGGCGTTGAGATCGACAAAGCCCAGCGCCCCGCCGAAGCCCGCCGGCAGGCCGTGCCCTTCGACCTCGACGAAGGTAAACCCCGGCGGCTGCTCGCTCGGCCTGTTCAGAAAGACCCGCCTTGGCTCGTGCTCGGCCCCGCCGCGGTTGGCCGAGAGGACCAGGTCGAGCCGCCCGTCGCAGTCAAGGTCGGTGAGCTGAACGTTCTGCGCGTTGATCCCACCGTTCTCATCGCCCAAGCCGACCTGGGTGGTCACCTCGGTGAAACGGATCTGCGCAAAGGCACCCGAAATGGCGAGTAGCCCCAAGATAAAACTGCTCATGCGACAATCATATCCAAGACATGCCCTAGACACATTTTCATCAAGCAACTACGGACACATTATGGACTTTACTACAGGTACCCCACTCGCAAACCGCTCAGCAACAGCTGCAACACACTCATAAAACCAAGAAGGAGCAAGAGGACTAGTAATAATATCATTTATCGTATTTTTTATATTTATCTTAATCGGAACACCCCGTGGATATTGCTTGTAATCGGATATTATTTCTTCTGGCGGCACAACAGACGGTAGCCATTTCACAATGCGACACTCTGCTTCATGCTGATAAAAATGTCTCTTAAACATCGACAATGCCAAAGCGTTATTTGTAGGAAAATCCTGATAGTTTGGATCAATATAAGTCACTTTCCCTATAAATACTTCTTCAGACAAAGCATCCGCGAGCTTTTTGTACTCGGTACGAACTGCCACACCACTAGATTTGCCATATATCCTCCACATAGCCTCGGATTCATGTTCTTGCAAACACCAACAATTTACATATACCGACGATCGCATGAATTCGGTTGTAAAATCGGCGACTGATTTTCCCGAAGGCAATCGAGCTTGATTCTTATTACATATTTCTTTATGTATGTTATCCATTTTCTCCCGCGCACGAGCTGGATAATGCCCCTCAAATGGATCTTCAAGAGATCCAATTTGCGTCAAGAATAATTCCGATCGATTTAATAAACTAATAAGTTTCGATAAATCCATATACCGCCAGAGAACTCCATTTGGATTATCTGGCTGTGGAAACATCGGATGGGTTGTTGTTGCAGGCATTCTATAATAATAGAGGCGACCATACGATGCCGCAAATGCGCTGCAAGTCCACCAGCAGACAGCCCGGATTTTCCCCGTTTCAGACGGTAAAATCTCTGTGTATGGGCCCGTGGCGGAATGGCAGACGCAGCGGACTTAAAATCCGCAGCCCTTTGCGGGGCGTGTGGGTTCGACTCCCACCGGGCCCATTGCTTCGTTCTCGAATACCTGCCGCTTCACCGCTCAACACAGCCGCCGGAGGCTTCGCCCGTGCACGGATGCATCTTCACACTCGCCGAGGCGGGCTCGGCCGGGCCACAGAGCCTGGCGCTGGCCCTCGGCATCGGGGCGCTGGTCGCGCTGGCGTCGGCGCGGCTCAAGCTCCCGGCCATCCTGCCGCTGCTGGTCGTCGGGATGGTCCTGGGCGACTCCGGCCTGCACGTCATCGACGGCCGATCCCTCGAAAGCGGGCTCAAGGCCCTCATCACCGTCTCGATCGGCTGGCTCATCTTCGAGGGGAGCCTCCACCTCGACAAGCACACCCTCGGGGCCGCCCCCAAGGCCGTCTGGCGGCTGCTCACCCTCGGGGCCGCGGTCACCTGGCTGCTCACCACCATCCTCGGCATCGCCGTGCTCGGCCTGCCGATCAAGGTCGCGCTCGTGCTCGGCGCGATCCTCCTGGTCACCGGCCCCACGGTGATCCAGCCGGTGATCCGCCGCATCCCGCTGACCCGCTCGCTCAGCGCGGCTCTCTCGGCCGAGGCGATCATCATCGACGCCATCGGCGCCGTCGTCGCCGTCACCACGCTCGAGGCGGTCGTACGCCTCACCGGCGACCCCACGCAGAAGGGCGCGTACGACTCGGGCGTCGAGGTCGCCACGCACATCGTCTTCCGTCTGCTCGTGGGCGGGGCGATCGGAGCGGCCGCGGGCTGGTGCGTCGCGCGGATCTTCCGCAGGGTCGGCCAGCTCGCCGACCACGCGATGTCGCTGCTGGCCGCGGGGGCGTGCATGGCCGCCGTGGGCTTGAGCGAGTTTGTCGCCTACGAGGCCGGCCTGGCCGCCGCGACGACCTGCGGCCTGGTCATCGCCCAGGCCAAGATCCAGGGCGCCTCCGAGCTCCGACGCTTCACCGAGCACGTCTCGGTCTTCCTCCTGGCCACCATGTTCGTGCTGCTGGCGTCGCGGCTGGAAGTCATGTCGCTGCTCAACGTCGGCTGGCCGGGCGTGATCTTCGTCGCCGGGCTCTTGCTGGTCGTCCGCCCTGCGAGCGTGCTGGGCGCGACCGTCGGCACCTCGCTCTCACGCGGCGAGCGGTTCTTCGCCTCGCTCTTTGCCCCCCGCGGCATCGTCGCCGCCTCCGTCGCCTCGTTCGCCGGCATCCAGCTCACCGACGCGGGCTTCAAGAGCGCCGAGATCATCGAGCCGATCGTCGCCGTCGTCATCATCACCACGGTGGTGTGCGCGACGTTCCTGACCAAGCCGCTGGCCAAGGCGCTGGGCGTGCTGGTGGGCGAGCCGCCGGCGGTGCTGATCGTCGGGGCGCACCGGCTGGGGCGCGAGCTGGCGCTGGCGCTGGTGCGCGAAGGGGCCGATGCGCGCATCATCGACACCAACGCCGAGCGGATCGCCGACGCCCGCGAGGCCGGGCTCAAGGCCTACCTCGGCGACGCCACCGACCCGCGCTGGCTCGAAGAGGAGGCCGACGCGGGCGACTACGGCTGGGTCGTCGCCTGCACGGGCAACTCCTCCGTCGACGCCGTCGTCGCGCGGTGGGCCGCCTCGCGATTGGCGGCTCTCGCCGGCGGCGGGGCCAACCGGGCGCTCATGCTCATCGAGCCCGGCGACCGCCCCGTCGCCCTGCACGGCGTCGAAGCCGCCATCTCCAAGCAGCGCTCGCTCTACGGCCTGCTCTGGGACCTCGAACGCGGGGCGGCCACCGTCACCTCGTGGACCGGCCCCCGCGCCGGCGCGCTCCCCTTCGCCAAAGTCACCCCCGCTTCCCCTTCCAAAAACGCCTCCGACAAGGCCCCCAAGGCCCCGGCCCGCGTCACCATCCTCTCCACCGCCGAGAAATCGGAGAACGCCGACCCCGAAACACGCACCGTCGGCATCGCCTACAACGGCCCGGTGCCGGAAGGAACGAACGAGAGAACGTAAAACGAGCCCGCAGCGCAAGCAAGGGCCGGCGATCGCCCGCACGTTGCGGAGACATCACGTGGACACACGCCGCTCGCTCGCGCTTCGGGCTCGTCGCGAGCTCCTGACGCCCCACGCCTGCTTGAACCCCCTACGATGCCGCAATATTCTGGGATTTCGATTCATTCAGGAGCCAGCCATGACGACCACAGCCCCTTCTCCTGCTCACGCCCGCGGCCTCGAAGGCATCATCGCCGGCGAGTCCGCCATCGCCTCCGTCGAACAGGGCGGCCTCTTCTACCGCGGCTACGAGATCCACGACCTCGCCCAGCACGCCACCTTCGAAGACGTCGCCTTCCTTCTCCTCGAAGGCAAAAAGCCGACGGCCGACGAACTGGCCCGCTTCAAAAAAGAGATCGTCGCCGAACGGCAGATCCCCGAGTCGGTCAAGAGTTTTCTGGTCTCCGCCGTACCGGCGCTGAAAAAAGGCGCCGCCGTCCCGATGGACGTGCTCCGCACCGGCGTCTCGCTCCTCGCCCACGAAGACCCGGACTGCCAGGACAACTCCGCCGCGGCCAACCTCCGCAAATCCAAACGCCTGCTCGCCAAGATCCCCACCATCATCGGGCACATGCAGAACGCGATCGACGGCACCCCCCCCATCGCCCCTGATCCCACGCTCGACCACGCCGCCAACCTCTACTGGATGATGACCGGCGTCCAGCCCTCGGCCGAGGCGGCCCGCGTCCTCGACGTCTCGCTCATCCTCTACGCCGAGCACGACTTCAACGCCTCGACGTTCACCTGCCGCGTGATCACCGGCACGCTCAGCGACATGCACGGCGCGGTCTGTGGCGGGATCGCCGCCCTCAAGGGCCCGCTCCACGGCGGGGCCAACGAGGCCGCGATGGAAATGCTCAAGGAAATTGCGGAGTTTGGTGGCGGGCCGGATGAAGCGGGGCTGAAAAAAGTCGACGAGTTCATGCAGTCGGCCTTCGCCACCAAGCGCAAGCTCATGGGCTTCGGGCACCGCGTCTACAAGAACGGCGACCACCGCGCCCCGATCCTCAACAAGCTCGGCCGCGCCCTGGCCCAGAAGGCCGGGCCGGACAAGCTCAAGTGGTTCCAGATCGGCGACCGCGTCGAGCAGATCATGCTCCGCGACAAGAGCATCCACCCCAACGTCGACTTCCCCTGCGGCATGACGTATTACAGCATGGGGATCCCCGTGCCGCAGTACACGCCGATCTTCGTGGCCTCGCGCATCACCGGCTGGTGCGCCCACATCATGGAGCAGCACGCCAATAACCGGCTCATCCGCCCGCTGGCCGACTACACCGGCCCCCGCCCGCGCACGTGGAACGGGTGAGCTCGCACGCCATCTCTCCAGTGAGCCGGGGCGTGCCGCCCCCGGCGCGATTTCCAACGCTTCAAGCGAGCCCGGAACGCCAGCCCTCGCTGGCGCTTCGGACTCGTTGGTTATCGAAACCAGCCGTCGTCGCTTCCCACGAACCCATCGCGTGGGGGTTCGTACGTCTCGTGCGCCCGCGTACTATTGCTCCGATCCCGACGTGTGCCGCTCATGCCGACGCCGACCGTGCCCATTTCCGCCGACGATCCCGCCGTGGCCGCGGCTCAGGCCGCGCAGAGCCCCTTCGCCGATTGCCCCAGCGCCCGCCGCATCGTCGCGGCGATGAAAGCCCGCTCACACAAGGCCGACCCGCTCACTCGCCTCCCCGACGTCCACCCGGAGCGGATCCCCCGGCACATCGCGGTCATCATGGACGGCAACGGGCGATGGGCCGTCGGCAAAGGCTTCCCCCGCGTCTTCGGTCACCGCAACGGCGTCGCCTCCGTCCGCACCGTCATCGAGGAATGCGGCAAGCTCGGCGTCGAGGTCCTCACCCTCTACTCCTTCTCCAGCGAAAACTGGAAACGCCCCGACGCCGAGGTCGCCGCGTTGATGTCGCTCTACATCGACTACCTCGACGGCGAGATCGACCGCTTCCGCCGCGAGAACATGCGGTTCATCCAGATCGGCCGCCGCGAGGGCCTGCCCCCCGAGGTGCTCGGCGCCGTCGACCGCCTGACCGAAGAGACCAAAGACCACACCGGCGCGACGCTGTGCCTGGCCGTCAACTACGGCTCGCGGGCCGAGATCACCGACGCCGTGCGCACGATCGCGGCCAAAGCCAAGGCCGGCGAGCTCGACCCGGCGTCGATCGACGAGTCGACCGTCGCCGCGCACCTCTCGACGGCCGGGCTGCCCGACCCGGACCTGCTCATCCGCACGGCCGGGGAGATGCGCGTCAGCAACTACCTGCTGTGGCAGATCTCCTACGCCGAGCTGCACGTCACCGACGTGCTCTGGCCCGACTTCGGCGTCGAAGCCCTGCACGCGGCCGTGCGGGACTACGCCTCGCGCACCCGCCGCTTCGGCGGCCTCGACGACGCGACACCAATCTCGACTCAATAAAAAAAATCCGCCGAAGGGCGGATTGTTCTTTGAACACGGAGGTCACGGAGGAACACGGAGATGACAGAAGGATTTGCTCTGTGTCCCTCTGTGACCTCTGTGTTCAAACTGCCTTAGGTTTACGACTCGCTCGTGCTGCCGACGGCCGTCTTGCTCGCCGCCTTCTTCTTGGTCGAAGCCTTCTTCTTCGGCTTCTCCTTCTCCATCCAGTCGATCTCGGTGTAGAGAATCGCTCGGCACGACGGGCACTGCGAGACGCGCCCCGAGACGATGCCGTTGACGATCTCCATCGGCAGCGCCATCATGCACGCCGAGCAGGCGGCCTCGTGCGCCCGCCGGTCGAGCACCTCGATCGGCACCATCGCGTCATCGCCCATGATGCCGATGAGCCGCTCCAGCTCCTTGAGCAGCGAGGCGGGCACCTTCGCCGCAAGCTCCTGCCGCTGGGTGGTCAGCTCCGAGAGCCGCTCCTTGATCTCGGCCTCGCGGGCGTTGCGGTCGTTCTCGGCCGACGTGGCGATCCCCGTCCGCTCCCCCTTGTCCTTGGAGATCTCCTGAACCTTGGCCGACAGCTCCTCGGAGCGCGACATCGCCGTCAGGACGGCCTCCTCGACCTTGCCCTTCTGCTCCTTGAGCGAGTTGAGCTCGTTGAGGAACGCGTTGTACTCTTTGGCGGTCTGGGCCGTGTTCATCTGCTCGCGGAGGGTGTTCATCCGTGTCTCGAGCCGCTGGGCCTCCCCCTCGTCGTTGGCCAGGCTGGCCTTGAGGTGCTTGAGCTGCCCCTCGACGGTGGTGGCCTGCTTTTCCAGGTCCCCGAGCTGCTGCTGCTGCTGCGAGAGGAACTTCTCGGCGGCGTCCAGTTTGCTTCGGAGGCCACGGAGTGATTTGTCAACACGGAACAGTTCGAGCAACGACGGGATCTGGCTCATCGAGCGCCTCGGTTGTCAGGACCATCGGGACGACCCGGGTGTCCTTCCGCGTCGTCGCTATCCAAGTATATCCCGCATCGTGCGCGAAAACAGGGTGACTCCTGCATGAAGTCGCGGTGAACTCGGGCTGTGCCGGCGAAAGATAAGAACGTATCCCGCACACACGCCGTGCGTCCGGTCGGTGTTATTGGCCCAAAAGCCAGTACGCCACGGGCGCAACCAGCAAAACCGAGTCGGCGACGTCCAGCACGCCGCCGAACCCCGGCAGGGCCCGGCCGGAATCTTTAATCCCCGCGTCGCGCTTGAGCACCGACGCCAGCAGGTCCCCCGCCTGCCCGGTGATCGCGAACGCCACGCCCGTCAGAGCCGCGTACCACGCCGTCATCGAGACCACCGGGTCGTCCGGGGCCAGCGCCTGCTCGGCCAGCGCCCGCAGCCCGACGGCGACGAGCGCCGCCAGGGCGATGCCGCCGAAGAGGCCCTCCCAGGTCTTCCCCGGGCTCAGCCACGGGATGAGCTTGTGCTTGCCGATCGCCTTGCCCGTAAAAAACGCCCCGATGTCGCACGACTTGGTGACGACCAGGACGCCCAGCACGACCCATGCCGAGACCTCGCGGCGGAGCGCCAGCACAAAGCCGAACATCAGCCCGAGATAGATGAACGAAAAGAGCGTCGCCCCCGCGACGGCGGTCGCGCCGTGCGTCTGGCGGTGCCGAAGGTGCATGAGGATCGAGCCGACCATCACGCCGGTGGCGATGGTGGCGACCAGCGCCGCCGAGGGGACGGCCGGGGCGTCACGCGGCACGAGGGCGAAGGTCACGATCCCCG
Organism: uncultured Phycisphaeraceae bacterium; assembly: GCA_964652945.1. Classification (GTDB taxonomy): domain Bacteria; phylum Planctomycetota; class Phycisphaerae; order Phycisphaerales; family UBA1924; genus CAZZDW01. The sequence goes on from CAZZDW010000065.1 coordinate 17,943, forward strand.
CGATCGCCGCGAGGGCCAGCCACCAGTCTTTGACCGGCACGCCGCCCGTGCGGAACATGCGGGCCAGCTCGCGGGCGCCGAGCGGGGCGACGATCATCCCCAGCACCAGCAGCACCGTCCCCGGCGGGAAGTTTTGGGGCGACGGCTCGTTCAGGAGTCCCCACGCCGCACCGAGCCACGCCGGCATCGCCACGCTGTCGACGTGGTTGTCCATCCACAGGACGGCGATGAGGGCCGCGATGAGGACCGGCCCGAGCATGAGGCGATGCCGAAGCACGGGGGAGAGGATATCGCGGAGGGGGACTTGGGTCTTGGTGGCACCGCTCTCCGAGTGCTCAGTAGAGACCCTTTGGCGGAGGCGGTGGGATCTAGCGGCGGAGGGCGTAGCCGACGACGCGCAGGGCCAGTTCGGTGAGCGGGCGGCGGCTGCCGCGGGCGCGGAGGCACGAGCCGGTCGTTCTTTTCAGGCCGCTCATGAACGTCTCGGCGTGCCAGCGTCGCCCGTAGCTTCGGGGCAGGGTGCGCATCGAGGACCGGTACGCCGTGCGGATGCTCCCGTCGCGCGTGCGCGGCACCGGCGGCACGAAGCTCTCCACGCCCAGTTCCTCCCGGCATAGCTCGTGCAGCCGTTCGCTGTCGTAGCCCGCGTCGGCGTACAGCCGCGCGGGCCGCGTGCGTGCGAGTGTCTGGCGCAGCAGCCCCTCGGCCTGTCGCATGTCGGCGCTGGGGCCCCAGTCGATCGTCATCGCGCACGGCACGATCAGGCCGCAGACCACCACCACCGAGAGCTTGACGAACGCGCTGTAGGGCCCCTTGGCCGAGCCGTATTTCTTGCGATGAAAATAGACGCTGGCGCTGGTGGCGCTGAGGCCGGTGGAGTCCATCGCGGCCTCGTCGACGCGGCCCAGATCGAGTTGTTTGAACAACTCGTCGAGGAGTTGGTGCGCCAGTTGATCGACGCCGTGGCTGTTGGCGAAGCTCTCGATGGTGGTGAAGTGGGGGACGCGTTTGAGCCCGAGGCGTTGGACCAGCGGCGGGCTGAGGCGGAGCAGCTCGACCAGGCCGCGGTAGGTCAGGCCGAAGGCCGCCCGCAGCAGCACCAGGGCCATGAGCTGCCGCTGCGTGAAGCACTTGCGGCTGGTGGGGGCGGCGTACTCGGGCAGGACACGCATGGACAGGCGCAGGGCCAACGCCGCGGTCCGTTCGTGCTCGGTGGCGTCCAAGGGTCGCAGGTCTTCGAAGAGCATGCCGCCCAGTAGAGCGCATCTGCGCCGCAAACGCAAGCCAGATATCTACTGAGCACTCTCCGAGCGGTGCGTGGGCGTTCTTGAAGCTATGCCCCCACGCCCGGTTCGGAGAACCGGGCCACCAAAGACATCACGCCCCCCTCCTCACCAACACGATCAGCGCCGGCCCGCCGAGCAGCGCGGTGACGACGCCGAGCGGCAGCCGTCCGGTGGAAAGGTCGATCGACTTGACCAGCGCGTCGGCCCCCACCACGAGGGCCGCCCCGGCGAGGGTCGAGCCGAGGACGAGCACGCGGTGCCCGCCGCGGAGCCCCCCGAGCAGGCGGACGGCGTGCGGGCAGACCAGGCCGACGAAGCCGACCGGCCCGGCGAGCACGACCGCCGCCGCGGTGAGCACGCCGGCCGTCACCAGCAGCACCGCCCGCACCACCGGCACGTTCACCCCTACGCTCGCGGCCTCGTCCTCGCCGAGCACCATCGCGTCCATCGACCGCGCCAGCCCGAGCGACACGCCCACGCCGACGGCGAGCACCGCCGCGGCTCCCCAGAGGTAGCCGCGCCACACGTCGTCGCTGAGCGCCCCGACGAGCAGGCGCATGCCGCCGACACCCATGCCGCTGGCCCCCATCGCCGGGAGCAAGTGCTGCACGAGCATCACCCCGGCCCCGCACATCACGCCGATCATCACGCCGATGAGGATGAGCGAGCGTGGGTCGATGAGGCCGCGCCGCTGCCCGAGCCACCAGACGACCGCCAGGCAGCCGAGTGCCGCGACCAGCGCCGGCCCGGCCTCCCA
>CAZZDW010000066.1:0-19596 GCA_964652945.1 uncultured Phycisphaeraceae bacterium
ACGTTCTCCACCACCACGATCGCGTCGTCCACCACGATGCCGATCGCCAGCACCATGCCGAACAGCGACAGGTTGTTGAGCGAGAAGCCGAAGAGCTTCATGAACGCGAACGTGCCGATGAGCGACACGGGGATCGCCAAAAGCGGCACCAGCGAGGCCCGCCAGCTCTGCAAAAAGACCAGCACCACCAGCACCACCAGCCCGATCGCCTCAAGCAGCGTCTTGACGACATCCTTGATGCTCGAACGCACCACCACGGTGGTGTCGAAGGGGATGGTGTACTCGATCCCCTCCGGGAAGTTCTTCTTCAGCTCGGCCATCTTGGCGTAGATGGCGTTGGCCGTGTCGATCGCGTTGGAGCCGGGGAGCTGGAAGACGGCGATGCCGATCGCCGGCTGGTTGTTGAAGCTCAGCCCCACGCTGTAGTCGGCGGCCCCCAGCTCGACGCGGGCCACGTCGCGGATCCGCACGACCCGCCCGCCGTCGAGCTGCTTGACGATCACCGCGCCGAACTCGGCCGGGTCGGCGAGCTGCCCCTGCGCGTTGACGGTGTACTGGAAATCGGCCGCGCCGGGCGGCAGGGGCTCCTGCCCCACCACGCCCGCGGCGATCTGCACGTTCTGCTCGCGCACCGCGTCGACGATGTCGCCCGCCGTGATGCCGCGTGCGGCCATCTTCAACGGGTCGAGCCACAGACGCATCGAATAGTCCCGCGCGCCGAAGACCCGCAGCTCGCCCACCCCCGGCACGCGCGCCAGCTGGTCCTGCACCTGCAGCGTCACGAAGTTGCTCAGGTACAGCCGGTCGTACGTCTCCTTGGGCGAAAAGATCTGCACCACCATCGTGATGTCGGGCGAGCTCTTGCGCACCGTCACGCCCTGCCGCCGCACCTCTTCGGGGAGCTGCGGCTCGGCGAGGGCGACGCGGTTCTGCACCTGCACCTGCGCGATGTCGAGGTCGGTCCCCAGCTCGAAGGCGACCGTCAGCCGCAGGCTCCCGTCGTTGTTGCACTGGCTGGTCATGTAGAGCATGTGCTCGACGCCGTTGATCTGCTGCTCGATCGGCGTGGCGATGCTCTCGGAGACGACCTGGGCGCTGGCGCCGGGGTAGCGGGCGCTGACGACGACCGTCGGCGGGGCGATCTCGGGGTACTGCGCGATCGGGAGCGTGAAGATCGAGATCGCCCCGACGAGGATCATGACGATCGACAGCACGGCCGCGAAGACCGGCCGATCGATGAAGAAGTGCGCGAACTTCACAGGCCCCCTCCGCTCTTGACGGCCGAGCCCGTCTTGCAAGTGACGGCGGCTTTGCCCTGCGGCGGGACCGCGGCCGGGGGCGCAAAGACCTGGAGTTTGTCGAGCAACTCGGCGGAGATCTCGCCGGGCTGGGGCGTGACGGCCGCGCCCGGCTGGGCTCGCTGCAGCCCGTTGATGACGACGCGGTCGTCGGTGCTGACGCCGCTCTCGATCGCCCGCAGGCCGCCGAAGAGCGAGCCGAGCTTGACGTTCCGCCGTTCGACCTGGTTCTGGTCATTCACGACCATGACGAACCGCTGCGCCTGGTCGGTGCCGACGGCCGAGTTGGGCACGAGCGTCGCGGTGTACCGGCCGCTGCCGGGGATGCGCACCTTGGCGTAGAAGCCCGGCACGAGCCAGCCGTTGGGGTTGTCGAACGTCGCCTTGGCGCGGATCGTGCCCGTCTCGGGGTCGAGGCGGTTGTCGACGAAGGTGATCATCCCCTTGTGCGGGAAGCCCTCCTCGTCGGCAAGCTGCAGGTAGCAGGGGATCGGCGTGTCGCGGGCGCTGACGCGCTTGCCCTCGCGCGACAGCCGCTGGTATTTCAGCACCGACTGCTCGTCGGCGTCGATCGTGCACTCGATCGGGTCGATCGAGGTGATGGTGGTGAGGAGCGTGGCCTCGCCGGGGCCGCCGTTGATGAGGTTGCCCGGCGTGACGTACCGGCTGCTCACACGCCCGGAGATCGGGGCGGTGACGCGGGTCCACTCGAGGTTGAGCCTGGCGTCGCGGACGCCCGCCTCGGCCGAGGAGACGTTGGCCTCCGCTTCGAGCACGTCCCGCCGCGAGTTTTCCAGCTCGATCCCCGAGACGGCGCTGCCCGTGCGGGCCTCCTCCAGGCGGCGCTGCACGCTCTTGGCGTACTCGCGCTGCGCCTCGGCGCTGGCCAGGTCGGCCTTGGCCTTTTCCAGCTCGACCTCGAAGGGCCGGGGGTCGATGACGAAGAGCAGGTCGCCCTTCTCAACCAGCGAGCCTTCTTCGAAGTGCGTCGACTCGATAAAGCCGCTGACGCGGGCGCGGACCTCGACGGTCTCGACGGCCTGCAGCCGCCCGGTGTACTCGTCCCACTCGATCACCTCGTGCTCGATCGGATGGGCGACGGTCACCGCGGGCGGGGGCGGCGGGGGAGCGTTCTGCGCCTGAGCGGGTTGCTTCCGGCACCCCCCCATCATCCCGGCCGTGAGCGCCGCCGCCAGGGTCAGCCAACGAAGCACCAGCGAGCCTGCGTACATAAGAATTCCTTCATTCAGCCGGGCAAGACCGCGTGTCTTTGCCGCCGGCGTTCGAGCATAGGCCCCGGAGACCTGAAATGCTTAGGGGGCGAATCGGTTACCGGCAATACCTCCAAAGTGGCAAAAAAGAAGACGCGGACCGAGGGGGTCCGCGACTTTGGTGGTCCGCATAAAGATGTGCGGCACGCGGCTAGGCCGTGCCGCCGTCGAGGGCGATCGCGTCGGTGCAGAGCGAGTAGTTGATCCGCACGACCGGGTATTTGACGCGCCAGCGGAAGAGGTGCAGCTCGCTCAGCGGGCGGCCGATGGTGCGCTCGGCCTCCTGTGTCATCAGGTCGTAGCGCTCGATCTCCTCCGGCGTGGAACGCGGCCGGCCGGGGCGGTGGTGCTCGACGGCGTCGCGCGCCTCGCCGATGAACTTGCCGGGGAACGTGCGGTCGCCGTATTCGGGGTCGTAGACCCGCGCGCCGGGGACCAGCCCGGCCTGCACCTGCTCGTCGTTGACGTAGAACTCGAGCACCTGCGACTCGAAGGGGAAATGCTGCTGCATGCCCACGCCGACGGCGGGGGTCGTGTGGTACTGCGGCGTGTAGGCCGGCAGCCTGGTGGCGAGCACGACCGAGGACTCGCCGACCGCCCCCGCGCGCCCGCCGCTGATGTACACCTCGCGCGACGTGGACTTGCTCCAGAGGCTCCGGCCGTTCATCCTCGAAACGGCCGGCAGGAACGGGTAGGCCTCGGCGTCGGGGGGGATATCGGCCTGCTTGTCGGGCTGACCCAGCGGCTCGTAGACGTGCGCCATGTCGTGCCACTGCGGCGTGCCGCGCTGCTCGAAGTTCAGCCGCGACGCCAGCATGTGGGTGGTGCCGTCCTGGAGCGTGCGCACGCCCTGGTACGCGCGCACCTCGACGACGTCGACGAGCCCGTCGAACTGGCTCGGCAGGCGGACGTTCATGAGGATGACCGATCGGCCGTAGACGCCGTAGCGGTACCGCATCGCGTCGTAGAGGGATTTGGCGTAGCGGTCGCCGTTGAATGCGGAGTCGCCGGAGCGTTCGACCATGAGTTTGAGGGTGTTGACGTCGCCGACCTGTTGGTCGACGAGCTGGCGGAACTCCCGGAGGGCGTGGCGGACGTTTTCGCAGAGCCGATCGGCGACGCCGCGTGAGACGAGGGCGGCAAGAAACCGCTCGAGGGCGGTCTCGCCCCCGAGATGGAGGATGGCGTCGCGCTCGGTGTCGGCGTAGGCGACCTGCCAGATGCGCCAGGTGGAGGTGCCGTCGAGCCCGAGGTGCTTGGCGAGCTGCCCGGCCTTGCCCGGCCGCTCGGGGCAGTCCTCGATCGCCTGGCGGAGGGCGACCTGCACGTCCAAGGCGGCGTCGGCGAGCGCGTCGAGCGTGCTGCGGGACGCCGCGGCGTGGGTGGAGGGTTGGAGGGTCGTGGGTGTGCGCATGAGCAGGATCGTATAAGAAGATACTCGACGGAATAATCGCGTGCAATGAATAGCAAGGAAGTTTTTTCTTGCAATTTTGACAAGGTCGTGTATGTTTCGAACCGACCCTCGTCTAACCAGCACCACTCATATTGGAGGTTCGAGACATGTTCAGGTCTGTCTGGCCTTGTGCGGTCGCGGCTATGGCCGCCGCCGCGTCGTTGACCCCTTCCCTCTTGGCCCAGTGCGACACCTGGACCGTGCATCCGACGCCGACGGGCACGGTGAACGGCGTGATCGCGGTGGCGGACCCGGACGGGCCGGGCGGCCCCCTCGGGCAGCACGCCGTGATCCCGGAGATCTACAACTTCGGGTCGACCTTCGGCTGCGGCATCTGGGACGGGACCACGCTCAGCCAGTTCGGCGCGGCCGCCAGTCGCATGACCTCGGCCGTGGAATACAACGGCCAGCTCGTCGTCGGCGGCAACTTCAGCGGCAATACGCTCGTCTACAGCGCGGCAACGTGGAACGGCTCGGCGTGGACGCCCATCGGCGCAACCACCGGGCAGACCACGCGCGAGATCCTGTGCATGACGGTGTACAACGGCGACCTCATCGCCGCCGGGTCGTTCGACGCCATCGACGGCGTCCCGGCCCTCCGCATCGCGCGCTGGGACGGCACGCAGTGGCACGCGCTGGGGGCCGGCGTCGGGGGCGCGTTCGGCAGCGGGGACGCGATCTACACGGTCGCGGTCTACAACGGTGAGCTCTACGCGGGCGGCGCGTTCACCACGGCCGGCGGCAACCCGGCCAACCGCGTCGCCCGATGGGACGGCTCGCAGTGGCAGCCCCTCGCCGGCGGCGTGAGCGTCGACGCCGGGTTCTTCGGCGGCATCGCCGTCACCGCCCTCTGCGTCTACGACAACCAGCTCTTCGTCGGCGGCTCGTTCCTCAAGGTCGACACCATCTCCACCGCGTGCATCGGGAGCTGGAACGGGACGGCGTGGACCGCGTACGGCACGGGGATCGACTTCAGCTTGTTCCCGCCCTTTGCCAACGTGCGGACCATGGCCGTGATCGATGACACGCTGTACGTCGGCGGCATCTTCGACAACGCCGACGGCACCACCGTCAACGGGATCGTGAAATGGGACGGCTCGACGTGGAGCCTGGTCGGGGCCGCGGGCATTCCTCTGCCCGGCTCGCTGCTGACCGGCGTCTACGGCATGGCGAACTACAACGGCAACCTCGTGGCGAGCGGCAACTACACCGACTCGAGCAACCAAACATTCCCGTACTTGGCAACCTACTCGCCGTGCCCCGTCGTCGTGCCGTGTGCGGCCGACTTCAACGGCGTCAACGGCGTGACCGTGCAGGATATCTTCGACTTCCTCACCGCCTGGCTCGCAGGCTCCGCCTCGGCCGACTTCAACCATGTCAACGGCGTGACGGTGCAGGACATCTTCGACTTCCTCACCGCCTGGCTCGCGGGCTGCTGATTCAGAAGGCATCAAGGCACGAGGCATCCAGGCCTCAAGCATCGAGGGACGCGACAAGCAATGACCATCGGCATGAACCATTCCACTCGTCGCTCGCTCGAGCGTGCCGGGCAACAAGGGCCTCGTCGTCCCTTGTTGCCTGGATGCCGCGACGCCTGGACGCCCTCTCCCGCCTTCACGCTCATCGAGCTGCTGGTCGTCATCGCGATCATCGCGCTGCTCATCTCGATCCTGCTGCCGGCGCTCGGCGCGGCACGGCGTGCGGCGCGCACGACGCTCTGCCAGAGCAACCTCCGGCAGATGATGGTGGCGCACCACAACTACGCGGGAGACTTCAAGAACTTCATCGCCGCGATGAACGGGCGGATCGAGGATTACAACCCCGGCCTGCTCGGCGGCCAGCCGGAGTTCCCGAACTTCCACGACCTCGACAAGCAGGCGGTGTTCCTCATCACGTCGTTGCCGACCAGGACGGGCGTGCGCAACGACGTGCGGGTGAACCTGCCGACGTTCAAGCAGAACGCGACGGGCACGTACGTGGTCGAGCAGTACACCCATGTGGTGCTCTCGACCTACATGGACAGGCTGGTGATGCCGTCGCCGCTGACGGTCTGCCCGGAGGACCGCGCGCGGCTGACGTGGCGGAAGGCGCCGCTGAACGCGGACCTTGAGCCGCAGATGAGCGGCGTGGCGTACGCCCCGCAGCACCCGCGGAACACGATGAACCTGACGTGGTGGCCGTTCAGCTCGTCGTACCAGCTCTCGCCGCAGGCGTGCGCCGGGCGGCGGTGGGAGCCGCGGCCGCCGATCGCCCGCTACTACCAGACCGATTACCACGACACGTACAACAACCTGGGCAAGACGCGGATGGGCGGGCAGAAGATGACGCAGGTCGCGTTCCCCTCGCAGAAAGTCGCGCTCTACGACTCGCAGGACCGGCACACGGGCTCGGACGATCTTTTCTTCGGCTACGTCAACGCGCGGCAGCCGCTGGCGTTCTTCGACGGCTCGGTCTCGATCCGCCGCACCGGCGACGCCAACCCGGGGCAGGACCACAAGGAGCCGTATCTCAACCCGAAGGCGACGACGACGTTCACCTATGACCCCGATCCGGGCTTTGAGTCGCCCGTGCCGCCGGGCGAGATCGCCAAGATCCCCGCGGGCTACTACCGCTGGACGCGCGGCGACCTCGGGGGCGTCGACTACGGCGGCGGAGAAGTCCGCGAAATCTCGAAATGACACCGCTCATCGACGCCTGAGATCGCTCAACCGGACCTGTATATGCGGCAACCGCTTCGCTCTCGTTCCTCGGCCTTCACGCTCATCGAGCTATTGGTGGTGATCGCGATCATCGCGTTGCTGGTGGCGATATTGCTGCCGGCGATCGGGCGTGCGCGGCGTGCCGCACGCCTGGCGACCTGCCAGAGCAACATGCGGCAGATGATGATCGCCCACGCCGGCTACAACGCCGACTTCAAGAACTTCATCGCGGCCTTCAACGGGCGGGCCGAGGATTACAACCCGGGCTTCCTCGGGACCGGCCCGCAGCCGTGGTTCCCCAACGGCATCGACGTCGCCAAACAGGCGCAGCAGCTCATCAACGAGGGGCCGAACAGGGCGCGCCGCTACTACCTGGGCACGTTCAGCAACAACACGTCGTTCACGTTCGTCGTCGAGCAGTACAGCCACGTGGTGCTGTCGCAATATCTCGGCGGCGCGATGCCGCTGCCGGGGACGGTCTGCCCGGAGGACCGCGCGCGGCTGTCGTGGCAGGGCGTGCCGCTCAACGCCGATCTCGTGCCGGACACGGCGCGCAGCGCCTCCGCGCCGCGGCACCCGCGGAACACGCAGAACATGGCTTGGTGGGCGTTCAGCAGCTCGTACCAGCTCTCGCCGCAGGCGTGCGCGGGGCGGCGGACGGACTTTGCCATCCACTTTGCGCTCTACTCGCAGGGGCCGGAGAACAAGCCGGTCCACGACCAGTACCACAACAAGGGCCGCCTCGGCGGGCAGAAGATCACGCGGGTCGCCTTCCCGTCGCAGAAGGTCGCGCTCTACGACTCGCAGGATCGGCACATCGCCAAGCAGGAGTTGTTCTTTGGGTATAAGGAGGCGAGGCAGCCGCTGGCGTTTTTCGACGGCTCGGTCTCGATCCGCCGGACGGGCGACGCCAACCCGGGGCACGAGCACTACAACCCCTACCGCGATCCCGCGGCGACGGCGGCGTACACGTACGACCCCGACCCGGGCTTCGAGTCGCCCGTGCCGTCGGACCAGAGCGAGAAGATCCCGGCCGGGTATTACCGCTGGACACGCGGCGACCTCGGCGGCGTCGACTTCGGCGGCGGTGAAATCCAGGACGTCAAGCGGTAAGAACGGGGCGCGACGCACGCGTCCGGTCGGCGTGTCAGCCACGAACAGCAACACGCGCCCTCGTGTTGTTGCTTTTCGGCGTTACCGGCCGGTGCTGAGCTGGCCGCCGGAAATGTCGACGCCCTTGAGGCCCTCGCGCGTCCAGCGGTAGAAGCCGCCCTTGCTGAGCGAGCCGGACATGCCGACCGGGAAGCCGGACTCGAAGCCGAGGTCCGGGTCGTAGCGGAACGAGAGCGGGCGGTTGGTCTGCGGGTACGAGGGGTCTTCGCCGGGGTTGGTGTCGGCGGTTTTGTGCGGCGAGACCGAGCCGTCGAAGAACGCCAGCGGCTGCTGGGCCGTCAGGTTGCCGCCGACGGCGTAGGCGTAGAACATCTCGCGCTTGGCGTAGTGGCGGTCCTGGGAGTCGTAGAGCGCGACCTTCTGCGACGGGAAGGCGACCTCGTCGATCTTGCGCCCGCCCACCGGCGGGTGGCTGATCTGGTATTGGTCGTGCGTCTGGTGCTGCAGGTACTTGCGGTTGTTGGTGAGCCCGTATTTGACGTGGTAGCCGCCTACCGCGCCCGCGGTGAGCTGGTACGACGAGCTGTACGGCCACCACGCGAGGTTGGCGGTGTTTCGGCTCTGCAGAGGCTGGTAAGCGCTCGAGCTCATCTGCGTCGGCGCGGCGCTCCAGGATTGGCGGGCGCGGTCTTCGGGACAGACGGTGCCGGGCATCGGGGCCTTGCCGCCCATGTATTCGACGAGCACGACGTGCGAGAACTGCTCGACGACGAGGGTGAAGCCGGTGGAGTTTTTGAAAGCCGGGAAGTCGTCGGGGCTCGAGCTCGCGCCGCTCGCCGGCGAGCGGCCGCTGTGCTCGGCGATGAGGTGCTGGGCCTGGCGGGCCAGGTCGTTCTCGCCGGGGAAGTGGATCGACGAGCCGCGGTCTTCGGCGCGGCCGTTGAACTCGGCGATGAAGCCCTTGAAGTCGGTGGCGTAGTTGGCGTGGGCGATCATCATCTGCCGCATGTTGCTCTGGCAGACCGCGATGCGTGCCGAGCGGCGCGCCGAGGCCAGGGCCGGCAGCAAGAGCGAGATCAGCAGCGCGATGATCGCGATGACGACGAGCAGCTCGATCAGCGTGAATGCAGGCGAGGTCCGTGGATCGTTTGTCGGCATGTCAGAGGAGTCCAAAGAGGCGAGGAGCGCATTATCCCTTGCTCGAGAGCCGGCCGCCGATGTCCACGCCCTTGAGGCCGTCCCGGGTCCAGCGGTAGAAGCCGCCCTTGTTGAGCGAGCCGGCCATGCCCGGCGGGAAGGGCGATTCGAAGCCGCGGTCCGGTTCGTAGCGGAACTTGAGCGGCAGCCCGCCGGGGTAGTTGGGGTCTTCGCCGGGGTTGGTGTCCAGCGTGGCGCGGCTCGACACCGAGCCGTCGAAGAACGCCAGCGGCTGCTTGGTCGAAAGCACGCCGCCCACCGCGTAGGCGAAGAAGATCTCCCGCTTGTTGAAGTGCCGGTCCTGCGAATCGTAGAGCGCGACCTTCTGCGCAGGGAACGCCACTTCGTCAAGACGCCGGCCGCCGAGGTCGGTCTTGGCGTGGTACTTGTCGTGGGCGTTGTCGGAGCCCTCGCCCTGGGTGTACTTGAGCCTGTTGAGCAGATCGTGGTAGCGGCCGGCGCACGCGGCGGGGACGAGCTGGTAGGACGCGCTGTAGGGCCACCACTTGAGGTTCTTGATATTGCGGTCGTGCTGCGGCTGGTACGGGCTCGATTCGATCTGGAGCGGCGCGGCACGCCAGGAAAGACGGGCGCGGTCCTCCGGGCAGACCGTCGCCGGGGCCGGCATCGTGTCGCCGAGATACCCGGCAAGGGCGACGTGCGAGAACTGCTCGACAACGAAGGTGTACGGCGTCGACGGGTTGAACATCGGCAGGTCGTCGCCGCTGGCGCTGGTGCTGTTGGAGGCCGTGCGGCCGGTGAGCCGCGCGATGACGGCCTGGGCCTGCAGCGCGACGTGGTGCCCGTTGGGGAAGCCGTTCGAGCGGTCTTCGGCGCGGCCGTTGAGCGCCCCGATGAAGCCCTTGAAGTCGGTGGCGTAGTTGGCGTGGGCGATCATCATCTGCCGCATGTTGCTCTGGCAGACGGCGGTGCGGGAGGACCGGCGCGCCGACGCCAGGGCCGGCAGCAGCAGCGCAATCAGGAGCGCGATGATCGCGATGACCACCAGCAGTTCGATGAGCGTGAAGGCGCGGGGGTTGAACATGAAATACTCCGACCGATCCGAGAAATCCTGCTTTGAAAGCCGAGGGGCTAAGCCCCTCGGAAAACGCTCTATTGCGAACCAATGGAAACCGCGGGGCTGAGCCCCGCGGCTTTCCAAGAAGAGGAGCTAGCAGCCAGCCAGCCACGCGGTGAGGAAGTCGAAGATGTCCTGAACCGTCACGCCGTTGACGTGGTTGAAGTCGGCCGAGGGCGAGCCGGCGAGCCAGGCGGTGAGGAAGTCGAAGATGTCCTGGACGGTCACGCCGTTGACGCCGTTGAAGTCCGCCGCACAGACGACGGCCTCGCAGCCGTAGCGGGCGATATAGGCGGAGACGTCGCCGTCAGCGGTGCCGAAGTCGCCGCCGACGAGGAGGGTGCCGTCGCCGGCGACCGCGAGGGCGAAGACCGAGCCGCCGGGGAAGTTGATGTTGTTGATGAACCCGACGCTGCCGAGCCCGCCGCCAAGCGCCGACCACGCCGAACCGTTCCAGCGGGCGATGCGGTTGGCCGGGTTGCCGCCGGCGTTGCTGAAGGCGCCGCCCGCGACCAGGTCGTTATTGGGCATGACCGCCAGGGCGTAGACCGAGCTGTCGGCCCCGGAGCCCAGGCCCGACCAGGAGGAGCCGTTCCATTCGGCGATGTTAGTGGCCGGGTTGCCACCGGCGCTGGTGAAGGCCCCACTCGCGATCAGGTTGCCGTTGCGCACCGTCAGGGCGTAGACCGAGCCGTCGGTGCCGGAGCCGAGCGAAGACCACATCGGCGTGTTGTCGCCGTTCAGGGACGTGCCGTCCCACTCGGCGATGCCGATGGTGTCGAGCGCACCGCCCGCGTCGGTGAAGGCGCCGCCGATGACCAGGTGCCCGTTGCCGAGGACCTTCATCGCGAGCACAGCGCCGCTGGTGATGCCCATGTCAACCCATTCCGTCCCGTCCCAGCGGGCCAGGAAGTGTGAGGTGAACGTGTCGCCGCCGAAGAAGAAGATGCCGCCGGCGACGATGTCGCCGTTGGGCATGACGGCGACGGACGAGACGATGCCGAGGCCGGGGAGCAGGCCGAAGTAGTTGCCGGTGTGCAGCCCGAGGTCGGACCACGAGGAGCCGTCGAACTTGGTGAGCTGGATGTTGTCGCCGCCCGGCGTGAGGGCGAGGTCCATGCCGCCGACGATGAGATCGCCGGTGCTGGTGACCGCGACGGCCGCGGGCGTGAGCTGCTGCTGTCCGATGGAGAGGTAGAACGGCTCGGGCGCGGTGGCGAGGCCTGAGCCGACGGCGGACCATGCGCCGCTGCTGTAGCGGGCGACGCGCCCGGCGGTGACGCCGTTGATCGTGCGGAACCCGCCGCTGGCGATGACGTCGCCGTTGGGAAGTGTGAGCAGCGCGGTGACCGGGCCGCTGGTGGCGGTCGTGTTGGCGGTGAAGGCGGACCAGTCGGTGCCGTCGAAGGCGGCGACGCCGTTGGCGGGCACGCCGTCGGCGTCCTTGAACGAGCCGCCGACGATAAGCGTGCCGTCGGCCTTGACATACAGGCAGGTGACGTACCGCACCGTGGATTCGGACCACATCGCGGACCACGAGGAGCCGTCGTACCGCGCGAGCTGGCTGACATAGGTCGCGGCCGGGCCCGTTGAGTAGAACGGCCCGCCGGCGACCACGTCGCCGTTCGGCAAGACGGCGACGGCGTTCACGGACGATCCGAAGATCTCGCCGCTGCCGATGCCGTCGCCCAGGCCCGACCATGCCGAGCCGTTCCATCTCGCGACGTGGCTGCCGGGGGAGGTGAAGTCGCCGCCGATCACGATGTCACCGGTGACGGCGTCGACGGCCAGCCCGCGGACGGCGCCGTCTGTCCCGGTGTCGAACGCCGCCTGGACGACCCAGTCGGCGCCGTTCCAGCTCCAGCGGGCGATGTTGTTGACGGTGAGGCTGCCGGTGGTGGCGGTGCCGGCGGTCGCGAACGAGCCGCCGGCCACGAGATCGCCCCCCGCCACGGCCAGGGCGTTGACCACGCCGTTGACGCCCTTGACCGAGCCGGTGGGGTTGATCGCCCCCCACGCGGCGCCGTTCCAGCGGGCCAGACGGTTGACGGTGACGGTGCCGGTGGTGTTGGTGCCGGCGGTGGTGAACGTGCCGCCGGCGACGAGGCTGCCGTTGTAGACGGTCAACGCGTTGACGGTCGCGGTCAGGTCGATGGTGCTGCCGCTGTTGAAGCGGACCCACGCCGAACCGTTCCACCGGGCGATTCGGCCGAGGGTGGTCGCGCCCGAAGCTGTGAACGCGCCGCCGGCGACGAGACTGCCGTTGTAGACGGTCAACGCGTTGACGGTATCGGACGGGCCGTCGCCCAGACCGCTGCCGAGGGCCGACCAGGAGGAACCGTTCCAGTACGCGACGTTATTGACCAGCGTGTTGTCGGCGACGGTGAACGTGCCGCCGACCACGAGGACCGGGTCGGCCCCGCCGGGGCCATCGGAGTCCCACATGGTCGCGGCATGGACCACGCCGGAGATCCCCGGCACGCCGCTACCGGGGAGCCAGGCGGGCGTGCAGTCGCCACCGGACGCGGGGGCGGCCAGCATCCCCGCGCAGGCCAGCGCGGGCATGCCGAGAGCGATCCTTCTGAGCATCGGGAGCATCATGAGTTCTCCATTGAGGGGGGGACGCCGACAGCGACGGCCCGGGCACAAAGTTCAACACGCCCAGAACGGGCGTCTCTCCACCCCCCCGCCGCCAAGCCCGTCCCCTCAGACAGCATACAGCCTTTTACCGGTTCGGCCAGTCGTCAAGAAATAGTATTGTACTTTTTGTATACTTCGTTTTTTCGTGGTAGACTTCAGCATGGGCGCCCACGCAACCGAGACAATCCCCCTCTAAGTCCAGCCGCAAGGATGTACGATGCCCGCCGTGAGCTCCGATAAGCTCGTCATCTCCCCCCCGGCGTCCCGCCCCTTGGGCCGGAACGGGGGCGCCGCGTCTTCTCCGATCGGCGCTTCGGGGATGACCTTTGAGCACGCGGCGACCGTTGTGCTCGGCGGGCTGCAGCATGCGCTGCTTGACATGTTCGCCGCGGCCCCCAGCGAGATTCGGAAAGCTGCGGACGTCGAACGGGTCTTCGGCGTCAACCACCTGCTCGGGTGGCAGACCTATAAGATCGCGCACGCGCCCAATCCCCTCGCCGCGGGCACGCATGTGCCGGCGAAGGTCTCGATGAAGAAGCTGCTCTCGGCGGCGGCTCGGCGCAAGGTGCCGTCGGAGGTCATCAACCAGGTTTCCGAGGCCTTCGACGCCTTCGAACAACTCGTCGAATCCGACGCCGGCGACCGCGACGAGTTCGAATCGCTGCTCAACGCCTTCCTCCCGGAGGAACGCGCCAAACAGGAACTGGCCAGCAAACAAGCCTCGTTCAAGGCGATGAGCCAGCTCCGCGGCATCGCCAGCGAAACCGACGTGGGCGCGATGATCTTCTACCCCTCCGACGAAGAGGGGATGATCGACCGGGCCACGCTGAGCTGCGATTTCGGGCTGCGGCGTTCCCGACCCGAGACCCCCATCGTCTTCGGCTCGGGCGACTCGCGCTCGCGGTCGGACCACCTCACCTCCGCCATGGTCGCCATCGACGGCTCGCCGTGCGACGGCCCGATGGGCATCCTGCTCCCGCAGTTCTGCACGACGCCGCTGCCGGAGTTCAGGATCCACGAAGTCGGCGACACGATGTACTGGTGCATGGGGGGGAACGACGTGGGCCTTCGCGCCGCGGCGGACCTGGTCCTCGCCGAACGCCGCCGCGCGGTCCTGCCGAAGTACCGGCCGGCCAACGGGCCGTTATACGGCGGCGCGTCGTTCAGCACCACCGCGCCGGTGAAGCGGATGACGCTGGACGCCTTCTTCCATCGCGACGTCTACCCCGGCGTCTCGCCGCAGCTGTGGATCTACGACACCGCCGGGCGCAAGCCGGTGCGTCCGATCGGCGATCCCAACCGCGAGTTTGAACGGCTGTACATGCAGGAGACGGTGCGGAGCCTGCCCGCCGGGCTGGCCGGGACGCGCCTGCCGCACGTGCCTCGCTACATCGAGATGCTCGAGTTCGTCTTCAACGCCGTCGGGCTCAACCCGGACGAGTTCCGCTGCTACCGCCTCGACGTGCAGTACCCGCTGCACGCGGCCGAATACATCCTCGGCTTCCGCCTGCCCGAGCGCCCCGACGGCGAAGCGCACTGACGCGCTCAACCCGTCGACTGCATCGCCGCGGCCAGCGCGTTGATGCTCACCAGGATCGCGTCCTTCAGCTCCGTGTCCGCGGCGTCGTGCTCGCCTCCCCCACCGCCGTTCTCGCGCGAACGCTTCATCAGCTCGACCTGCGCGAGGTTGATGAGGTCGGTCCAGGGGTTGCGCGCCTCGATCGCCCGCGCGATCACCGGCTCGTTTTCCAGCAGCGACGACTGCCGGCTGATGCGGAGCACGCGGCCGCGGGCCGCCTCAAAGTCGGCGAGGATCAGCGCGTGCATCCGCTCGCCGGCCGGGTGCTCCATCGAGTAAAACTTCGCGGTGTCTAGACGCGCGCGGGCCATCTCGCGCTGCGCGTTGTCGATGAGCGTGGCGAAGAACGGCCAGGCCTTGTACGCGCTCTCGGCGGCACGCAGGTCCGCCTCGCTCAGCTCGCCGAGCGCGGCGCCCAGGCCGTACCACGACGGGCAGAGGTAGCGCATCTGGATCCACGAGAAGACCCAGGGGATGGCGCGGAGGCTGTCGAACTCGAACTTGCCGCGTGCGCGGGAGACGGGGCGCGAGGCGATGGGCAGGCCGCCGATGTGCGTGACGGGGCTGACGCGGGTGAACCACTCCCAGAACTGCGCGTCGTCGATGAGCCCGCGGTAGGCCTGCATCGCACGGCCCGCCAGCCGGTCGACGAGCGGCATGTGCTCGTTGAGATCTTCGACAGTCCCCGCCGCGTGGGTCGCGTCGGCCTGGCACTGGATGACGGCGTCGGCGATCTGTTCGAGGTGCCGCCGCGCCAGCGCCGGCAGGCCGTAGCGGAACGAGATCACCTCGCCCTGCTCGGTGAAGCGGATCCGCCCGCTCCGCGCGGCCTTCGGCGCGGAGAGGATCGCGCGGTTGGCGCGTCCCCCGCCGCGCCCCACGGTGCCGCCCCGGCCGTGGAAGAGGCGCATTGTCACGCCCTCTTCGCCGCAGACCTTGGCCAGCTCGTACTGCGCCCGGTGCAGCGACGAGTTGGCCATCAGGTACCCGCCGTCCTTGTTCGAGTCGGAGTAGCCGAGCATGATCTCCTGCGTCGGCGGCGCGGCGTCCGCGTGCCGGCGGAGATAGTCGCGGTACGCCGGCTCGCGGAGCATCGACCGCACCAGCTCGGGCGCACGCCGGAGGTCGTCGATCGTTTCCAAGAGCGGCGAGATCTCCAGCCCTAAGTGCTCGTGCGTTTCACCGTTCTCGGCCGGCGACCACAGCCCGGCCTCCTTCATCAAGAGCAGGACTTCGAGCACGTCGCTGACGTCGTGCGTCATCGAGATGACGTAGGTCCGCACGGCGTCGGGCTCGCGCAGCTTGGCCTCGCGCACCACGTCGAGCACGCCGAGGATGTCGCGCGTCGCCTCGGAGAGCATCGACCACCGCCCGGCGAGCGGGCGGGGCGTTCCCAGCTCCCGCCGCAGGACCTCCAGCCGCCTGGCCTCGTCGAGCTTGGCGTAATCGGGCTCGACCCCCGCGACGCGCAGCAGCTCGTCGACGGCCGACTCGTGCCGCGCCGAGTGCTGGCGGATGTCGAGCGTCGCCAGGTGCAGGCCGAAGACCCTCACACGCACGATGATCTCGGCGAGCACGCCGCGGTCGGCCAGATCGGTCAGGCCCATCTGCCGCAGCGATTCGCGCAGCAGTTCGAGGTCGGCCAGCAGCTCGCCGGCCCGGTACGGCTCGCCGGCCGCCTCTTCGACGTTGCGCCGCAGCTTGCGGCGCATCTGCATGATGCGGAGGCGGAACGGCTCGTGCTGGGCGTGCCCCACCGCGTCCCAGTCGGCGTCGGCCAGCTCGTTCATCGACGCCTTGACCACCGACCACAGCGTCTCCGGCACGCTCTCGCGCCGGTCCGAGAGGCTCAGCTCCTGCCGGAGGCGTTCGAGCTCGTCATCGAGGCGCCGGTGCGCGGCCGCGCGGTGCATGGCGAGCGTCGAACGGGTGACCTCCGGCGTGACGCGCGGGTTGCCGTCGCGGTCGCCGCCGATCCACGAGCGGAACCGCACGATCGCCGGCAGGTCGGCCGTCGAGCGCAGCGCCGCGCACGCGGCCTCCTCGCCGTACGCCGAGGCGAGCCCCTCTCGCACGTCCTCCATCAGGCGCGGCACGGTCTCCCAGATCACCCGTTCGAGCACGGCCAGGCCGTTACGCACCTCGTCGAGCACGTCGAGCGTCTTGGCCCGCACGTCGTCGGTCAGCAAGAGCCCCGCGACGACCTGGCGGAAGCGCCGCTCGGCCTCGCCCAGTTCGCTGGGCGTCATCATCGACCCGGCCGAGTGCCGCTCGGAGAGCAGGCGGGCGCACTCGTTGAGCTTGCGCTGCACCGTCTGCCGCCGGCTCTCGGTCGGGTGGGCCGTCAGCGTCGGCTCGATGTCGATCCCCGCGAGGACGCCGACCGCCCCTTTGGCGTCGATCCCCCGCCCGGCGAGCACGCCGAGGGCCGCGGCGATCGACTCGCCGCGCGGGCGGCCGCTCGTCGCCGCACGCTCGCGCTCGCGGTTGATCCGCGCGATGCTCACCTTCTCCACGCTGTTGAGCAGGTGGAAGCGCAGCGTGAGGTACCGCAGCATCTCGAGGATCTGGCGTGTCGGCATCGCCGCGATGCGCTGGCGGACGCGCGAAAGCTCGCCGGGCAGATCCCCCCCGCTGCCCATCCCGCCGGGCAGCCCCTCGACGAGCGAGGCGGCCGTATCGCGCGCCGCCGCACGAGGCCCGACCGCCGCCGCCGCGAGCACGTCCGTCACGTACCGAAAATCATCGCCGATCGACTGCGGCATCGCTGCTCCTTCGTGCCGCAACGCCCGCCGCGGCTCGGCAACCGTACGCGCGCTCGCCGCCGCCTACAAACGACACAAGCCCCGGCGGTCGTTGCCGGGGCCTGCATCTGCTGCACAGTTTCGGATCATCGCCCGCACGAACGGCCCCGCGTCAGTCGGCGGCCAGGTCCTTGCCGCCGAAGTCCACGCCGCCGAGCCCTTCGGACGTCCAGCGGTAGTAGAAGTCTTTGACCTTGGCCTTCGTCCCGCCGGTGGGCGGCGCCGACTCGTAGGAGAGGTCGGGCTCGTACCACACGACCCGGCGCAGCGGCTCGAACGTCAGGCGGTCCCAGCCCTTGTTGGCGTCGGCCGTCTTGCGCACGCTCACCGAGCCATCCCAGAAGAGCAGCGGCACGTGCGCGTCGGAGAACGTGTAGAACAGGTCCTTCTTGCCGGTGTGCCGCTGCTGCGAATCGGCGAGAGCGACCTTGCCCGACGGCACGCGCACCTCGCTGAGCCGGCGGTTGCCGAGCTTTTCCTGCTTCTGGTAGTTCACCACGCTGTGCGTGCCGCCCTGCGAGTGGAAGAGCCCGCCGTGGATGAACGCGGGGCTCCAGCGGTCGGCGACGTGGGCCGCGGGCATCATCTGGTACGTCGTCGAGAAGGGCAGCCAGGCGCGGTTGGACTTGGCGTCGACTATCGAGCTGGGCGGCGGGCCGGAGGCATCGAAGACCGAGCCGGGGTTGCGCCGCCACTCGGGGCGGACGCGGTCTTCCGGGCAGATGGTGACGGGGTTGAAGAACTTGCCGCCGAGGTAGTCGACCAGCACGAGGTGGCTGTAGTCGAACATGAACGTCGGCTGGTCGTTGCTCGTCTGGATGACGTAGTCGGGGATGTCCTCGATGCCGTGGTCGGCCTCGCGGCTTGTCAAGAAATCCTTCGCCTGCCCGGTGACGTCGCGGATCGTCGGGTAGGCGGTGTGCCCGCCGGGGATGGTGATGCCGGGGTAGCCCATGAACGTGGCGATGTATTCCTTGAAGTCGCTGCCGTAGGCGTTGTAGGCGATGCCGAGCTGGTGCATGTTGCTCAGGCACAGCGCCTGCCGCCCGGCCCGCCGTGCCGCGCCCAGCGCCGGCAACAGGATGCTGACCAGCAGCGCGATGATCGCGATGACGACCAGCAGTTCGATCAATGTAAACGCTCTCGTGCGTGACATCTCGGCTCCCGAATGCTCGTCTTCTCACTGCCGGCACACTCCCAGAGTGTGCCGCGGCTTTTGATGCGGGGCTAGTGCCCGGGGTTCCATTCGCTGGTGTCAAACTCCACGCCGCCGAAGTCGAAGCCCTTGAGGTCGCCCCGCGTCCAGCGGTAGTGGCCGGCCACCTGGGCGTTCTTGGCGTCGGTCACAGGCGGCTCGAAGGCCGGATCAGGACGGTACTCGAACTTCGACGCCGAGGACTCGCGGAACCGCCCGCTGTTCCAGCCGGGGTTGCTGTCGGCGGTCGTGCGGACGCTCACCGACGAATCCCAGAAGAGCAGCGGCTGGCTCGCCGCGGGATAGGCGTAAAACAGGTCTTCCTTGCCGGCGTGCCGCTGGAAGGTGTCGGCGATCGCGACCTTCTGCGACGGCACGCTGATCTCGAAGAACTGCCGCCCACCGTATTTGAACCCGACCTTGCGCGTCGCCCATTTGTAGAGGTCGTGCGTGTCGCCCTGCGACATGAACAGGTCCATGAACATCCCATTGCCGACGGAATAGAGCTGCGCCGTCTTCATCGCCCCGGCCGGCAGCAGCCGGTAGCTCGACGTATACGGGAACCAGTTCTTATTCGCGTTCCCCTCGGCCTTGGTCGGCTTGTAGGGCGAGCTCGCCATGCCGCGCGGGTTCTGCTGCCACGACAGCCGCGCCTCGTCCTCCGGGCAGACCGACGCGGGCATCGGCAGCTTGTCGCCCATATACGGGATGAGCACGAGCTGCTCGTGCTGCTCGGCCGCGGTCGTGCCGGTGACAAACGCCAAGAGCAGCGGCGGCTTGTCGTCGTAGGCCCACACCAGGTCGCGCGCCTGCCGCATGATGTCGTCGTGGCTGGGGAAGTGCGGGTCGTCGGGGCGGCGGTCCTCGCGATGGCCGTTGAACGCGGCGATGTACCCCTTGAAGTCGTTGGCGTACGAGCTCTGGGCCGTCCCGGTCTGGCGGAGGTTGCTGGCGCACACCGTCTGCCGTGCGGCACGCTTGGCTCCGGCGAGCGCCGGCAGCAGGATGCTCACGAGCAGCGCGATGATCGCGATGACCACCAGCAGCTCGATGAGCGAGAATGCGCGGCGTGAAGACATAAATCGCTCCGGTCAACCTCACGAACCTGCTTCGAAAGCCGAGGGGCTAAGCCCCTCGGCGCAATACTCTGAGCGAACAATGGAAACCGCGGGGCTGAGCCCCGCGGCTTTCCGGGAAGAGGCAATCAGCAGCCTGCGAGCCAGGCGGTGAGGAAGTCGAAGATGTCCTGCACCGTCACGCCGTTGACGT
>CAZZDW010000067.1:0-19497 GCA_964652945.1 uncultured Phycisphaeraceae bacterium
CGACGAGCGGGTCGTCAAGACCGGCAAGGAGGCGATCATGGAGGTCAACCTCCGCGGCGTGCACCCCAAGATCGTCGAGGCGATGGGCAAGCTCTCCTTCCGCACCAGCTACGGCCAGAACGTCCTCCGCCACAGCGTCGAGGTCGCCTACCTCAGCCAGATCATCGCCGAGCAGCTCGACCTCGACGGCGCCATCGCCCGCCGCGCGGGGTTCCTCCACGACATCGGCAAGGCCATGGACCACGAGATGGAGGGCGGGCACCCCAAGATCGGCATGGACTTCGCCAAGCAGTTCGGCGAGAAGGAGCCGATCCTCAACGCGATCGGCGGCCACCACGCCGACATCCCCTCGACCAGCTTCTACACGCCGATCGTCATGGCCGCCGACGCCGTCTCGTCGGCGCGGCCGGGCGCGCGGCGCGAGAGCATGGAGAAGTACATCCAGCGGCTCAACGAGCTGCAGGACATCGCGCTGGCCCAGCCGGGCGTGACCGAGGCGCACGCGATCCAGGCCGGACGCGAGGTCCGCGTCATGGTCGACGCGCGGCGCATCTCCGACCAGGAGGCGCAGTCGGTGGCGTTCAACATCGCCAAGCGCGTCTCCGAAGAGATGACCTTCCCCGGCGAGATCCGCGTGACTGTTTTGAGAGAAACCCGCGCGATCGAGTTTGCGCGATGATCCTTCTTTGAGAGCCCCATGCCCCGCACCCGAATCAAAGTCTGTGGCGTCCGCGACCTCGAAACCGCCCTCGTCTGTGCGCACGCCGGCGCCGACGCCGTGGGGTTCGTCTTCCACCCGCAGTCGAGCCGGTTCATCGAGCCCGAAGAGGCGGCCGACGTGATGCTCATGCTCCCGCCGCTCTTGACGAGTGTGGCGCTCTTCGTCAACGTCAGCTTCGAGCGCTACTGCGACCTCGAAGAGGTCTGCCCGACCGCCCTCAGCCAGTTCCACGGCAGCGAGTCGGTCGAGCTCGTCGACCAGTGCGGGCCGGGCATCATCAAGGCGATCAAGTACGACCCGAAGACGATCGAGGCCGACCTCCGCGAGTGGAACGACTGCGGCGGGGTCGACGCCATCCTCGTCGACGGCTCATCGGGGGGCGAGGGGACAACCCTCGACTGGGCCGGGCTGCGTCAAGCGATGGAGGCCGTGGGGTACGGCGGCGAGGCGGAGTTTGACGGGCAGCTCCGCCCGGTTTTTCTTGCGGGCGGCTTGACGCCGGAGAACGTCGGCGAGGCGATCCGCGTGGTGAGGCCGTATGCGGTCGACGTCTCCAGCGGCGTCGAGTCCGAGCCGGGCGTCAAAGACCACGCCAAGATCCGCGTGTTCTGTGATGCGGTGCGCAAGGCCGATCGGGGCTGAACGTGCAGCACAATCTCATGATCGCTCTTCTATTGAGACGCGAAGCGTGAGAGGATTATGCAAGGTTGAGGTATCCGAACGCACAAAGAATCATGAAAAACCAGTTTGAACCACGGAGATCACGGAGGACACAGAGACTCCCATCCAGTCTCTGGCGTGGGTGTTGAGCCAAGTCCTGTGTTTGTGCCTTTCTCTGTGATCTCTGTATGCTCCGTGGTTCAAATTCTTTGCATGATCCTCGTGAGCGAGCGTCTCGTACGAAGTCGTTTACAGCGTTCGTTTCTCTTTGATCGCCGCACGGATTTCCGCGAGGCGGTTGAGCGCCGGCTTGGGCTTGCCGCTTGAGTCGATCAGCCCGTCGTGCCGCGCTTCGCTGGCCTTGCCGTTCTCGTAGAGTTCGGCCCAGCAGACGGAGTGGACGTAGGGCTTGCTCGCCGCGACCGAGAGCATCTGCGCGAGCCACTCGGCCTGGGCCGCCTCGCTCCACGGCTGTCTCCAGCGGCCGGGCGCGTGCCCGTTCTCCAGCCCCAGCTCGTCGGCTTTGGGTTCCTGCGACGGCGCAGACAGGGCCGCGATCGAGAGCGGCTTCTCGAGCCCGGCGTATTTGTCGAGCATCGCCGAGAAGGACATCAGGTCGCGCGTGGCCCGTCCGGCCTCGGGCTGGCCCATTTCGACGCGGAGCGCCAGGAGGTCCGGGTTGATCCCCGCCTGGTTGACCATCTCGGCGTACATGATCGGCGGCATCGCCCGCGTCGCGGAGGCCGCGAAGTACTCGCCCCACGGCTGGTCGATCTGCACCTGCACCTTGGCCGACGGCTGGAGCTTGCGCACGACCATCACGCACAGCCGCGTGAGGTCCATCACCTGCTCGAGGCTCAGCGTGAAGTTGCTCGAGACGTGCAGGCCCGAGACGACCGTCCACGTCGAGACCGTGCGGCGGTAGCGCGTCACCAGCGTCTTGACGTGCTCGTAAACCAGCTCGCGCAGCGTCTCGTAGTCGTGCTCCCAGATGTACAAAAACTCCGGCAGGACGCCCTTGCGGAAGTCGATGAGCGGCCCGCCGACGATCGGCAGCTTGGCCGTCCGCACCGCCCACTCGATCCACCGGTCGGTGTTGCCGAAGAGGTAGCGCCCCTCGGTCGGCTCCATGTCGACCCAGCGCATCGGCATGCAGAGGAAATCGCAGCACGACTGCACCGCCTTGCACAGCGCGGGCGTGAACTGCTGCGGCCCGACGCTCACGCCGATCTGCGGCGGGGTCGGCAGGATCACGCCGGCGCTGCCCAGCAGGGCGTTGCGGCTGCGCGTCGTCTCGTGCTCGGTGATCGCCGACTTGGGCAGCGCGACCTTCGCCGCGGCCGCCGCCAGCTCGCCGCTCATCCGCTTGGCGTGCTGGGCGCGCATCTGCGTCTGCGTCAGCAGCTCCGACGCCTCGAGCGCCAGCGACAGCGCCCGCCGCGCCAGCTGATCGGCCTTCGCCGAGTAGCCGCCGGTCTCGAGGTCGGCCTTGCTGGCGTGCTCGCCGCCGACGATGACGAGGGCTTCGGTGAAGGCCTGGCGGGCCTCTTCGAAGAGTTTCAGGCCGGCGTCGCCGCTGGCGAGGTCGAAGAGCGCCCAGTCCTCGAGCTTGTTGAACGTGAGCATCAGCCGGTGCCGCGCCAGCTCGAGCGAGAGCAGGTACGGGCGCTCGCGCTCGGGCAAGAGGCACGTCTGCAGGACGACGACCTCTTCGCCGCCCTGCACCCTCACCGGGAACTGCAGCGCAAGGCCGGCCGAGTCCGGCGTCTTCTTGGTGCAGCGGATCACGCCGCCGTCGATCGAGACGTCGGCCGGGACGGCGACGTCCTCCGGCCCGACGACGTAGGCGTGGCGGAGCACGAACTCGCGGTCGAGCGAGCCCGCGCCCCTGCCCCCGCTCACCCCTGAGCCGGCGGAAACCGCGGACTCGGTATCAAAGACGACGAACGACAACATCCCGCGGCACGCTCCTATCCGTCCCCTTCGCCCTTCCCGAACGCCGACCGCTCCGGGATTGAGAGGATAGGTAGCTGCCTTCCTCATGGCACAGGCCCCCCGCCCGTGCGTTCACGGGCTTCTGCCTATCTTCCTCCGTGCCATGCGCCCCTTGCATTTCCAGCGACACCGAGCTCGCCCGCGGCGTCGAGACGTGGATGCGCTCGGCCCAGCGCGACCTGCCATGGCGGAAGTCCGGGCCGCCGGGGGACCGGGACCCCTACCACGCCCTGGTTTCGGAGGCGATGCTGCAGCAGACGCAGGTCTCGCGGGTGGTGGTGAAGTTCGCCGAGTTCATGGAGCGGTTTCCGACGCTCGCCGACCTCGCGGCCGCGCACGTCGACGACGTGCTGGCGCTGTGGTCGGGCATGGGGTATTACCGGCGCGCCCGGAACCTGCATGCCGCCGCTCGGATGATCGTTGAGGAGTTCGACGGCGTCGTGCCCCGCGACCCGGCCGAGCTGAAAAAGCTTCCGGGCGTCGGGGCGTATACGGCCGGGGCGATCGCGTCGATGGCCTTCGGCGTGCGCACGCCGCTGGTCGATGGGAACGTCGCGCGCGTGCTGCTGCGCATCGAGGGAAAAGACGGCGCGGCCGGCGAGCCGGAGACGATGAAGTGGGCGTGGGAGCGGGCCGAGTCGCTCGTGCAGGCGGCCGATGCTCCGGGGCTGCTCAACGAGGGGCTGATGGAGCTGGGCGCGACCGTCTGCGCGCCGCCCCCGGCCGAGCCGCGGTGCATGTATTGCCCCGTCGGGCGGGCCGGGCTGTGCGAGGCGCAGCGGCTGGGGATTCAGAACACCATCCCGCGCCCCAAAGCGGCCGTCGTGCGCAAGGATCTGTTCTGCGCGACCGTCGTCGTCCGCGACGCGAAGGGGAATCTGTTCGTCGAGCAGCGGTCGGAAGCGGCCGGCTCGGGGACGATGTGGGCCGGGCTGTGGCAGGCGCCGACGCTCGAACGCGCCGATCGGCCCGCGACGCCGCGGGAGCTGCTGAGGTTTCTGGCGGCCTCGCCGGCGGGCGTGTTTGCGCCGAGCGATCTGGGTGAGCCCGCGGTCATGCCGCACGGCACGACGCACCGGCGCGTCGAGTTCCACGTTTATCAACTGCGTGTGCCGAGGCGGTCGCTGATCGGACGCGCAGGACGGTGGCTGGCGGCGGATGATGTCGCGCAGTTGGGCCTCTCCGGCGCGCAGCGAAAGATCCTGCTGACAAAGAATACAGACCGGTTTGTTTGAAACACAGAGGACACGGAGAGCACGGAGATTGCACGGGGAGATCCCTGAACTCTTGCGCGAGCTCTGTCGCGGCTCCTTTGCCTTTCTCTGTGTTCTCTGTGAGCTCCGTGGTTCAAATCTGTTTTTTCACACCCGCCCGAAGAGTTTTTCGAGGTCTTTCACCGTGAGCTTGATTGTCGTCGGCCTGCCGTGCGGGCAGTTGGACGAGCGTCCGACGGCGTCGCGGAGTTTCACCAGGTCGCGCACCTGGTCGTCGGTGAGCCGGTTGCCGGCCTTGATCGCCGCCTTGCACGCCATCATGTCGAGCACCTCGTGCAGGGCCTCTTCGCCGGTGGGAACAAACCCGTCGGCGTCGGCCTTCTCGAAGAGGTCCGAGAGGAACTCGCCCGGCTCGACGCCGCGGTCGAAGAGGAACGTCGGGAAGGCGGAGACGCCGATCGACGCCGGCGAGAGGGCCGCCGCGTCGACGCCGATGCGGTCGAAGAGCGGCCGAAAATCGTCGAGCCGCTCCACGATCCGCGGCGTCGCCTGCACGACGATCGGCACGAGCAGCCGCTGGCTTTCCAGGCGGCGTTCTTCCGAGCCGTCCTCGCCGCCGCGTGTGACGCGCGTCAGCAGGTACTCGAACATCACCCGCTCGTGCAGCGCGTGCTGGTCGACGATCACCAGCCCCTCCTCGTCCTGCGTGACGACGTAGGAGTTGTGCACCTGCAAGACCCGCTCGGCCGGGCGGGTGTCGAGCAGAGGCTCGCCGACGGACCCGACGCCCGCCGCGCCGTCATCGACGACGGCATCGGCGCTGAGCGGGTCGCTCACATTCGGCGTCTGCGCAGCGTCGTCGCGCGACAGCTCCTCGTTGAGCGAGTCGCGGAGCGTCTGGAACGACAGCCTTTCCTGCGGCCTCGCCTCTCCCGCCGCCGGGCGTTGAAAATAATCGACGAAGGCCGAGAGCCGTTTCTGCGAATCCGCCGGCGATTCGCGAGGCGGTTTCCACTCACTGCGACCGGCGGCTCCGCCCCATCCGCTTGTGCCGCCGCTCGGCAGGATCGCCCGTTCGCCGCTGAACGCGCCGCCGCTGGTATGTGCCCCCACCCGCGGCGTCAGGTCGGCCTGCGCCAGCCGATCGCGGATCGCGCGGAGCACGGTGCCGTGCACGAGCGACTGGTCGCGGAAGCGGACCTCCGTCTTGGCGGGGTGGACGTTGACATCGACGGCGCCGGGGTCCATCTCGATCATCAGCACGGCCGTGGGATGCCGGCCGGGCTCGATCAGGCCGCGGTACGCCTCGCGGATCGCGTGCTGGACCGTCTTGTCGCGGATCGTGCGGCCGTTGAGGAAGACGTGCTGCGCCTTGGCCGTCGCGCGGGCCAGCGACGGCGTGCCGATCAGTCCCCACAGCGTCAGCCCCCGCGCATCGTCGAACCGGTCGACGCTCACCTCCAGCAGCTCTTCGGCCAGTTCCTGACCGAGCAGCGCGACCGCCCGCTGCTTCGGTGTTTGGCCCGACGGCACGTCGAGCACGGTGCGCCCGTCGCAGCGCACAACAAACGCCACGCCGGGGTGCGCCATCGCCAGGTCGGTCATCGCGTCGACGCAATGCCCCTGCTCGGTCGACGGCGTGCGGAGGAACTTCCGCCGCGCCGGCGTGTTGAAGAAGAGGTTGCGGATGCTCACCTGCGTGCCGACCGGCCCGCCGGCGGGCTTGATCGGCGCGGCCGTCACACCCTCGACCTCGATCATCGAAGCGCCGGGTTCATTCGCCGTGCGCGAGCGGATGGACATGCGCGAGACGGAGGCGATGGAGGCGAGCGCCTCGCCGCGGAACCCGAAGGTGGCGATGCGGTCGAGGTCCTCGCTGACGCTGATCTTGCTCGTCGCGTGCGGCGCGATCGCCAGCGGCAGCTGCTCGGGGGGCATGCCATGCCCGTCGTCGGTGACGCGGATCAGCTCGATGCCGCCGGCTTCCAGCTCCAGCTCGATACGGCGAGCGCCGGCGTCGAGCGCGTTCTCGACGACCTCCTTGACGACGGAGGCCGGCCGCTCGACCACCTCGCCCGCGGCGATCTGGTTCACCAGCAGCGGCGGCAAGGGCCGGATCACACGCTCAGGAAGAGAAGAAGTCTGGTCCACGGGCATCGGCCCATTGTAGAACAAGCCCGAGAACACGGCCGCAACACACCGCATCTCCGCGTTCTCGGAGTCTCCCTAAACTGACCGTATGAGCGAGACCATCTTCTCCAGGATCATCCGGGGCGAGATTCCCTGCCACCGTGTGTATGACGACGAGCACGTGCTGGCGTTTCTCGACATCGGCCCTTTGAGCCGCGGGCACACGCTGGTGATCCCCAAGGAGCCCGCGGCGACGCTCGACGCCCTCTCCGACGAGGCCGCCGCGGCGATCGGGCGCGTCCTGCCGCGCCTCTGCCGCGCGGTGATGAGGGCGACCGGCTGCACCGACTACAACGTCCTGCAGAACAACGGCTCGGCGGCTCATCAGGCCGTCTTCCACGTCCACTTCCACATCATCCCGAAATACCCAGACGGCTCAGGACTCGGCATCACCTGGAAGCCGCAGAGCCTCGACAAGGCCGAGGCCGAATCGCTGGCCAAATCGATCGCGCGGCACGCCGAGTAACCCGCGGCTCTACTCGACGTTCCCTCACGCGAGCTCGTCGACGAGCGTCCGGGCCAGGGTTTTCTGGTCGTCCTCGTGCAGGTCGTCTTCGAGTCCCGCGAGGACCTGCTTGGCGCGGACGGGGTCGTTGAGGTGGCGTGCGTTGATGAGCCCGAGCATGAGCCGCACGCGGGGCGACTCGGGGTCCTTGGCATAAAACTCGAGGAACCGCTCGTAGGCGTACGCCGCCGTCTGATGATCCCCGGCGGCAAAGAGCAGGTTGGCGATCTCGAGTTGCTGGCGGCGGCTGAGCGTGACGGCCTGGGTGGAGGCCGCGAACCGCTCGACCAGGTCGCGGTACGCGGCGATCGCCCCTTCGCCGTTTTCCTCGTTGAGCCGTGCCGCGACGGCCGCACGGGCCTCGGCGGCCTGGTCGACCAGCGCGGCAGAAGAGCCCTTCTTGGCCTGCTCCCAGCGTTTGGCGATCGCCTCGTCGCGCTGGCGGCCGAACTCGCGGAACTGCCGCCGGCGGTACGCCTGCTTGCCGATCATGAACAGGTCGTACGGCTCGCGCTGCAGCAGTTTCGTCGCCAGCAGCGTGAGCGCCACGCCGCCGCCGAAGACGTACCCCGCCAGGTGCGCCCCGTGCGCCACGTCGTCCTGCGAGGAGAAGGCCAGCATGTCCTTGGCGATCGCGAAGCCGATGAACCACCACGAGGGGATCCACTGCACGCCGACGTAGAAGAACATGAACGCGAGCCGCACCTTCGTCAGCGGCATCAAAACCAGGAACGCCCCCGTCACCCCGGCGATCGCCCCCGAGGCCCCGATCACCGGGCTGTTCTCGATCGCCACGTGCGCCAGCCCCGAGACCACCCCCGCGGCGAGATAAAACACCAGGTAGCCCCACCGCCGAAACCGGTCCTCGATCGCCGGCCCGAAGACCCACAGGATCAGCATGTTCCCGAGCAGGTGCATCCACCCGCCGTGGGCGAAGGCGTAGGTGACAAACCGCCACGGCTCGCGGCCCGTCCCCGCCGGTCCGCCCAGATGCATCGCGTCGAGCACGCGCTCGGCCTGCTCGGGGTTGCTCTTTTCGAGCACCATCATCGCCACGAAGACGCCCACGTTGAGCGCGATCAGCACGTGGTTGACCAGCGTCGGGCGTCGGAGCGGTCTGTCGGTGCCCAGTGGCAGGAACATGCGGGGATTATTGGTAGCACCGCTCTCCGAGCGGCGCGTGGGCGAACTTCCACTGGTACGCCCACACTCGGCTCGGAGAGCCGAGCGACCTACCATGTATTCCATGCCCCAAGACGCTCATGTGCCCCAGGCCGGGCAGGCCGGTTCGTCCCATGCTCCATCGGGTGATCTGTACCGCCCGGCGGAGGCCATCTCGGCCCAGGCCGCCGACATGCTCGCCGACGCCGCCGAACGCTCGCAGAGCACCGAGTTCTTCTCGCCGATCCCACCCGGCTACCGCAAGGGCCGCACCAAATACGTCGCCGTCCTCGGCACCGTCATGAGCGGGCTGGGCAAGGGGATCTTCGCCTCCAGCGTCGCCAAGCTGCTCAAGGACAAGGGCCTCACCGTCGCGCCCATCAAGCTCGAGGGCTACCTCAACATCGACGCCGGCACGCTCAACCCGTTCCGGCACGGCGAGGTCTTCGTCCTCGACGACGGGACCGAGTGCGACATGGACCTGGGCACCTACGAGCGGCTGCTGGACCAGAACCTCTCCCGCCGCAACTTCATGACCTCGGGCCAGGTCTTCGCGACGATCGTCGACCGCGAACGCCGCGGCACCTACCTCGGGCGCGACGTCCAGTGGATCCCGCACGTCACGGGCGAGGTCAAACGCCGCCTGCGCGAGCTGGCGATGCTCGGCGACGGGGCCGAGGGCAAAAAGGGCGGCGCCGACGTGGTCTTCGTCGAGGTCGGCGGCACGGTCGGCGACTACGAGAACGGCTTCTACATCGAGGCCCTCCGCGAACTCGCCTTCGAGGAAGGCCCGGACTCGGTCTGCTTTGTGGCGCTGACGTACGTCATCAAGCCGCAGACCCTGGGGGAGCAGAAGTCCAAGGCCGCGCAGCTCGGCATCAAGCGGCTGATGGAGGCGGGGATCCAGCCGCATTTGATTGCCTGTCGAGCCACCGACCCGATGGAGCACTCGGTGCGCGAGAAGATCGCGATGTTCTCCAACGTGCCGATGAAGCGGGTCTTCTCGATGCACGACCGCCCGAGCATCTACACGATCCCCGATGAGATGCGCCAGGCCGGGCTCGACCGCGAGATCCTGTCGATCCTCGAGCTGCACGACCGCGTCGACTCGGCCGAGGAGGACCGCCAGCGCGCGACGTGGTCGCGCTTCAGCCAGGCGATCATGCGGCAAAAGAGCCGCGCGCTCGCGCTCGGCCTCACCGGCAAGTACGCGACCATGAAGGACGCCTACGCCTCGATCGACAAGGCGATCGAGCACTGCTCGGCCGCCCTCAACGTCGGCATCGACGTCCGATGGATCGAGACGACCGACCTGGTGCCGGCCAACATCGCCCAGCGCCTCCGCGATCTCGACGCGATCATCGTCCCCGGCGGCTTCGGCACACGCGGCGTCGAGGGCAAGATCCACTGCGTCCGCCACGCCCGCGAAGAGGGCATCCCCTACCTCGGCATCTGCCTGGGTTTCCAGGTCGCGGTGATCGAGTACGCCCGCAACGTGCTGGGCCTGCAGGACGCGTCGAGCACCGAGTTCCGCCCGACGTGCCAGCACCCGGTCATCAGCGAGCTGCCCGACCAGAAAAAGATCGAGGGGCTCGGCGGCACCATGCGCCTCGGCGGGCAGGAGGTCCACATCACCCCCGGCTCGCTGGCCCACCACCTCTTCGGCGCAACGAGCATCCGCGAGCGCTTCCGCCACCGCTACGAGGTCGAGCCGAACTACATCGAGCAGCTCGAAGCCGCCGGCCTGCACTTCTCCGGGCGTCACCCGGTGCAGCCGATCATGCAGATGCTCGAGCTGGCGCAAAGCGGCGCCCACGCGCACCCGTACTTTGTCGCCGCGCAGTTCCACCCGGAGCTGACCAGCCGGCCGCTCCGGCCGCAGCCGATGTTCATGGGCCTGGTCGCCGCGGCGATGCACAAGAAGTTCGGCGACGCGGTGCTGAGCGACGCCGAGGTCGCCCGGTGGGTCCGCAAGGTCGAGCAGAAGGCCGGCGAGGCAAGCAGCTCGGCCGTCCACACCGAAAACGGCAAGGCCAAGGCCTCCGCGTCCGCGTGACGGGCGTCGGGCGTCGGGCAGCGCGGCGTTACCTGCCCGTCGCCCCGCCGAAGAAGTAGTGCCCCCAGCCGATGGTGAACAGGAAGCATCCGTACGCGGCGTGCTCGATCCACACCGCCAGCAGCGAGCGCGAGCGGAGGTAGGTGTAGGCGAAGAGCACGCCGCCGACGGCGGAGAAGGCGATCGCCCAGAGGTTGTGCATGACGATGTGCGCGTAGCCGAACGCGGCCGCCGAGCAGAGCACCACGCCCAAGCGCTCGGCCCTGCCGCTTCCAAACAGCGCGCGGTAGCGGTGAAAGAAGAACGCCCTGAACGCGATCTCCTGCGGGTACACGCTGAGGATCGGGTAGGCGACCATGATGAGCGCCCACAGCTCCGGGCGGTTCCGGGGCAGTTGGAACAGCCGCTGCGGCTCATAGATGGTGAGCAGCCCGGCGAGGCTCGCGCTCCCGGCCGCGAACCACAGCACGAGCGGCTTGACCGCCCGCCGAACCCCCGCCGCGTTCCAGAGCCGTTTCCGCCGGAACGTCGGGTCGCGCAGCAGCACGACCAGGCACACCCCGGCGAGCGTCCAGATCGCCGGGAAGATCATCCGCGTCCCCCAGCTCTGGACGGTCGCCGCGAAGACCGTCGGCCCGGCGACAAAGAGCAGCACGCACTCCGCCCACCGCCACCACGCCCGGTGCGTCACGCCCCGGCCGTGCGTCGACGGCTTGCCCTGGTCTTCGTCATGCATCACACGAGAGGTATACCCACGGTTCTCCCCCCACGCCGTCCCCCCCAGGGGCGGATTTTCGTCGAGGCTTGGTCTATTCTTGCGAAACAAGAAATATTCTCGTGACTTGACCGCTCGGGCATGAGACCTATGCTCTGCTCCTGAGAATCAGTCTCAACGCAGTCGGAACTGCCGCGGCTGCGTGTTCACAAGGACGTGCCGGACTCCGCCGCCACTCCCATATACTGGGTGGCCCGGACCAGAGAGACCGTCCTCGGCAGCCATTTCGTCCGCCCCGCTTCGTAAGCCGCGGGGCAACTTGGAGGATCGCAGACATGATCGTTGCTCCCCGCACTTCGTCCGTCGTTCTCGCCGCCGTGGTCACGGCCTCCGCCGCCGGCTCCGCCCTCGCCGCGTTCGACGTCCCCAACGGCGTCAACCACGCCTGGACCCGCGGCGTCACCGCCAACTCCGCCTACGCCGAGTGGGACACCTTCACCTCCGTCGTCGGCGGCACCAACACCCCGGACGTCGGCTCCAGCGTCAACGGCGCCTTCGACGGCTCCGCGCCCGCCTGGAACGTCACCAACTCCGTCGCGGGCGCGATCAACGCCGGCGGCAACATCTACGGCTTCAACGGCTTCGCCGGCACGGTCACCGTCCCCAGCTTCGGCCTCGGCGCGGGGTACACCACCACCATCCTCGTCCAGCTCGCCACGCAGGGCACCGAGGTCACCACCGGCACGGCGCTCTTCGGCGGCGTCGCGCCGACCTCGATCACCGAGCTCTCGCGCACGGCCCTCTCGCAGGGCTTCGCGGTCGAGACGCTCTACGAGTTCGTGGTGCCGGGCAACGCCGCGGGGTACAGCTTCACTTTCGCCGCCGACCCGCACCTGAGCCTCGACCGTGTCGCGGCGGACATCTACGCCGCCCCGGTCCCCGCGCCGGCCGCCGCCGGGCTCTTGGGCATGGGCGGCTTATTGGCTGTGGGGGGGCGTCGTCGGCGTCGGTGAGATTCGTTGAACATCTGACTGTTTCAGAAGCCGAGGGATAGCTCCCTCGGCTTCTTGGTTTAACCGTGGCACAGGCGTCCCGCCTGTGTCAATTCGCTCCAGCGAGCATGCACAGGCGGGACGCCTGTGCCACACAGTTCATTTTTGTCAGCCTCTTCCGTGTTGGCCGGTACACACTATCATCGCGTTCAGCCTTTCTTCACGGAGCCGGCCCTTATGCACGATCGTCCGCTCGCCCGCCTGCTTGGCGTCGCCGTTTCGCTCGGTTTTCTTGGTGTGTCGGTCGCCGCGGTCGAGCCGCCGGTCCCCCCGGCCAGCCGCGTCGAGCCCGTCACCGAGACCGTCCACGGCGTCGAGATCACCGACCCCTACCGCTGGCTCGAGGGCGACGAGCAGGGGAGCCTCACCCCCGAGGTCGCCGAGTGGACCGCGGCTCAGAACGCCTACACCCGCGCCGTTCTCGACAATCTGCCGGGGCGGAAGGCGATCGAGGACCAGCTCCGCCCGCTGATGGAGATCGGCAGCATCTCGACGCCGAAGATGGCCGGCAACCGGTACTTCTATTCCAAGCGCGAGGAGAGCCAGGCCCAGCCGATCGTCTACGTGCGCGAGGGGTACGACGGCCTGCCGAGCGTGCTCCTCGACCCGACCGCGATCGACCCGAGCGGCCTGACGACGATCGCGTGGTACGTGCCCAACGAGCAGGGGACGCTGATGGCCTTCGGCATGTACCGGGCCGGCGACGAGAAGTCGACGCTGTACGTCATGGATATCGACAAGGCGCTGCACGCCGCGCGGCCCGCGGGCGGCGTGACGGCCGCGTGGATGGCCGACGAGATCCCCGGCAAGGTCGGCAACGTCTCGTGGCTCGCCGATTCCTCCGGCTTCTTCTACCGCAAGCTCGCCGACACCGGCGACAACTACTCCAACCGGGTCTGCTTTCACCGGCTGGGCGCGTCGCCGCGTGCCGACGCCGTGCTCGTGGACCAGCACGCGCTCGGCCCGCTCCTCGCCTCGTCGCCGTACAGTGCCGAGCAGGTCAAGGCGCTGGAGACGACCTACGGCCCGTTCGCGTACATCAGCCGCGACGACCGCTGGATGATCATCGGCTACTCCACCGGCACGCGCAGCAACGACCTGTGGGTCGTCGACCTCGACCAGTGGTTCCGCACCGGCGGCCCCGAGGGCCGGCCGAGCGCCGTCTTCGCCCCGCGGCCCATCCTCACCGACACGCTCACCTCCGGGGCTTCGGGCGGCGGGCCGATCGACGGCGACACGATGTACATGGAGACCACGCTCGACGCGCCGAACGGCCGCGTGGTTGCCGTCGACCTCAACAACCCCTCGCCGGAGCGCTGGCGCGAGATCGTCCCCACGCGCCAGGACGCCGTCCTGACCAACGTCTCGCTGACCCGCGGCATGCTCGTCGGCGAATACCTCGTCAACGCCACCTCGCGCATCGAAAAGTTCGCGATGGACGGCACAAGCCTCGGCCAGGTCGAGCTGCCCAACATCGGCTCGGCCTCGATCGCCACCGCCGAGGACCGCACCGAGGCGTTCCTCGCCTTCGAGTCGTTCAACACGCCCGACTCGATCTACCGCGTCGATCTCCGCACCGGCGAGCGGACGCTCTGGGAACGCCCGAGCGTCCCGATCGACCCTTCCGACATCGAGGTCAGCCAGGTCTGGTATTCCTCGAAAGACGGCACGCGCGTGCCGATGTTCGTCGTCCACCGCAAGGGCCTCAAGCTCGACGGCAACAACCCCACCACGCTCTACGCCTACGGCGGGTTTAACGTCTCGCTCACGCCGAGCTTCTCCCCCACGCTCGTGCAGTGGTTCCAGGAGGGGGGCGTCTTCGCCCTCCCCAACATCCGCGGCGGGGGCGAGTTCGGCGACCAATGGCACCGCGGCGGGATGCTCGCAAGCAAGCAGAACGTCTTCGACGATTTCATCGCCGCCGCCGAGTGGCTTATCGAGAACGGCTACACGCGCCCGGAAAAGCTCGCGATCAACGGCGGCTCCAACGGCGGGCTGCTGACCGGCGCGGTGCTGACGCAACGGCCGGACCTCTTCGCCGCCGTGATCAGCGACGTGCCGCTGCTCGACATGATCCGCTACCAGCGGTTCCTGATGGGCCGCTACTGGATCCCCGAATACGGCTCGAGCGAAGACGCCGAGCAGTTCGAATATCTGTACCGCTACTCGCCGTACCACCACGTGAAGAAGGGGACGGCGTACCCGGCGGTGCTCCTCAAGGCCGGCGAGCACGACGCGCGGGTTCACCCGATGCACGCGCGGAAGATGGCCGCGTTGCTCCAGGCTTCGACGTCGAGCGACCCGGCGAAGAAGCCGGTGCTCTTGTGGGTCGAGCAGGAGGCCGGGCACGGCGGCGGCAAGCCGCTCGAGCAGCGCGTCCAGGAGGTCGCCGACCTCCGCATGTTCCTGATGTGGCAGCTGGGGATGCTGGAAGACAACGCACGCTGACACGTGTATACGAGACGCGAAGCGTGGGAGTCTTCCGGCTGTCGGAAAGCACAAACTCAACTCGCTTGCGGGTGGGGCGGGCGTCCCGCCCGCCCTGCGGTCATCTCTGTGCATCCCCTATGGCGGGCGGGACGCCCGCCCCACCCAAAACCTGTTTTTTCTGCACCAAATGGATCTTTGGGACGACTCGACTTGCATAATCCTCGTGAGCGAGCGTGGAGTGCTCGGTTGACGACCCCAGAACGAGCCCGCAGCGCAAGCAAGGGTGGGCGTGCGAAGGCTAATCTCGTCCCGTCCCTCGCTGGCGCTTCGGGCTCGTTGCGGTGATGCTGACTCGCCCGCCGTCACTCGCACTTGCCGTTGTTGTTGATGACTTCCTGGGCGATCTCGACGAGCTGGCGTCGGCGGTCGCGGGCCAGGCGCTGCAGCTTCTCGTGCGCCTGCGGCTCGGTGATCTTCATCGCCTCGACCATCAGCCACTTGGCCTGCTCGACCGTGCGCCGGTTGGCGAGGTTGCGTTCGAGCTGGGAGACCCGGCCCGAGAAGTGGTTGTCGATCGAGGCGCGCTGCACCGCGACGCTGAGGGTGACGCGCAGGTCGTCCTGAGCCGCGGGCTTGAGGATGTAGCCGAAGACGCCCGACTGCGCCCCCCCGTCGCGGATCTCGGCCAGGTGCTCCTCGTCGGAATACGCCGACACGATGATCGACGGGCAGTGGTGCTGCTCGTACATCTTGCGGGCGGTCTCGGTGCCGAGCATCCCCGGCATGCGGATGTCCACGAGGGCCACGTCGGGCTTGTGCTCGCCCGCCATCGCGATCGCGGTCTCGCCGTCGGGGGCGATGCCGACGACCTGGTGCCCCAGCCCGTCCACCAGCGCGGCAAGCCCGGTCGCGACCAGGTGCTCGTCGTCCACGATCAGCACACGCAACGGACCGAAGATAGGCCGGGAGAGTTCCCGGGAAACATTCGATTTCATGACGGCTTCCACGTGCGTTCGTACCTTTGCCCGTTGTGCATGGTTACCGGCGTCATTCGTCTGGCGGCCGGCGCACCCCAGCACGCCGCGGGCAGGCCGGCCGGTTGTGTTATGCGGAACAGATGCACACACCATGACAGAACATGCGGACGTCTCGGTCGCACACATGGTTTGCAATCTGATAGGCTATGCCCATAGAGCTCCAATGTCGAGTCGGGATCGAGGTAATTCCCGCGGGGGAAGACCTGCGCCGAATGGTAGTCGGGCATGCCTACATGTCGGCATTTCGCCAAGGGCCGCTCGCGGTTTGTTCCATCGGTCATGGCGTTCCTGTTGCAAGCGGTCTCGATCACGGCAGCACTATCGGTCGGATACGAATCCCACCCCATTGCCATATTCGCACGGCCGGCGTGCCCGTTCGGGGTGAAGAGCCGCTTTGGACTGTTTTTTGCCGCGACTGAGACGAATCCTTGATCCGCCGCCTCGCTGGGTTCTCTTCCGCCCGGACGCCGGGGTCCGGTCAGAATAGTCTCATCTCCTCTCGATCGTCCAGGTTATCTTCTTTCTTTGGCCTTCTGTAGCCAGCCGCGAAAGGGAAGAGTTATAGACTGGATCGTCCTTTGAAAAAACACAGTTTTGTGTGGAAGCTTCGAACGGTTCTAATCCATCACGATCTGTGTATAACCCTGGGGAGGGTTGTCGTTGGCGGAACTTATGCGTGCATAACGCGACCGGCGGATGAAGCCGGGCTCTTCGGATAGGCTTGGTGCATGATCCCGCACGTCGCCCCGCCGGTCTGGCCGGACATCCCGCAGATGAAGCACGGCCGGCTGGCCGCATCCATCCTCCGCAACAGCCTGGACTTGCGTGACGACCCGCAGGCCGACGACGCGATCCGCAAGTGCCGCATCGGGCTGATCGGCCTAGCGGACGACGAGGGGGTGCAGCTCAACAACGGGCGGCCGGGGGCGGGGCAGGGGCCGCACGCCTTCCGAGCCGCCCTGGCCCGCTACGGCGTCGCGTCGCCGATGTGCTTCACGGGTGAAAATGGGAAAAATACGGGCGGGGCGTACCCGCGGATCTTTGACGCCGGGGACATCGTGCCGGGGGAGAGCCTGACGGATACGCATAACCGCGTCACCGAGGCCGCCCTGGCCCTGCTCGAACTCGGGCTCTTCCCCGTCGCCGTGGGCGGCGGGCACGACCTGACGTTTCCCTTCGTCCGCGCCGTCGCCCGCGTCTTCGGGCCTCTCCACGGCGTGTACTTCGACGCGCATCTCGACGTCCGCGCCGAGCCGGGCTCGGGGATGCCGTTTCGTGCGCTGGCCGAGGGTGGCTTGGCCACCGGTCTGACCTGCGTCGGCGTCAACCCGTTCGTCAACACGCGGGAGCACTTCGAGGCGTTCGCCTCCTTCGGCGGGCGTGCGGAGACGCAGCCGCTCCCCGTCGCGCCACTGCAGGGCAACCCATTCACCGGGCCGCGGCAGTTCGTCAGCCTCGACCTCGACGTCTTCGACTCGGCGTTCGCGCCCGGCGTGAGCGCGCTGAACCCGTGCGGCTTGTCGCCGCGGGAAGTCGAGCCGAGCATCTATGCCGCGGGGCAGAGCGCGGCGGTCAAGTGCTTCGACATCATGGAGCTCAACCCGCTGCACGACGTGGAAGGCCGAACGGCGAGGCTGGCCGCCCACATGTTCCTGACGTTCCTGCGAGGGTTCGCGGAGCGGGGCGAATAGTGCGGGTTGAAAGACTATCGTGATCGATCCGCCAGACATGTCTCGATGGCTCTTCTACGAGACGCGAAGCGTCAGCGAGCGTGTTCGCGGTCTCTTACGTCATATACGCTCGCGAACGCTTCTCGCCTCATACATGAGCGCCGAGGTAGGCCGAATAGCAGGTAGATTGTCCTCATGATCACGGTCCTGACGAATGCTCGTGTGCTGACGCTCGGCAACGGCATGCCCCTCGGCGCTCGCCGCGGCGAAGCGATGAGCTGGCTCGGCGTCGTCGATCCGGGCGAGGTCTGGATCGACGCCGACGCGGGGGCGATCGTGTGGGTCGGCGAAGCAGAAGCGCGGGACATCCCTGAGCACGCCGAGGTCATCGACTGCGGCGGGCGCGTGCTTATGCCCGGCTTCATCGACTGCCACACGCACGCCTGTTTCGAGGGTGATCGGTTTCAGGAGTGGGAGCTGAAGCTCGCCGGGGCGTCGTACCTGGAAATCGCAGCGCGTGGCGGCGGGATCATGCGGAGTGTTACGGCCGTACGTGCGTCAAGTGAGCCCGATCTTGCAGCAGGGCTGAGCGAACGTCTTAAGTACATCCTCGCAGAGGGAACAACGACGATCGAGGTCAAGTCTGGCTACGGCTTGTCGACGGAAGATGAGATGAAGATGCTCCACGCCATTGCGCAAGCGGGGCATGTGCCGTCGGTGCCGCTTCCCAATCCCGACTGGCATGAACGGCATCGTCTGCGGATCGCCGCGAAAAAACAGCTTCCCAAGCTCGGTATAAGCGTCATTCCTACGGCGCTCATCGGCCATTCGATCGATCACGGCGTCTTCGGCGAGGGGGAAGAAGGCGCGGAAAAGTTCGTCGAGTACACGATCAACGAGACCCTGCCGGCGGTGAGCGCCGAGTTTCCAGGGATCTGCATCGACGCCTTCTGCGAGAAGACCGCATGGTCGCGCCAGCAGTGCCGACGGCTCTTTGCCGCGGCGAAGGCCGCTGGGCATCCGTGCCGCGTGCACGTCGATCAGTTCAACGAACTCGGCCTGCTCGACGACGTGCAGGAACTCGGCCTGCGCAGCGTCGATCATCTGGAAGCGACCTCACCCACATCACTCGAAAAACTGGCCAAGACCGACGCGATCGGCGTGCTCCTGCCGTGCGCGGGGTTCCACACCGACAGCCGATACGCCAACGGGCGCAAACTCATTGACAGTGGGGGGGCTCTTGCAATAGCGACGAATGACAACCCCGGCTCGGCGCCGTGCTTCAGCATGCCGATGGCGATCGCGCTCGCCGTGCGGCACTGCGGCCTCTCGCCGGCCGAGGCGATCTGCGCCTGCACGGTCAACGCCGCGGCGGTGCTCCGCCTCGCCGACCGCGGCATGATCGCCCCCGGCCTCCGCGCCGACTTGGTTCTTCTGAGGCATGATGACGAACGGATGCTCGCCTACGAGTTCGGCGGCAGGCACGCCGACATGGTCTTCTGCGCCGGCACGCGTGTTGCCTGATGCATGAGAACGCAGAGGGCGCGGAGGATGCAGAGACGCGGAGTGAATCCAATCAATGGTTTCTCTGCTCCTCTGCTTCCTCTGCGATCTCTGCGTTCTCCGAAAACCGGGTGGTCGAGGCGTACGATTGACGCATGACGACCGCCGCCCCATCCGTGCCGAAAACCGTCTCCGGCCCTCGTCCCGTCCGCGCGCCCCGCGGCTCAACACTCACCTGCAAAACCTGGCAGGCCGAGGCCGCGATGCGGATGCTCATGAACAACCTCGACCCCGAGGTCGCCGAGCACCCCGACGCGCTCATCGTCTATGGCGGGCGGGGCCAGGCCTGCCGCTCATGGGAAGCGTTCGACGCCATCATCGCGTGTCTCAAGCGGCTCGAGCCCGACGAGACGCTGCTGGTGCAATCCGGCAAGCCGGTCGGCGTGGTGCGCACGACGGTGGACTCGCCGCGGGTCTTGATCGCCAACTCGAACCTTGTGCCGCACTGGGCGACGCAGGCGCACTTCGACGAGCTGTGCGCCAAGGGGCTGATGATGTTCGGCAAGATCACGGCCGGCTCGTGGATCT
>CAZZDW010000068.1:0-19213 GCA_964652945.1 uncultured Phycisphaeraceae bacterium
CGTCGTCGCGCACCGTGAGCATCGCCAG
Source organism: uncultured Phycisphaeraceae bacterium (assembly GCA_964652945.1). Lineage (GTDB taxonomy): Bacteria > Planctomycetota > Phycisphaerae > Phycisphaerales > UBA1924 > CAZZDW01. Next base: position 29 of record CAZZDW010000068.1, read on the forward strand.
CGGCAGGTACAGGCCCGTGCTCAAACAGCACACCGCCGAGGAGATGGTCGCCAGGCGCAGCCGCCGTCCGATCGGCATGGCCCGCGGCGCGGCGGCGAGGAAGACCAGCCCGGCGGCCGCGGCCCACGGCGCGGGCTGCTCGTACCAGCACGGCGTGAGGAACGCCAGCACCGCCGCGGCGGCGAGCCAGGGCGCGCGCGAGCCGCGCTGCGCCGCGTTGGCGACGCACAGCAGCATCGCCAGCGCGCACGCCGTCCCCCACACGGCGCAGTTGGCCGACGACCAGAAGACGGCGTTCATCCCGACGGGGTAGACCAGGAAGAGCACCGCGGCGAGGTGCGCGGGGATGGGGTCTGCGCAGAGGCGGCGGAGCAGCCGCCACAGCAGCAGGCCGGTCAGCCCGTGCAGGCATGCGCCGATGATGTGGAGGGCGCGGTCGTGCTCCCAGAAGACGGAGTTGAGCGTCATCGTGACCCGCCAGTGCAGCGGCCGGGCGAAGCCGCGCTGCGGGTTGGCGATCAGCCCCCAGTCGATGCGCCCGGTCACGGGGTCGACGCCGTGCAGGTCGTAGTCGTCGCCGAACTTGCCGAGGTCGCCGCCGAGCATCAGCGTGGAGGTGACAAACAGTACCACCGGCAGCAGCCACACGGCCAGGCGATTGCGGAGCGGGGGACGCACGTCGCATGAGCGACCATTCTCGGAGTCGTCGACGTGGGAGCCCTGCATAGGTCAGGATGATACCGGCAACCCGAAGGTCGTGGTCGATTGCACACGCATGATGGGTCATGCGGTTTCGTGTTTGCACAGGCGTTCCGCTGCTCTGTTGAAATCCTTTCTTTGTCTTGGGTGGGGCGGGCGTCCCGCCCGCCATAAGGGATGCACAGAGACGACCGGTGGGCGGGCGGGACGCCCGCCCCACCCAAAGCCCAATGATCTCAACGGAGCAACGGGATGCCTGTGCCACACTCATCCGTTCCAAGCCCGCGTGCCGCCAGATACTCCTGCGCCCGTGCGACGCGCGGCCCGGCCGCTTCCAGGTACGTGTAAAAGCTCAGGTGGTGCATCGGCAGCGGGAACCGCCGGAGCGTGAGGCGCTCGAAGAAGTGCCCGAGCACGCTCTTGATATCCGCGGCGGTGTTGACGTGCTCGTGCCGCATGACCACGCGGTAGTCGAGCCCGGTGCGCAGGCGGTACGCCGTGCCGGTGACGCACCGCCACGCCAGGTACCACGCCAGGCCCCCCTCGCTGGGGATGCCCGCCTGGAAGAGCCCGTCCTCGCGCAGACTCACCACGCACCGCGCGACCTCGGCCGGCAGGTCGGTCATGTGCTCCAGCACGGCGATGGAGACGACCCGTGCGTACGCGACGCCGCCGCGTGCCGGCGTCGGCACGTCGGCGATGGACTCGAACCTGCCTCGGACCTGCGCGAGGGCCGCCGGGTTGGAATCGACGAGGTACCTCATCGGCTCGACGATGTCGTAGTGCTCGCGTGCGGCCGCCGGCTCGAACGGCAGGTGGTTGAGCGTCCCCGCGCCGATCTCCAGCACCGGCCCGCGCGCGCCCGACCCGCGGGCGACGCGCCGGTGCATCCACGCTTCGAGCCCGCTGGCCGCGCGGAGCACCGAGCCGCGTCCCTCGCGGTTGCGCTGGTACTCGGCGGCGAAGATCGCCTCGTGCGCCGGCGTCAGCGGCGGCCGCGTGCGCGGATACGTCCCCAGCAGCGTCTGGATCGTCGTCGCCCCGCTCATGCGTCGCCGTCACCCCGGCTTGGGCCAGTCTCGGTGTTGGTCGAGCGGACGACGTAGCTCGGCCGCCGCCGTGTCTCTTTGAGCACGCGGCCCAGGTACTCGCCGATGATCCCGAGCACCAGCAGTTGCATCGCCCCCAGCGTCGAGACGACCAGCACGATCGTCGTCCACCCCGGCACGTCGACCCAGCCGGTGAAATACGCGATGAGCGCAAACGCCGCGTGCCCCAGCGTGAGCGCCGCGACGACCAGCGCCAGCACGATCGCCAGGCGCAGCGGCTGGATGCTCGTCGCGAGCACGCCCGTCAGCCCCAGGCTCATCAGCGAGCGCGGGCTGAACTTGCTGTCGCCGTGCAGCCGTTCGTCGGCCGTGTACGCCAGCTTGACCGACCGAAACCCCAGCCACGGCAGGAGGCCGCGGAAGAAGACCTCCGTCTCCGGCAGTTCTTTGAGCGCGTCGACCACCACGCGGTCGAGCAGGTAAAAGTCCACCATCCCCGGCTCGACGCGGCTGTCGCCGAGGAAGTTGAGCACGCGGTGAAAGCCCCAGCTCGAGACCCGCCGGAACACCGACGGCCGCGACGAGCCCCGCCGCACCGTCGCCACCACGTCGTACCCCTCGCGCCACTTGGCGAGCATCGCTTCGAGCAGGCTCGGCGGGTGCTGCAGGTCGGCGTCCATCACCGCGACGCAGTCGCCCCGCGCGTGGTCCATCCCCGCGCGGACGGCGGGCTGGTGCCCGAAGTTGCGGGTGAACGAGACGTAGCGCACGCGCCCGTCCGCCGCGGCAAGCCGCCGCAGCACGCCCAGCGTGCCGTCCGTCGAGCCGTCGTCGACGACGATCAGCTCGTAGCGCCCCACCCCGATGCGGCCCATCAGCTCGCCGAGCCGCTCGTGCAGCACCGGCAGGTTCTCGGCCTCGTTGAGCGCCGGCACGACGATCGAGAGCATCGGCTCGCTCGGCCGGGCCTGCGGGTCGGGCAACGCGGCGGCGACGGATGACGCCGCACCGTCCGACGCCGCAGCGGCGGCGGGCGGGATCTTCACCTCGATCGGCGGCCGGAGATGGGCGGGCGTGGTCGTCATGCGTCGAATGGTCGAACGGAACACGATGATAGGTCGTCGCGGCGTCCAGCCAGTCCCGACTTCGGGTACCATCCGGCATGCAACACGCGATGCATGCGGCGACGGGCTCAGGCCCCGCAGACACGGCCGATATCCTCATCATCGGCGGCGGGGCGTCGGGGGTCTTGCTGACGCTGCAACTCCGCGGCGTCGGCGCCGAAGCGCCATCCACGATCCTGGTCGACCCGCAGCCCGGCCGCGGGCGGGCCTACGCCGCGGGCTCGCCGCTGCACGTGCTCAACGTCCCGGCCGGCCGGATGAGCGCCCTGGCCGATGTGCCGGACGACTTCGTGCGCTGGGGACGCCAGCGCGGCATCCCGATCGAGCCCTCCGAGTTCGTGCCCCGCGGGCTCTACGGCGAATACCTGCGGTCGCGGCTCGACGACGCACTCTCCGGCGCGGCCGGCCGTGTACGCGTCGAACGCGCCCGGGCGCACGACCTCTGGCAGGGGGCCGGCGGCCGCTGGATCGCCCGGCTGGCCGACGGCCGGACGCTCGCCGCGCGGCGCGTCGTGCTGGCGCTTGGGCATTTCCCGCCGAGCGATCCGGCGGCGTTGCACGACCGGCCCGCCCGCTACATCGCCGACCCGTGGTGCGACGCGGGGCGTGCCGCTCGTGATGCGATCGGCCTCGATGAGCCTGTGGTGTTCATCGGGTCCGGGCTGACGATGTACGACATGGCGATCGAGCTGGCGGCACGCGGGCACACCGGGCCGATGCACGCCGTCTCGCGCCGCGGGCTGTTGCCCCAGCCCCACCGCCACCTCGACGAGCCGCCGCGGGGCCTGCCCGCCCCGAGCGTGCGCTACTGGCCGACGTCGGCGGCCGGGCTGCTCCGCGCCGTGCGGCTGTACGTCCGCCGCTGCGCCATCGAAGGGGCCGACTGGCGCGAAGCGGTGACGGCCCTGCGCCCCGTGACCGGCGAGCTGTTCGCCTCCATGCCGCCCCGCGAGCGGGCCAGGTTTCTCGCGCGGGTGCAGCCCTACTGGGAGACCCACCGCCACCGTGCGGCCCCGCGCGCCGACGAGGCGGTGCGGCACCTGCGCGAGTCCGGGCGGCTCACCGTCCACGCCGCGCGGGTGCTCGGCGTCGCCGCGGTTGAGAACGGCGAAGCCCTCGATGTCCGGCTCCGCCCGCGCGGTGAAGACGACGCCCGCACGCTGCGCGTGGGCTGGGTCATCAACTGCACCGGGCCGCGCGGCGACGTGACCACCGTCGACGACCCGCTCGTCCGCTCCATGCTGCAACGCGGCCTGCTCATCCCCGATCCGCTCAGGCTGGGCGTCCTCGCCACGCCCGACGGGCGCGTCTTGACGCGCGACGACGCCGGCGAGCCGGCCGTCTGCGAGTCGCTCTCGTGCATCGGACCGATGCGGCGCGCCCAGCTCTGGGAGACGACGGCGATCCCCGAGATCCGCGTGCAGACGGGGCTGCTCGCCCGCACGTTGACGACCGACCGATCTGCGCCGGGGCCGCACGCGATCGCCGCACTACGATCTGCGTGCTCATGACGCACACCCCTCCGAATCAGCCCGGCCCGGCGGCACGCAACCTCACCTGGCACCACGGCCTCTCGCGCGCGGAGCGGTTCGCGGCGATGAACTGCCGCGGGTCGACGCTGTGGTTCACCGGGTTCTCGGCCTCGGGCAAGAGCACCATCGCCGCAGCGCTCGAACGGGCCCTCGTCGAGCGGGGTGTGTGGGCCTACCGCCTCGACGGCGACAACATCCGCATGGGGCTCAACAAAAACCTGGGCTTCTCGGCCGACGACCGCGCGGAGAACATCCGCCGCGTCGCCGAGGTCGCCCGGCTCTTCGCCGACGCCGGGTGCGTCGCGATCGCGTCGTTCATCAGCCCCTACCGCGCCGACCGCGACGCGGCCCGCGCCCTGCACGAGCACGAGCCGGGGGGGGTGGGGGGGGAGAGCCCATCACAGGAGCGAATAGGCTTTCTGGAAGTCTTCGTCGACACACCGATCGAGGTCTGCGAGGCGCGCGACCCGAAGGGGCTGTACAAGAAGGCCCGCGCGGGGGACATCAAGGGGTTCACGGGGATCGACGATCCGTACGAGCCGCCGGCCACGCCGGAGATCCACCTGACGACCGCGACGATGAGCGTCGAGCAGTGCGTTCAGCGCTGCATCGAGGTGCTCGCGCAACGGGGTATTGTGAACAAGTAGCCGCACCACTCTCATACGAGACGCGACCGTAAGGGAGCGTGTCTCAATCTCCAGCGTTGTACACGCTCGCTCACGCTCGCGTCTCGTATGAGAGCGATCAGGCGGTCGCCGCCGCCAGCTCGGGCTTGGCCTCGACCACCGGCAGCTCGGCCGCCAGGTCGTTCATGATGTTGTGCATGAGCCGGAACGTCTCGCCAGCCGCGAAGAGCACGGCCTTCTGCGATTCCGCCGGGATCTGAAGCGCGTCGAGCGTGGTCTTCCACTCCGTCCACCGGCTCCTCACCTGCGGCCCGTGCGGGTTGATGAACCGCGTCCCCTGCTCGTCGGCAAAGCCGAGCGCGGTCTTGATGTTCTTGGCGATGATCGTGCCGCCGTTGGTCGAGCCTTCGAGCACGTAGAAGACGCCCAGCACCGCGGCCGGGTCCTTCGCAAGGCCCATCGCGACCAGCTCGGCCAGCTCATTGGCGCTCGCCGTCGGGCGGAAGTCGCTCGCGGTCGCGCCGAGGCCCGCCATGTCCTCGAAGAGGAACGGCAGGCGGAAGTGGTAGTCCTTCACCAGCGGCTTGAACCACGGGTGGTACGCCGCCAGGGCGCGCAGCGCCGGCTCCAGCACGCCGTGGACGGTGGCCATCTGCCCCAGCGAGCGGATGTAGGCGGGCAGCCCGGCCTTTCCGCTCATCACCGCGATCTGGTGCGGGTGGTTCTCGGCCTGGTCGTGCAGCGGCTGGGTCTCAGTCTTGAGCCTCGAGGAGAGAGGAAGTGCCGGCGGGCTTGCCGCCTCCGTTGAGCATCCGGTGGAACGGGCATGAAACGGGCACTGACTCATGGTCGGACTCCTGAGACGCGATGGCGTGCGAGGCGGTGACGGAGGCGGATTCGTCGGCGGCGGCGTTGTCGCCGCTGGTCAGGGCGGCCCCTGCGAGGACGGACGGGAGGACGACGTAGAGGGCGATGCACTTGATGCCGCAGAGCGTGAAGAACGACGCCGTGCCGATCGCGCCGAAGCGCGTCGCCTTGACGCCGGCACGGAAGCTGAAGAAGTTCTTGATACGCGTGATCGGGCAGCCGCCGCGAGACGGGGCCTGTGGCGCCGGCGCGGCACTCGCCGTTTCGCACGACGCGGCGCTGAACGGGCAACCAGTGGCGGGAGCGGGGGAGGGAGGGGGAGGGGGGGTCGACATTCGGCTCGTTTCCGCGTGGTCGCCGGCGTGCGCTCGTCGGCGACAGGTGGGAGTGGCGCCGAGACACGTCATTGAGACTGTGTCTCAGTCACCAAAGGCTAGAAGCGCAGGGGGCAAAGTCAACCGGGAACCCGCGGGACGGGGCAAGGGGGGGGCCGCCCCGGACAAGGGCGGCGGGTCTAAGGTCGTGCATGCCCAACAGTTCGCAATCAGTGGACATGATGCTCGCGACCGCCCGCAGGGCCGTGGTCCGGGCGGCTCGGGTCTGCCGCTTTGTGCAGGCCAGGCTCGACGAGATGCGGGCGATGACCAAGGACGACCGCTCGCCGGTGACCATCGCCGATTACGCCTCGCAGGCCGTGGTGGCCCGCTCCCTCCAGGAAGCGGGGCTCATCGGCACGGCCGGGATGGGGGGGGCGGGGCTGGTCGCCGAAGAGGCGGCCGAGTTCCTCCGTCAGCCGGGTCACGAGGCCCACCTGGCCGCGACGCTAGCCGCTTTGCGGGCCTCGGGGGCGTGGGAAGCGGGGGAAGGGGGGCTGGACGGGGGCGACGCCCAGGCCGTGCTGGAGGCGATCGACCTCGGCGGCCACGAGCCGACGCCCGGCGCACCGGAAGGCTACTGGACGCTCGACCCGATCGACGGCACCAAGGGGTTCCTCCGGGGGCCGGTGGGTGAGGGCAAAGAAGGGGAAGGGGGGGGCCAATATGCCATCGCGCTGGCGTATATCGAAGACGGCCGTGTGAAGCTCGGCGTGCTCGGCTGCCCCAACCTCGCGCTCGATCCGGCCGAAGTCGGCGGCATCGACGACCCGCGGGGTTGCGTGCTCTGGTGCGTCCGCGACGGCGATGCTCGGTCGCCCGTCTTTGCCCAGCGGCTCGACGGCGACGAGCACGCGCGCACCGTCTCGCCGCGGTTCCATCGTGACAAACACCTCGAACGCGTCCGCGTCGCCGAGTCGGTCGAGAGCGGGCACACCAGCCACTCGGCCAGCGCCCGGCTGTTTGAAGAGGCCGGGGTGGCGACCGACGGCATCCGCCTCGACAGCCAGTGCAAGTACGCGGTCTGTGCGCTGGGCGCGGCCGACGTGTACGTGCGGCTGCCGACCAAGAAGGGGTACGTCGAGCGCATCTGGGACCACGCCGCCGGGGCGATCATCGCCCAGGAAGCCGGGTTGATCGTCAGCGATGTCGACGGCAAGCCGCTCGACTTTGCGCACGGCAAGGGCCTGGCCGGCAACCGCGGCGTGATCGTCGCCCCGCCCCGCCTGCACGAGCGGCTCATCGAGGCGGCACGCATCGTGGGGATCTGATGACTCGGTGATCCGTGGCACAGGCGTCTCGCCTGTGCCGTACGTCTCCGGCAATCCCTGCACAGGCGGGACGCCTGTGCCACGAGAGAAAGCCTTTGGCTCGGCTTCCGCGTATGCTTACGCCCGATCGGAGGTCGCTCCTCGTGCAAGGTGTTCTTGACAGTCGGTGCTGCTGTTGTTGTCGGGCGCGTTCTCTGCGCTGACCGACGGCATAAAGCAAGGCGGCAGGCCCGTCTCGCTTCATTATGGGCGAAAGCACCACCGACTCAAGGAAGTAACCGTTTATGCAATGGCAAGCGTGGGTGACGGGCGGGGTCATCATCGTGATGCTCGCGGCTCTCGGCTCGGGCATGGTCGCGGCCGACCTGGCGATCCTCGGCGCGGTCCTCGTGCTCATGATGACCGGCGTCATCACCCCGGCCGAGGGGTTCTCGGGGTTCGCCAGCTCCGGCCTGTGGACCGTCGCGATGCTCTACGTCGTCGCCACCGGCCTCCGCGAGACCGGGGCGATCTCCGTCCTCGCCTCGCGCGTGCTCGGCCGGCCCAAGTCGACGCTCGAAGCGCAGGCGCGGCTCGTGCTCCCCGTCACGGGCATGAGCGCGTTCATCAACAACACGCCGATCGTCGCGCTCTTCCTGCCGGTGCTCAGCGGCCTCTCCCGGCGGACGGGCATCCCCGTCTCCAAGCTCTTCATGCCCCTCTCGGCCGCGGCGATCCTCGGCGGCGTCTGCACGCTCATCGGCACCTCGACCAACGTCGTCGTCAGCGGGCTCATCCGCCAGCACAACGCCCAGCTCTCCCACGGCAACGGCACCGCCTACGGCAAGCCGCTGCCGGAGTTCGGGATGTTCACCATCTCCGCCGTCGGCATCCCCATCGCGGTCTGCGGCGTGGCGTACATCCTGCTCTTCGGCCGCAAGCTCCTCAAGGACCGCTCCGGCGACGCCGACCCCGCCGACACCGAGCGGCACTACTCGACCGCGATGCGCGTCGCCCCCGACTCGCCCGTCGTCGGCAAGACTGTCGAGTCGGCGGGCCTGCGCCACCTGCCGGGGCTCTTCCTCGCCAGGCTCGAGCGCGAGCACGAGACCGTCGTCGCCGTCGGGCCGGAGGAAAAACTCTTCGCCGGCGACACGCTCGTCTTCGTCGGCGTGCTCGAATCGGTCGTCGACCTGCAGAAGATCCGCGGCCTGGTCCCCGTCGCCGACCCCGACGGCCCCGGCGACAACCGGCCGGAGATGCGGCACGTCGAGGCGGTGATCTCCCCCGGCTCGCCGCTGGTCGGGCAGACGATCCGCGACTGCGGCTTCCGCACGCGCTACAACGCCGTCATCATCGGCGTGCACCGGCACGGGCAGCGCCTGCGCGGCAAGCTCGGCGACATCGACCTGCGGGCTGGCGACACCCTGCTCATCGAGGCGCACGCCGACTTCGCCCGACGCTTCAAAGACTCGGCCGACTTCTACCTCGTCTCCGAGCTCGACGGCTCGGCGGCCCCCCGGCACGAACGCGCGTGGGCCTCGATCGCCGTCCTCGCCGGCGTCGTCGCGGGCCTCTCCTTCGGCCTCGCCGACGAGGTCGTCGTCGCGATGATCGGTGCGGCCCTGATGATCCTGCTCCGCTGCTGCACCGCGGCCCACGCGCGCACGTCGATCGACCTGAGCGTGCTGCTGGTCATCGGCGCGGCGGTCGGGCTCGGCAGGGCGATGGAGAAGACCGGGCTGGCCGCGCACATCGCCGACCATTTCGTCAACTGGTCCGCGGCGTACGGGCACTGGGCCGTGCTGGCGATGGTCTACACGCTCTCGGTCGCGTTCACGGCCCTCTTGAACAACAACGCCGCGGCGGTGCTGATGTTCCCCGTGACGCTGCGCGTCGCCCAGCAGCTCGAGGTCGACCCCGTGCCGCTGTTGGTCTGCATGACCGTCGCGGCAAGCTGCGAGTTCTCCACGCCCATCGGCTACCAGACGAGCCTGATGGTCATGGGCCCCGGCGGGTACAAGTGGTCGGATTATTTAAGGTTCGGCGGGCCGCTCACGGTTCTCTGCGGCGTCGTCGGCGTGCTCGTGGCGGCGCTGGTGTACTGATCTGCTTGTCGTGGCACAGGCGTCCCGCCTGTGCCGTTCGGCTCCAGCGTGCTTGCACAGGCGAGACGCTGTGCCGCGGTGTCATCGGATTTCGGATGAACTGGAGTGGGGTATACTGCCGCCCGATGTTCGACAGGGCAAACGACGGAGCGTGGGCGCATGACGATGACATTCGAACAGGCCGTTGAAAAGCTGCAGCGGGAGTACCCCTTCTCGGACTATCACTTCCAGACGGGCGTGGGCGCGCACCGCACGGTCGCCGAGGTGGTGATGCGCAACCTGCCGCTCGGCGACGGCGGGCAAGCCGTCAAGATCCTCGACTTCGGCGCGGGCGGCTGCGACAAGCCGGCGATGCTCGCCAACCTGGGCTACACGATGTACGCCTGCGACGACTTCGGGGACGATTGGCACCAGCAGCCGGAGAAGAAGGACAAGATCTTCGACTTCGCCAGGCGCGTGGGGATCGAGCTGACGGTGGTGGACGAGAAGACGCCCTGGCCGTGGCAGCGCGGCGAGTTCGACATGGTGATGCTGCAGGACGTGTTGGAGCACCTGCACAACTCGCCGCGTGAACTGCTCAACGCGCTGCTCGAGCTGATCCGCCCGGGCGGGCTGCTGTTCGTGACGGTCCCCAACGCCGGCAACCTGCGCAAGCGCATCGAGCTCGCCACCGGCGGCACCAACATGCCCAGGTACGAGACGTTCTACTGGAACAAGGGCCCGTGGCGCGGGCACGTCCGCGAGTACGTGCGCGGCGACCTCGAATCGCTCGCCAAGTACCTCGGGCTCGAGGTCGTCGAGCTGCGCGGCTGCAGCCACATGATGGTCTATAAGATGAAGCCTTGGATGCGCTCGCTGTGGCAGGGCGTGACGGCGGTCTTCCCGGGGTGGCGCGACTGCTGGTATCTGGTGGCGCGCAAGCCCGTCGGGTGGACGCCGCGGACCCAGCGCGACGGGCTCGCGGGATAAGAGCAGGGGGTGGGATGCGCGACAAACCGAGCAGCACGGCACGACTGATCGCCGCGGCGGCGGTGCTGCTGTCGCATGACCCGCGGGCGGCGTCGCTGGTGAGCCCCGGGGCCGCGCGGCTGGCGAGCGGCATGCTCGCTCGGCGGCGGTCGGACCGCGTGCTGCGATGGCTCGTGGGGACGCGCGTCGGCCGATGGGCGGCGTACGCGATCGAACGGCTGGTGCTGCCGGGGATCCTCCGGCACTTTGCGCTGCGCAAGCAGTGGATCGAGCGAAGGTGGCGCGAGGCGCGGGCGGAGGGGTTTTCACAACTGCTCGTGCTGGCGGCGGGGCTTGATACGCTCGGCGTGCGCATCGCCGCGGAAGAAGCGGGTGACGGCGTGCGCGTGGTCGAGGTCGATCACCCGGCCTCGCAGCGCGCCAAGCTCCACGCGCTCGAGGGTGAGCCGTCGGTCGAGCGCGTGCGCTTCGTGCCGGCCGAGCTGGGCGAGCCGGGGATCGGTGAGAAGTTGGTGCGCGAGGGCCTGCTCGACGCCGCACGGCCGACGTTCGTGGTGATCGAGGGGCTGATGATGTACCTGCCGCGTGAGCGGGTGGAATCGCTCTTGAGCGAAGTCAGCGCGATGGGCGTGCCGCGTGTGCGCGTCGCGTGGACGTTCATCGAGACCGAGGCGCTGCGCAGCCGCTGGCACGCACGCGGCGGCGTCGTGCTGAAATGGTGGCTCGCCCTCGCCGGCGAGCCGTTCGCGTCGACCTTGCGAAGGGACGAGGTCGGGCCGTTGCTCCGCGCGTGCGGCCTGCGGCTGATGGCGATGGACGAGCCGCACGAACTGGCCGGCATGGTCGGCACGCCAACTGCGCGCGGCCCCGTCGGCGACTGGGTCGTGCTCGCGGAGCGAGCCGAAAACGAAACACGCTGATTGCCAATATTGTACGAGACGCGAAGCGTCCCCCCCCGAGCGAGCGTCGATAGACCCCAGCGCACTACCGATCTCGTTTCCACCGCAGCGTCGCCCACACCGGCGCGTGGTCGGAGCCGAAGTCGCCGCCCACGCCGGTGCCGAGGCACTCGAGCCCAGGCAGTGGCTTCCGCTGAACGCCGGTCGAGGGTTTGGATTCTGCGTGTGGATGCTTTTTTATGAGACGCGAAGCGTGAGCGAGCGTTCGGTTGAGTTGCGGGTTCTGCCGCCGCAGACGCATGGCGCGGCGTCACGCACGCCGATATGCTTGCCCTTATGCGGCAACTCCGCGACATCCGCGTGGTCTGGACCCGCTCCGATCGATCGGCGGCCGGCGGCGACGCGGACTGGGCGGCCGCGCTCACTCGATGGGCCGAAGGCCTGGCCGATGTGCACGCACACGACGGGACACGCATCCTCAAAAAGGAAAGCGATGACGCCGAGCGGATCGACGGCGTCTACCGCGCGACGCTGCGCGTGGGCGACAAAGAGCGGGACGTCGTCATCAAGTGCCGGACGCAGCGCCGGTTCGGCGATCGGTTCAAGGCCGCGGTGCACATGGGCCGCGCCGATCGGCACCGGCGCAACGCGGCGTTGCTCGAATCGCACGGCATCGAGACGGCGGCCGTGCTCGCGCAGGCGACCGCTCGCGTACGCGGCTCATCCACCAGCAAGACGTACCCCGTCGAGCTGCTCGTGATGGACTACATCGAGGGGGCGACGCTGCTCGAAATCATGTCGATGATCGCCCGCGGCGACCCGGCATCGCCGTCGGTCAAACAGCAGCACGAGCTCGCACGGGCCGTCGCCCGGCAGGTTGAACAGTTCGTCGACGCGAAGCTGTACAACCGCGACCACAAGCCGTCGAATCTCATCGTGAGGAACGCGCTCGACGGCTGGCGTGTCGTCGTGATCGACGCCGTGGCGATCCGCCCCGGCTCGAACCTGTCGATGGTCCGGATGTTCGCCTCGCTGGTGATCGAGCCGATCGGTTGCGGCTGCCCGCCGCGCCGGGCGCTGATGATGCAGGTGACGGCCTCTACGCGTGACCTGATCGGCGGCGAAGGATCGCATCGTGAAGAGATGCGGCCGCTTGGCCGGACCATAGTCCGGCGTCTTTGGCGCATAGTCGAAATGCTGGTTGCTCAGCACCGCGACCCACGGCCGAAGACCGACCCGCTCTCGAAGCTCTCTTGACGTAGTTCTGTCTGAGTGGGGCGGGACGCTGCTCTGGAGAAATGATGAGCCGACCCAAAGGTTTCGGGGCTGTTTGAGCGTGGCACAGGCGTCCCGCCTGTGCCGTTCGGCTCCAGCGTTCCTGCACAGGCGGGACGCCTGTGCCACGACAAGACTCACGCCGCGTCGTGTTCCTCACGCTGCTCGCTCGTCGACGAGCCGCCCGTGTCGTCCGCCCCGGCGACGAGTTGGTCCACCTTCGGCGCTTCCGGCAGCGGCTTGCCCTTGTCGTCCGTCAACGGCTTGCCGTCGAGCGTCCGCACGATCGGCACCGGGTTCGCCTTGTCGTGCGCGGCGAGCTGCGCCTCCAGCTCGGCCTTCTTCTCCTCGGGCACCTCGGCCCACTTCCCTCGTCCGCGGCACTTGGGGAACCGCGAGCACCCCAGCCACGGCCCGCGCACGCCGTTGCGCAGGTTCATCGGCGCCTCGCACTTCGGACACGGCAGGTCCGTCACCAAGGGCGGCTGGCTCGGCGCGGTCACATACCCCTTCGCGTCGATGTTCAGGATCCCGTCGCACGGTCCGCCCTCGGCCTTCTCGTCGTTGAAGCGTGCGCACCCGAGGAACGGCCCGAAGCGCCCGGTGCGTTTGATCATCGGCCCGCCGCATTTCACGCACGCGACGTTCGCCTCTTCCGCCGGGCGCGGCCGTCCGAGCCGGTCGCACGGGCACGCCCACTTGCACTCCGGATAGTTCGAGCACGACAAAAACTTGCCATTCTTCCCGAAGCGGTACACCAGGTCGCTGCCGCACTCGCGGCAGCGGTATTCCTTCGGCGCGGGCGTCACCTCGGCCTTGGCGTGCACCATCGTTTCGTGGGCCGATTCGAGCGCCTGCTGGAACGGGCCGTAGAACCGCCGGAGCATCTCGACCCAGTCGAGGTGTTCTTCTTCCACCTTGTCGAGGTCGGCCTCCATCTCGCGGGTGTAGCCGACGTCCATGATCCGCGGGAAGCCCTCGACGAGCTTGTCGGTGACGATCTCGCCCAGGTCGGTCGCGTAGAACCGCCGGTCGAGCTGCTCGACGTACTTGCGGTCCTGGATGACCTGGATGATCGACGCGTACGTCGACGGTCGGCCGATCCCCTCGGATTCCAGCGTCTTGATGAGCGACGCCTCGCTGTACCGCGCCGGCGGCGAGGTGAACTTCTGATCCACATCCAGCCCGAAGGGCGCGAGCGCCTTGCCCTCGTTCAGCGAGGGGAGCGTCGCGACATCCGTCGCCGACGGGACGCCCGCAACCCGGTAGAAACCGTCGAAGACGAGCGTGCGACCGGTCGCTTTAAAGGTGCAGGTCTTCTCTTTGGATGAGCCGCCCTTGATGAGCACGGTCGTCGCGTCCCACTGGGCCGGCGTCATCTGGCAGGCGACAAACCGCTCCCAGATGAGCTGGTAGAGCCGGAACTGGTCGGGCTTGAGCGCGTTCTTCACGCGATTCGGCGGGTAGTCGAGGCTCGTCGGGCGGATCGCCTCGTGCGCCTCCTGGGCGGCCTTGTTGCTCGACGAGAAGAAGTTCGGCTTCTCCGGCAGGTACTTGTCGCCGAACGTCTTCAGGATGTACGTCCGGGCCATCTCGAGCGCCGTCCCCGACAGGTTCGTCGAGTCGGTACGCATGTAGGTGATGAGGCCGACCGGCCCCTCGCCGGGGATCTCGACGCCCTCGTAGAGCTGCTGCGCGGCGCGCATGGTGCGCTGCGCGCCGAAGCTGAGCCGCGAGGAGGCCGCCTGTTGCAGCGTGCTCGTGATGAACGGCGCGGGCGGGCGGACGCTCGTGCGTTTGGTCTCGATGCTCGCGATGGAGTACGGCGTCGACGGGTCCATCGTGCCGTGGATCGTGCGGAGGTACCGCGCCGGCCCCTTGGCGGTGATCGAATCGTCCTTGCGGATGTCGACCTTGATGTTGGTCAGCCCGGCCGCTTTCGCCGCGTCGAGCGCACGGACGGTCAGCGTGTCCTTCTCGTCGCCGCTGCGGCGGGAATCCCAGCCGGCCTTGAGTTCGAACTTCTCGCCGCCCCTCCCATAATCAATCTCGATCAGCTCGGCCTGGATCGCCGAGTGCTCGCCGAGCCAGGCGTTCCGGCTCTTGATGGTGGGGGGGTTGCCCTTCTCATCGCGGCTGGCCAAGAGCTCCGCCCACTGCGGCCCCAGCCGTTTGGCGTCGCTCTCGCTGAGCGCAAACTGCCCGGCGATCGACCAGTATTCCTCGGGGATGAACTCGCGGATCTCGCGCTCACGCTCGACGATCAGCCGGACGGCCACGCTCTGCACGCGCCCGGCGCTCAAGCCCCGCGCGACCTTCTTCCAGAGCAGCGGCGAGACCTGGTACCCCACGATGCGGTCGAGCACGCGACGCGCCTGCTGCGCGTTGACGCGGTCCATGTCGATCGCGTGCGGCTTCTCGAAGGCGCGCTTGATGTCGTCCTTGGTGATCGCCGCGAAGATCACCCGCTTGGCCGCCTGCGGGTCGATCCCCAGCTCCTCGGCCAGGTGCCACGCGATCGCCTCGCCTTCGCGATCCAAGTCGGTGGCGAACCAGATGTCCGCCGCCTGCTTGGCCGCCTTTTTCAGCTCGGAGATGGTCTTCTGCTTGCCGGAGACGATCTCGTACGTCGGCGCGAAGCCCTGCTCCAGGTTGACGCCCGGAACAGGGGATTTGTCCCCCTTGGGGGCCTTGCTCGGCAGGTCACGCACATGGCCGACGGATGCCAGAACGACATACTCCGGCCCGAGGTACTTGTTGATCGTCTTCGCCTTGGAGGGCGACTCGACGATGACCAGCTGCTTCCCCGCGGCCGACTTGCCCCCCAGCCCGGCGCCGCGGTCTTCCCGTGCCCCTCCCGCGCCCCCCGACCCCCCCGCGCCCCCCGTACGGCGGCCCGAGGCTTTCCCACCAGACTTCGTTGTGCTGCGTGCCTTGGCCACTGCGTCGCTTCCTTCCCGTGCCTGAGATTCACCGGACACCCGTCGGTCTCAGGGTTGACGATTATTTCCCGAACAATCCCGTTCCCCAGCGGTCGACGACGGCGTGGTTGAGGACGCCGTCACTGACAGATCGGTCCGGGTATCGACCCATCCGTAGCCCGGGATCACGAGAAGAGTCAAGGCAACCACCATGCCAAACGTGGGGGAATCTTCATGTGCAAGCATTTTGTGCGGGTATCCCGGCGTCCGTACGGGTGGAGGAATAGAAGAGAGGCCCGTGCCGCGGGACCGGGGGGAAGGCTGTACCCTTGCGGGGCATGAGCGACACAGAACCATCAACGGCGGGGTTGAGCGACACGGCCGGGGTGCGGGGCGAGATCGAGCGGTTCCGGGCGGATTACGCCGCGGTCCGGGCGGCGGTGGCAAGGGTGATCGTCGGGCACGACGCGGTCGTCGACGGCGTGCTCACCAGCCTCTTCGCCGACGGGCACGTGCTGCTCGAAGGCGTGCCGGGGCTGGGTAAGACGCTGCTGGTGCGCACGCTGGCGGCCGCGCTTCACCTGAGCTTCTCCCGCGTGCAGTTCACCCCCGACCTCATGCCCGCCGACGTGACCGGCACGACCATCGTGATGGACGACGAGCATGGGGGGAGTGGGGGGGGCCGGCGGCGGTTCGAGTACCAGCGCGGCCCGGTCTTCGCGCAGATCCTCCTGGCCGACGAGATCAACCGCGCCACGCCCAAGACCCAGTCGTCGCTCCTCGAAGCCATGCAGGAGCGCGGCGTCACGGTCGCCGGTGTCACGCACCCGCTGCCGCGGCCGTTCCTCGTGATGGCGACGCAGAACCCCATCGAGCAGGAGGGGACGTACCCGCTCCCCGAGGCGCAGCTCGACCGGTTCTTCTTCAAGCTGCTCGTCGGCTCGTCGAACCGCCGTCAGCTCGCCGAGATCGTCGCGCGGACCACCGGCGTCCCCGGCGCCGCCGCGGCGGGAGAGAGAGGCGGGGGGGAGCGGGTGATCAACGCCGAGCGGATCATCGAGATGCAGGCCCTCGTGCGGCGGGTCGCGATCGCCGAGCACGTCGCCGATTACGCCGTGCGGCTGGTGCTGGCGACTCATCCCCCTCTCCCCATGACCTCCGCGGGTTCAGACAGCGGAGAAACGGGTTCACGCCATGCCGAGGCGCAGTGGAGCACGGCGATGGTGAAGAAGTACGTGCGCTTCGGCGCTTCGCCCCGTGCGGCTCAGGCGCTCGTGCTGGGCGGCAAGGTCCGCGCGCTCGTCGAAGGGCGGCCGACGGTGTCGATCTCGGATATCCAGCAGGTCGCCGCCCCGGCCCTGCGGCACCGGCTGATTCTCAACTTCGAGGCCCAGGCCGAGGGCGTCACGCCCGACGCGGTGATCGCCAACATCGTGGCGACGTTGCCGGTAAGCGGCGGCACCGAATAGAGCCGTATCCGAGAACGCGGAGGAGCGGAGGAAAGCGGAGAACGCAGAGGATTGATTCAATAGTTTTCTCTGCTCCTCCGCCAACTTCTGCGGCCTCTGCGTTCGCTTTTAGGCCTGTTCTTCCGTCCAGAACAGCTTGTAGAGCAGTGCGGCAACGCCGGCCCCGAGAACGGGCCCGGCCCAGTAGACCCAGTGCATATCCCAGTGGTCGCCGCAGACCGCCGGGCCGAAGGTGCGGGCCGGGTTCATGGATGCGCCCGTCAACGGCCCCGCGGCGAGGATGCACGCCGCGACGGTCAGGCCGATCGTGAACCCGCCGAGCTTGTGGGCGCGCCCGTCGACCGTGCCGGCGAGAATGGACCACATCAGCGCGAACGTCAGCACGGCCTCGATCCCCAGCACGGCAAACTCCTGGCCCTCGGTCGTCAGCATGCCGATCGTGGCGCCCAGGCGCGGGCCTTCGCCGTTGGCGACTTCCGGCGTGAGCAGCACTTGCAGCAGCCCCGCGGCGCACGCCGCCGCCGCGAGCTGGACGGCGATGAAGAGCACCGCCTTGGCGATGGGCTGCTTGCCGCAGACGACCAGGCCGATCGAGACGGCCGGGTTGAACTGCGCGCCCGAGATGTACATGCACGCCGTCACCATGATCGACAGGATCAATCCGTGCGCCAGCGCGATCGTGACAAGCCCGGAGATGGGGGGCGGCGCGACCGGGTGGCCGCCGATGACGCCCGTCGAGATGATGATCGACCCGCAGCCGAAGAAGACGAGCATGAAGGTGCCGAGGAACTCCGCCACGCACGGGGGAAACAGCTTGGGCATTGTCGAGGACTCCGGTGAAAGGGAAGAGCGCGAGATGTACGGCCGCGCTTGTGCGGCCAGTGTCCCGAAAAGCGAACAGTTTTTCAAGTCGGGATCGGGGTGTCTTTGGTGGCACCGGTCTCCAGACCGGGGCGTGGGCGAGCGTGAACAGGTATGCCCGCGAGCGAAGACGGCGATGTGGTTTGGGTGGGCGTGCGTCCCGCTGCTTTGTACGAAACGATGAGTCGTGCGTAGTTTCAGGAGTTGTCTGAACGTGGCACAGGCGTCTTGCCTGTGCCGTGCGGCTCCAGCGTCCCTGCACAGGCGAGACGCCTGTGCCACAGGCGAGCCCAGGTTATCCCCAAGCCGTTCAGTCCTCGGTTTCGTCCCTGATCGCGGCGTGGCCGGCGAGCGATCGGAGCACCTCGTCGAGCCGCCTGACGAGCGCGCCGCGGGCGAGGACGGCCGTCGCGCCGGCCGCTTTGGCCTGGGCAAACCGCCCCAGTTCCACGTGCGGCCCGAAGGCCACGACGGGCAGGGTCTTTTCCCGTTCGCCCGCGCCCTCCCGGCGGAGGTGGCGGATCAGCGTCAGGGCCGTGTCAGGATCGTCGAGGTCGACGAGCAGCCCGGTGGGCTGGGTGTCGGCCAAGCGGGCGTCGAGCATCTCGGTGTTCCGCACCGGCCGGGCCGAGAGGCCCAGGGCGGTCGCGTGCGATTTCAGCTTCGAGGCCCACATCAAGTCCGCGGCGTGGTAGAGAATCATGGGGAGGGGTGTCTACAGTCTCAGATCGTCGAATGGATTCGGCGAGGCGGGCGCACGCCCTTCTTCCTCTTTTTGCCGCTCGGTGCGGCGATCGGCGGGAGCGCGGGAGCGATGGTGCGGCCCGGCCGTCCAGGATGGCCACGTTGAGTTGCAAGGGTACGCCGCGGTTGGCGCAGAAATGTCCGGCCCGGAAACGACGGCAGCGATGAGCAGCCCTGGCGCGTCACCTTCTCACCCGCGACCAGCTCCCCCCTCCCCGGGCCAGAGCAGGTGGCGGGTGTGTGCGTTCTGGGACGGATGAGAATGTGTTGAACCGGCGATAGACGGCCGATGCAGAAGGTTCCCGCTCACGCGAACGAACCGGCCGACCGCGGCGTCTTTGGAAGGTGACACGGGTCGCGGGGACGGGCGGCCGGGGCGAGGCGGGCGAGGCGGGCGACGAGGATCTCGAGCACCGTG
>CAZZDW010000069.1:0-19189 GCA_964652945.1 uncultured Phycisphaeraceae bacterium
AGGCCGATACGCTATCCTTCAAGGAACGGTTGCGCGATTCGGGCAACAGTTCCGTGCTCTGTGCCTCTGTGGTAAAGCAAATCGCACGATCAGCGCGGGCGTCGTTTAGAGCAGCAGCGATCTGCCGGTCATCTCGGGCGGCTGGGCGATGGCCATGAGGTCGAGGGCGGTGGGGACGATGTCGGCGAGGCGGCCGCGTTGTTCGCGGACGGCGGGGTCGAACCAGCCGCGGCGGTCGAAGTCTCCTCGCAGCGCCAGGCCGTGCTGGGAGCGCCAGTGGTGGGGGGGGACGACGTGCAGCGGGACGTCGTAGACGGTGTGGGCCGTGTGGGGCGAGTTGGTCGCGGGGTCGAACATCTGCTCGCAGTTGCCGTGGTCGGCGGTGATGATCAATGCACCGTTGCGGGCGAGCGTCGCGTCGATGATCGCGCCGACGCATTGATCGACGGTGGCGCACGCCTGCACCGCGGCTTCGAGGACGCCGGTGTGCCCGACCATGTCGCCGTTGGCGAAGTTGACGACGATGAACTCCTCGCAGTCAGGCGAGGCGAGCCGCGCAAGCACCGCGTCGCGCACGGCGGCGGCGGACATCTCCGGCTGCTGGTCGTAGGTCGTGACGCGCGGGCTCTGCGGGTTCTCGCGGCGTTCGCCGGGGAAAGGGTCGTCGCGGTAGTCGTTGAAGAAGAACGTCACGTGCGGGTACTTCTCGGTCTCGGCGCAGCGGAACTGGCGAAGGCTGAGTGATGAGATGTACTGGCCGGCGATGTTGACCATCTTGGGCGGCTTGGGGAAGGCGATGGGGCAGTAGGGGATGAGGTCTTCCCAGTACGCCGTCATGATGACGAAGTGGGTGTCCAGTCTTTGGTGACGATCAAAGCCGATCGTGCCGGTGTCGGGGGAGGGCTTGACGCTTGCCCATTGGTTGTCGGGGAAGACGAAGGCGGCGCAGAGTTCGCGGGGGCGGTCGCCGCGGTAGTTGTAGAAGAGGACGGAGTCGCCGGAGCGGATGCGGGATGCTTGTACACACGCCGGGGCGACACGCCCCGGCTCACTTGCTTGCACGACCCGCGGCGTGACGAACTCGTCGCCGCGTTGCAGGTCGTTGCTGGGGTGGTCGTAGTAGTCCTGCACGGCGGCCTGCGCGGAGGCGAAGACCGGTATGTTTTCGGCGTAGCCTGTCAGCAGGTCGTAGGCTTGACGCACGCGCTCCCAGCGGTGGTCGCGGTCCATCGCGTAGAAGCGGCCGACGATCGAGGCGATGCGGCCGACGCCGATGGCGCGGCACTGCTCTTCGACCTGGTGGATGTAGGTGAGGCCGGTGAAGGGGCCGGTGTCGCGGCCGTCGGTGAAGAGGTGGAGGAAGACGCGCGAGCCGTCGAGCCTGAGGGCTTTGCAGGCGCGGAGGACGGCGTAGAGGTGTTCGAGGCGGCCGTGCACGCCGGCGTCGGAGCAGATGCCGAGGAGGTGGAGGTTGCGGCCGTTTTCGCCGGAGTGGATGCAGCGCTCGATGGCCTCGCGGACGACGGCGTTGTGTTCGAGGCCGGCGCGGCAGGCCTTGGTGATGGTGACGGATTCCTGGTCGACGACGCGGCCCGCGCCGATGTTCTGGTGGCCGACCTCGGAGTTGCCCATGGTGCCTTCGGGGAGGCCGACGTCCTCGCCGCAGGTTTTGATGAGCGTGCCGGGGAACTCGCGGCGGAGCCGGTCGTCGGTGGGGAGCAGGCCGCGTGAGCGGGCGATCTCGACGGCGTTGAAGGCCGCGTGGTCGGGGTGGGGGTTCTCGCCCCAGCCGTCACGGATGATGAGGACCAGCGGCGAGACGGCCGGACGCGCGGCGGGGGAGATCGAAAGAGAAGGCATGCGCGAGTGTAGAGCGCGAGCTCAGGAAGAGTGAGACGGGGCGTGTCGCCCCGGCCGAACACCCATGCACAAGGAACTCTGGCGAAGTGTGCCCACGCACCGCTCGGAGAGCGGTGCCACCAGAGACAGGCACGAAACACTGATTCAGAGCGCTTCGCGGATCGCTTGGAGGTCGAGCGCAAAGCCCGCGATGGTCTGGCAGTTGACCGTGTCGCCGCTGGGCGTGGCGGCGGTGTACTTGTTGTCACGCAAAACATACTGCTGGACCTGGAGCGTCTGCGCGTCGATCGTCCAGTATTCGCTCACGCCGAAGCGTTCGTAGTCGTCGCGCTTGGTGCGGGTGTCGATCGCGCGGCTGCCGGGCGAGACGACCTGGATGATGAAGTCGGGCGGGATGTCGAGGCGATTGGGAGAGGGGTCCAAGCGTCCGGCGCGATAAAAGCAAATATCTGGGCGGTAGACCAGATCGGCCGCGAAGCGGACGTCGACGCTGAGAACGACCTTGCCGGCACAAGAGCATTGAAGAAATAGGTCAATTTCTGTCAGAAGTTTGGCAAGTAGAAGTTGATGCCGTAAGGATGGATTCGGAGATAGAACAGCGATTCCATTCACTACTTCATAGCGGAATCCGTCGTTGTCGAGGGCGAGATATTCATCAGCAGACAGACGCAATCCTGCGTATCTCGGAGCATGTTCGGTCTCGTAAGTGTCGAACGGGCTCATCGTGCTGATAGTATATAAAAAACGGGGCGGAAACGCCCCGTCTCTCGGGAACATGCGGAGGAAAAACCCACTTACGAGATCGTCGCGAGGATTTCCTTGAAGTTCATGGCGTCGCCGGGCTCGCGGACTTCGATGTGTTTGACCTTGCCCTTGCCGTCGGGGGACTTGTCGAGGATGACGGTTGCGCGGCGGGTGGTGTTCACCTCCGGCCAGTAGATGCCGAAGGACTTGCAGACGGCGCGGTGCTGGTCGGAGAGGAGCGTGTGCTGGAACCCCTCGGCCTGGGCCCACGACTTGAGCGTGAAGGGCGAGTCGCACGAGATGCCGACGACGGTGATGCCCTTCTTGGTCCACTGGGCCATCTCGTGGGAGATGCACTTCATCTCGGTGCCACAGACGCCGGTGTAGGCGAAGGGGAAGAAGCAGAGGACGACCGGGCCCTTCTTGACGGCGTCGGCGAGCTTCCAGTCGGCGCGGTCCTGGTTCTGCAGCGTGAAGTCCGGGGCGGTGTCGCCGACGGCAAGCGGCGACGTGCGGGCCTCGGGCGTTGCGGCGGTGGGGGAGGTGGTGGCGGTGGTCATGGTGGTCTCCAAAGGAGCGGGGAGAGGAACGACAGGGAACCTGGGAGGTTAGAGCGGCAGGCGGGCCGAGGACAAGGGGCCAAGTTCCCGTTGAGGGGTCGAAGGCGATTCCGACGGCGTGACGGCGGGTGGTGGCTAAGGAACGGGTTTGGCGACCGATGGACCCGGCTCGTCAGGCACGGCGGGATCTGCTACCCTGATGGACGGGTCTGCGGAGCAGCCCGGCCGGCTCTTTCGGGCGGCGGCGGCGGGGGGCGGGAGGGTTGTCCTCAGGCAGGAGGCGCGATGACGACCGTGGACTCTTCTTCGATGTCATTGGCGGAGCGGTACGCGGCGGTGCGGGAACGCATCGGCGAGGCCGCGGCACGCGCGGGGCGGTCGGGCGACGACGTGGTGCTCATCGCGGTGACCAAGTACGCCGAGCCGGACCAGATCCGCGAGCTGATCACGCTCGGGCACGTCGACTTCGGCGAGAACAAGGTGCAGCAGCTCGTGCAGCGGGCGGCCCTGATCGACGAGTGGCTGGCGCGGCACAAGACGCTGCCGAATACGCCGTGGCCGCCGCGGAGGCTGCCCGAGCCCGAGCTGTGGCGCGACGAGCCGGCGTTCGTGGCGAAGAGTGGGGGGGCCGGGGGAGGGGGGGGGCCGGCGGGGTTCGTGCGGTGGCACATGATCGGGCACGTGCAGCGGAACAAGGCGCGAAAAGCCGCCGAGCTGTGCCGGCTGGTGCATTCGGTCGATTCGCTCAGGCTGGCCGAGGAGCTGCAGGCCGTGGCGTTCCGGCGGGAGAAGCCCATCGAGGCCCTGCTCCAGGTCAACGCCTCCGGCGAGAAGAGCAAGTTCGGCGTGGCGCTGCCCGCGGCGGTCCACATGGCCGAGCAGATCCAGTCGATGATCAACGTCCGTCTCCGCGGCCTGATGACCATGGCGCCGTATGCCGACAACCCCGAAGAGTCCCGCTCCACCTTCGCCCGCACCCGCGAACTCTTCGAAGAGATGCGCACCAGCGGCGTCGTCGAACGCGACTTCAACATCCTCTCCATGGGCATGTCCGGCGACTTCGAGATCGCCATCGAAGAAGGGGCCAACATGGTCCGCGTCGGCTCGGCCCTCTTCGGCGAGCCGAGCGGGGCGATGCAGATGGATGAGCCGGTCGAATCCGACGAGGAATAAACGGTTCTGAGGGGTCGGGTGGGGCGGGACGCCCGCCCCACCCAAGGCAGTTTCTTCCTACTCCCCGCACGGGATATCCAGCAGCTCGATCCCCACGGCGCGGCGTTCGTGGATATTCACGCGGATCGCCGCGCCCTTGGCGCGGACGTCGTCGGAGGCGACCGAGAGGGCGACGGGGGCCTGCTCGGTCATCGCCATGAGCGTGTCGGTGACGTCGCGGCCGATGACCGAGCGGTGCGGGCCGCACATCCCCAGGTCGGTGATCGCGGCCAGGCGGTGCTCCAGGATGCGGGCGTCGGCCGTCTGCACGTGCGTGTGCGTGCCGACGACGCCGACGACCGTGGGCCGGCCGGCGTTGGGCCGCGTCCATTTGTGCAGGCAGTGCCAGGCCATCGCCTGCTTCTCGCTGGTGACTTCGGCGTGGACCTCGATGACGACCAGCGCGTCCTTTTCGGGGATCGATTCGATCTCGCGGTCGACGGCGGCGAAGGGGTTGTCGGCCGGCATGGGCATGTAGATGCGCCCGAGCACGGTGATGACGTACAGCGCCCGCGGCGTGTCGAACCCTTGAATGTCGATGCGCACCTTGCGTTTGCCGGGCGCGGCGGCCGCGAGGTTGGCCGGGCGGGACAGCGGCACGGCCTCGTCGCTCAACGGGCCGAGGATCGCGCGGTCCTTGAAGCAATGGTCGCCGAGCGTGAAGGCGTCGATCGCGCCGCCGATGCCATATTTGTCGCCCCCGCCGCCGCGGCTGAGCTCGCCGAGGTTGTCGGGCGAGAGTCCCGAGCCGTTCTTGGAGTTCTCGGCGTTGGCGATGACGATCGGGCGGACCGCGGCGTGGGCGTACTGCTCGCGGACGCGCATCGCGGCCTTGATCGCGGCACGCCGGCCGTCTGCGCCGACGATGTCGCCGAGGAAGCAGATGATGAGTTCAGCGTGTGTCATGACGGAGTATGGCGAAGGAGAACTCTGTTCTACGAGACGCGAAGCGTGAGAGGATTATGCACAGAGTTTGAACCACGGAGCACACAGAGACCACAGAGAAAGACACAAAGCATCACGTTTACGCTGAATCATACGGATTGGATGCGACGCTCTGTGTTCTCCGTGATCTCTGTGGTTCAAACGGTTTTACGGAACTTCTATCACGCCGCCGTCGCCTCGTTCACGACGCTCGCTGATGCTTCGCGTCTCATACAAGGAAGGTGCCTCTCAAGAGCAGAAACTCGTATCTCACTCGTCCTCGCCGCTCAGCGGGTAGACGACGCTGGTGGTGATGAGCCCCGGCACATACGGCGTGACGAGGCGCGGGTCGGCCGGGAGGATGCGCACCTGGAACCCGCGCCGCCCGCCGCTCGGCAGCTTGTTGAGCCGGTCTTCGCCGATGAGCGCGTGGTAGTGGTGCGTCCCCTCGCCGAGGTGGTCGCGGGGCTGCATCGCGGCGTAGACGGCGTCGTTCCCGCCGCCGAGCATGTACTCGGTGCTCGCCATCGCCGTCGCCAGGCTCGGCTGCACGCGGACCTCGCGCACCGGCCCGGCGAGCACCTCGACGCGGACCTCGCCCGGGTCGAGGCCGTCGAGGCGGACGATCGCGTTGACGACCAGCCCCTGCCCGTCGGCGAGCTCGCCGAAGACCGAGCGGATGCGGAGCGACTGCCAGTGGGCGCGGTAGCGGGCGATATGGTCGGCCAGCTCGCGGGCGGGGGCGAGGTTGTCCTTGGCGAGTTCCGCCGCCGCGGCGTGCGCGGGGAAGTAGTACCGGCTCGCATACTCGGCGAGCATGCGGTGCGTCGAGAAGCGCGGGCCGAGCGTGGCGATGCTCTGCTTCATCTTCGCCACCCAGCGCTTGGGCGGGGCGTTTTCGCCTGTGCCGTCGCGTTCGTAAAAGTCGGGGACGACTTTCTCTTCGAGCGTGCGGTAGAGCGACTGCGCCTCGTAATCTTCGCGTTCGCCACGCGGCTCGTCGGTGAGGTAGGTGCCCAGCGCGTCGATCGCGTAGCCGACGCTGGGCGAATACCCCTCGTCCCACCAGCCGTCGCGGATGGAGCAGTTGAGGCAGCCGTTGAGGGCGGCTTTCATGCCCGAGGTGCCGGAGGCCTCGAGCCCGCGGATGGGGTTGTTGAGCCAGAGGTCGCAGCCGCGGACGAGGTGCTGGGCGACGCGGATGTCGTAGTCTTCGAGGAAGACGATGTGGCCGCGGACTTTGGGGAGGCGTGAGAACTCGACGAGCTCGCGGATGAGGTCTTTGCCGCGGCCGTCGCCGGGGTGGGCCTTGCCCGCGACGACGAGCTGGATGGGGCGGTGCGGGTCGGTCAGCAGTTTGACGAGCCGCGGCGTGTCGTGGAGGAGGAGCGTGCCGCGTTTGTACCCGGCGAATCGGCGGGCGAAGCCGATGGTGAGCGCGGCGGGGTTGAGCAGCGACTCGCAGGCGTCGAGGTCGGCTTGGTGGTCGAGGCGGCGGGCCGTGGCGGTGGCGCGGCGGCGGACGTACTCGACGAGCGTTCTTCGCGCGTCGTTGCGCTGCGCCCAGAGCTGCTCGTCGGGGATCGAGGCGACGCCGGACCACGAGGCCTCGTCCTGCGGCGTGCCGCGCCACGCCTGGCCCGCGTGCTGATCGAGGAGCCTGGCGAGCGCGGGGTCGACCCACGTCTGCGTGTGGACGCCGTTGGTGACGTGGCCGATGGGCACGTCGTCCTCGGGCGTGTCGGGCCAGATCGGCCGCCACATCGTGCGGCTGACGCGGCCGTGCAAGCGCGAGACGCCGTTGGCGAAGCGCGAGGTGCGGAGCGCCAGCACCGCCATCGAGAAGGCCTCGCTGCGGTCGGCGACGTCCTCGCGGCCGAGGGCGAGCAGGCCCTCGATGTCGAGGCCGAGTGAGCCGACAAAGTTCGAGAAATACTGCGTGACGAGCGCGGGGGCGAAACGGTCGATGCCGGCGGGGACGGGCGTGTGCGTCGTGAAGACGTGAGCCGCGGCGGCGGCCTCGCGCGCCTGGTCGAAGGTGAGGTTGGGGGGGGCGGGGTGCGATTCGCGCAGCACACGGATGCGTTCGAGGGCCATGAACGCGGCGTGCCCCTCGTTCATGTGGAAGACGGTCGGCCGTTCGCCGAGGGCGGCGAGGGCGCGGACGCCGCCGATCCCCAGGACGATCTCCTGCTGGATGCGGCGGTGCTGGTCGCCGAGGTAGAGGTTGGCCGTGATGTCGCGGTCGGGCTCGGCGTTCTCGTCGAGGTTGGTGTCGAGGAGGTACAGGCGCGTCCGCCCGACGTCGGCCCGCCACACGGCGCACGCGACGGCGCGGTCGCCGAGGTCGACGCGGACCTTGAGCTGCGCGTCGCGGCTTTTCGGATCGGGTACGCGCCGCACGGCCTGGTTGGCCGGGTCGAGGGGCGGGTAGGTCTCGTGCTGGTAGCCGTGCTCGTCGAGCTGCTGATGGAAGTAGCCGTTGCGGTACAGCAGGCCGACGCCGACGAGCGGGACGCCCATGTCGGCGGCGCTTTTGAGGTGGTCGCCGGCGAGGAGGCCGAGGCCGCCCGAGTAGATCTGGAAGCACTCGGCGACGCCGAACTCGGCGCAGAAGTACGCGGCGAGGAAGCCGTCGCCGGCCTTGCCGGCTTTGCGCTGCTGGTCGAACCAGCGTTCTTGGCCGTCGCTCATGTGGCGTGTGAACGCCGCGTGGACCTCGTTCAGCGCGGCGGTGAAGCCCTGGTCGCCGGCGGCCGCGTTGAGCGCACCGTCGGAGATCGAGTTGAGCAGCAGCACCGGGTTTCGGCCGGTGCTCTCCCACAACGCCGGGTCGAGCCGAGAGAAGAGGCCGTGCGTCCCCCCCCCTCCCCCGGCGGCCTGATTCGGCGACCACGTCCACCAGAAGTTCTCGGCGATCTCACCGAGTGGTTTGAGGGGCTCGGGCAAGGGGCGAGCAAGAATCGGCTGCTGCGACGCCATCGTCTGCTCTCCGTGTAGGGGACGGTTTTTTTTACCACAGAGGCACAGAGAACACAGAGAGCACAGAGGAAGACATCAAACCTCAAACCTGTGAACCACGGAGCACAGGGCGGGCGGAGAGCACCGAGAAAGTCATTCAAACAAAGATGTGAATGATGAACGGCAGCACGATGAATGATGTTGCGCGGCGCTCAGTGTTCTCCGTGCTCTCCGTGGTTCAACTCTGTATGTGTTTTCTCTGTGTTCCTCTGTGAACTCTGTGCCTCTGTGGTGAATCAAGACGAACAAATGAACTGTGCGTGCCTGTTCACTTGGCGTTCTTCATCGCGGCGATCTTCATCGGCAGGCCGAAGAGGTCGATGAAGCCCCGCGCGGCGGTCACGTCGTAGCCGTCCATCGCGAACGACGCCAGCTTGGGGTCGTACAGCGAGTGCGGGCTGGTCGCCGTCACGGCCTGGGCCCGGCCCTTGAAGAGCTCGACGCTCACCTCGCCGCTGACGGTGCGCTGGGTGTGGTCCATGAACGCCTGGATCGCCTCGCGGAGCGGGTGGAACCACTGACCGTAGTAGACCAGCTCGGCGTACTTGAGGGCGAGCTGCTGCTTGGCGTGCAGCGTGTCGCGCTCGATGCAGAGCTGTTCGAGGGCCTTGTGCGCCTCGTAGAGGATCGTGCCGCCCGGCGTCTCGTAGGCGCCGCGCGACTTCATGCCGACCAGGCGGTTCTCGACCATGACGACCTGGCCGACGGCGTGCTTGCCGCCGATGGTGTTGAGCGTCTCGATGAGTTTGTCACCCGCGAGCTTCTCACCATTCACGGCAACAGGGGTGCCCTTGTCGAAGGTGAGCTTGACGGTTTCCGCTTTGTCTGGCGCTTGAGAAATCTGCGAGGTCATCAGCCACACGTCCTCGAGGACGCGCTGGTCGGGGTGCTCGATCTCGGCCCCCTCGTGCGAGCAGTGCCACAGGTTGCGGTCGCGGGAATAGATCTTCTTCTTGGTCTGGGCGATGGGCACGCCCTTCTCCTGGGCGTACTCGATCGCGGCCTCGCGGCTGGTCAGCTTGAACGCCGGGTCCTTCCACGGCGCGATGATCGCCAGATCGGGCGCGAGCGCCATCGAGGTCAGCTCGAAGCGGACCTGGTCGTTGCCCTTGCCGGTCGCGCCGTGCGCGACGGCGTCGGCGCCGGTCTTGCGGGCCGCCTGGACCTGCCCCTTGGCGATCAGCGGCCTTGCGATCGACGTGCCCAGCAGGTAGTCCTGCTCATAGATCGCGTGCGCCCGCAGCATCGGAAAGCAGTACTGCTCGGCAAACTCACGCCGAAGGTCGTCGACGATCACCTCGTCGGCCCCCGAGGCGAGGGCCTTCTTCTCGATGCCGGTCAGCTCGTCGGAGCCCTGGCCGAGGTCGGCCGCGTAGGCGACGAGTTTCACGCCGGGGTAGCGTTCTTTCAGCCACGGCAGGATGACCGAGGTGTCGAGGCCGCCCGAGTAGGCCAGGACGATCTTCTTGGGGGAAACCGACGACGACGAGGAAGCTTGGCTCATGGGCGAACTATAGGAAGCGACCGCTCGGCCTCGGAACGACGCGAGCGCGGCGCGGAGTAGCCTTGTCCGGCGTTGACGCCGGTCTCCATCGCCCGGCGGGGGGGGCAGGGGGGGGCATTCTTCACACGGACTTCACCAAGCCCGACTTGTCTTGCCGCTCGTCGGCCGCCATGCTCTTGTGATCGCTTCCTGCCGCACGGGTCGGCTTGACGAGGAGAGCCGCTGCATGGCGCGTTGTGTGTTTGTCATCCCCGGCCTGCTGGCCCTGTCGCTGGCCGGCGTCGCCTCGGCCCAGCTCCGCGTGGCGACGTGGAACCTCACCGAGTACGCCTCGGGGGAGGAGTACCGCTCGCCGGCCTTCCAGACGGCGATCTTCGGCGAGTACCAGGGCCGATCGATGAAGCCCGATGTCATCGTCGTGCAGGAGATCGAGTCGAGCGGGCCGACGACCTTCTTGAATCTGCTCAACTCGGCCGCCGGGTCGCCGGGCGATTACGCGATGGCCCCGTTCGTCGACGGCAACGACTCCGACTCGGCCTGTTTTTACCGCACGAGCAAGCTCGATCTGATCGCGACGGTCACGGCCGTCACCGGTGCGCAAGGGTCGACGAATCCGGTGCGCAACGTGATGTCGTACAAGCTCCGCACCAAGGGGTTCACCAGCGACGCCGCCGGGTTTTATCTGCTCTCGTGCCACCTGAAAGCTTCGGAGGGGTCGGACAACGTCGCCCGCCGTTTCCTCGAGGCCGACCGGATCCGCACCTACCTTGAGACGCTCCCGGCCGGCTCGAACTTCATGCTCGCCGGCGACTTCAACCTCTATTCAACCAGCGAGGCCGGGTGGATCGAGCTGATTGGCTCGCAGGCCAACAACAACGGGCGGCTCTTCGACCCTATCCACCGCGAGACGGGTTCGTGGCGGACGTCGAGCGCCGCCGCGATCCAGACGCAGTCGCCCGACGCCGGCTCGGGAGGCATGGACGACCGCTTCGACTTCATCCTCATCTCCGATGCGATGCGCGGCGTCGACGCGATCAGCTACGTCGGCAATCCAAATGTCGCCTTCGGCAACGCGTGGAACGATCCGAACCACTCGTACCGCGTGTGGGGCAACGACGCCACGTCGTTCAACCAGGGGATCAAGGTCTCGACCAACACGATGGTGGGGCCGGCGATCGCGCAGGCGCTGGTGAACTCGTACGCCGGCACGAACTCGCCGCCGCACCTGCCGGTGCTCCTGGACGTGCAGGTCCCGGCGAGGGTCGGCGTGAGCACGGCGGCGGTCGACTTCGGCGTCGTGCCGATCGGCGGCGTCGCCGAGCAGACGATCACCATCGAGAACACCACGAGCGTCGCGCTCTTCAGCAAGGCCGAGGACGGCTCGGGGATCGACACGCTCAACTACACACTGAGCGCCTCGGCGGGGTTTATGACGCCCGCCGGCCCGTTCATCGAGCCGGCGGGTGATGATGGGAGCGGCGGCAACACGCACGCCATCACAATGGATACGTCCACGGCCGGTGTGTTCGACGGCACGCTGACGATCAGCTCCGACGATCCCGACGAGCCGGCGAAAGTCATCACACTCCACGGCGTCGTCATCGCCAACTTCGACTACGACGCTAACGGCGACGGCCTGGAGAACGTCGAAGACCTCTACGCCTGGCACGAAATGGGCACCGACGTCGACGGCAACACGCAGATCGAGCCGGCCGACCTCGTAGCGCTGTACGACCACCTGCGCGAGCAGGAACCGGCGGACATCGTCAACGGGCGACGATAACCCGGTCGATCGCCTGCTCAAAGGTGATCCCGTCGAGCAGCAGCGCCCGTTCCGGGGCGACGCCGGCCGCGAGAGCCGCCTCGATGTCGCGGGGCGCGTCGCCGATCATCCACGAGCGGGCGAGGTCGAGCCCGTGGTCCTCCGCCGCGGCGAGCAGCATCCCCGGCGCGGGCTTCCGCCACGCATGCTCGACGTTATACGGCTCGACCGTCCCCTTCGGGTGATACGGACAGACGTACGCGGCCGTGAGCCGGACCTTGGCCGCGTCCCACAACAGCTCGTCGAGCCGTCGGTTGCAGGCGTTGACGTCGTCGAGCGTGCAGTGGCCGCGTGCGACGCCCCCCTGGTTGCTGACGACGACGAGGGCGAGGTCGGGGCGTGCGTGCGCAAGCCGCGCGAGCTGCTCGGCGACGTTGGGTAATAGCGCGACCTGCTCCGGGCGGACGAGGTCGCCGGGGTGCGGCGTGCTCCGCGTCATCGCGGTGGTGTCGATGAGCGTGTCGTCGCGGTCGAGGAAGAGTGCGGGGCGGGTGGTTCGAGACATTCAAGCTCCAGGCACTCGCTGCTTGAGCCTTCGCTTGCGAGGATTGGAACCACGGAGCACACAGAGAACACAGAGCGTCGCATCCAAGCTGAACGACTCGGCGTGGATGAGCTATTTTCTTTTTTTGCCTTTCTCTGTGATCTCTGTGTACTCCGTGGTTCAAACTGGTATTACATGATTCTTTGAGCGTTCGCGTACCTTCACCCTCGCTCGCGCTTCGGGCTCGTTTGAATCCAGCCCGGAACCCGGAACCCGGAACCCGGAACCCGGAACCCGGAACCCGGAACCCGGAACCCGATCACGTATTACGACCCGGTGACGATTTCTTTGAGGGCTTCGAGGGCGCCCTCGTGCAGGCCGGGGCCGCGTTCGATCCACGCGCTGCAGTGCAGCCCGGCGAGGATCTTCTCCGTCGTGCGTGGCAGCAAAAACATCGCCGACCGCGAGCGGTGGTGCGACGCGAAGACCAGGAGGTCCAGGTTCTCCATCTCGGCCATCCGCGTGACCTGCTCGCCGACCGAGCCCAGCTCGGTGTGCAGCTTGATGGCGGGCCCGCCGCGGGCGTCCATCCGCTCGGCGATCATCTCGGCACGCTCGCGCGCCACCGTCTTGATCGCCTCGACGACCTGCTCCTCGGTCATGATCGTGTGGTACCCCACCGGCAGGTCGTAGGCGTGCAGCAGCGTCATCGCGCCCACGCCGAGCCTGCGGCAGACCTCGCCGGCCCGCTCCACCGCCGGGTCCGGGTCGGTCTCAAACTCGCACGCCACGCCGACCTTCGTGATCGCCTCGGCCCGGTACTCGGGCTGGGCGAGCAAGACGCACACCGGGCTCTGGCGGACCAGCCGCGACGCGACCGACCCGAGGCGCTCGCGCTTGAGCCCGCCCCGGCCGTAGCGTCCGAAGACCAGGAGATCCGCGTCGATCTCGGCGGCGCAGCGGAGGATCTCCTCCTCGGCCGCCCCGCGCCGGACGTGCTGGACGATCGCGCCCGCCTCGGCCTGATCGCACCCGTGCGAGCGGAGGAAGACCCCCAGCTCCTCGCCGGCGATCGCCATCTGGCGTTCGGCCAGGCCGGGGATGACGGCCTCGTGGGCCGCGTTTCCCGGCTCGACGACGTGCAGGGCGTGGACCTCGGCCCCGAAGGTCTTGGCGAGCTGCCGCCCCAGGTGCAGGCCGCCGATCGACTCCGGCGAGAGGCCGATGCAGACCAGCACCCGCCGGATCGGCCGGAGTTCGTCAATATGGGCGGCGGGGGGCGTGTCGCTCATCGGGAGTGCTCCTGGAAAGAGGATAGACGGCCTTGCCGCTCGGCACATAGATCGGCGCGGCCGTGCACCCGCATACAATCAAAGCCCGGCATTGCCTTTCGTGCCTTGATGCCCATGCCTTGATGCCTCCCTTATGAACATCCGCAACTTCTCGATCATCGCCCACATCGACCACGGCAAGAGCACCCTGGCCGACCGCCTCCTCCAGGCGACCAACGCCGTCTCCAAGCGCGAGGCCAAGGAGCAGCTCCTCGACTCGATGGACATCGAGCGCGAACGCGGCATCACCATCAAGGCCTCCGCCGTCACCGTCATGCACCGCCACGTCCCCGGCGCCAAAGCCGACGACCTCGAGAGCGAGTACGAGGTGCCGCTCGACGACACGGGCGTTCATCGGTCGAAGAACAACGCGGCGCCCGAGGGGGGGGGGGGGGGGGGTTCTACATGATGAACTTAATCGACACGCCGGGTCACGTCGACTTCAACTACGAAGTTTCGCGTGCTCTCAAGGCGTGCGAGGGGGCGCTCCTGGTCGTCGACGCGACGCAGGGCGTGCAGGCGCAGACGGTGGTCAACGCCTACCTCGCGGTCAACGAGAACCTGGAACTCATCCCCGTCGTCAACAAGATCGACCTCCCCTCCGCGCGCCCGGAGGAAGTCGCGATGGAGATCGAGCAGGTCCTGGGCCTGCCCGCCGACGACGTGATCTTCGTCTCCGCCAAGACCGGCCTGGGGATCCCCGAGCTGCTGGCGGCGATCTGCGAGAAGTTCCCCGGCCCGCGCAAGAGCGTCGTGCCGCAGCTCCGCGGCCTGATCTTCGACGCCGTCTACGACGACTACCGCGGCGTCATCATCTACGTCCGCGTCATGGACGGCACGCTCAACGTCGGCGACAAGATCCGCATGATGGGCACCGGGCGGACCTTCCTCGTCTCCGAGCTGGGCAAATACGTCCCCAAGCCCGTGCGGGTCCAGTCCCTCTCGGCCGGCGAGACCGGCTACATCGTCGCGGCGATCCGCTCGCTCAAGGACGTGCGCGTCGGCGACACGGTGACGCTCGAAAAGGACCCCGCCAAGGACGCCCTGCCCGGCTACAAGCCGCCGATGCAGATGGTCTTCTGCGATTTCTACCCCGCCACCGCGACGGGCCCGAAGAAGAACGACTTCGAAGAGCTCCGCGAGGCGATGGAGAAGCTCGTGCTGAACGACTCGTCGTTCACCTTCTTCCCCGTCCACTCCGAGGCCCTCGGCTTCGGCTTCCGCTGCGGCTTCCTCGGCCTCTTGCACATGGACATCGTCCAGGAACGCCTCGAACGCGAGGGGGGCGTGGAGATCATCCAGACCGCGCCCACCGTCTCCTACGAGGTCGTCCTCCGCGGCCAGCGCAGCACCGGGCAGCAGGGCAACATCACCGTCACCGGCGCGGGCGGCAAGGCGATCGAGAACGTCCGCGTCGACGAGCACGGCCGCGCCGTCATCGAGGTGCACAACCCCGCCGACCTCCCCGACGCCGGCACCATCGAGGAGATCCGCGAGCCGATCTGCAAGGTCGACATCATCCTCCCCAAGGAGTACATCGGCGAGATCATGAAGCTCTGCATGGAACGCCGCGGCATCTACCAGCAGCAGACGTTCGTCTCCGACACCCGCGACATGCTCAGCTTCGAGATCCCCCTCGCCGAGATCATCTACGACTTCTACGACAAGCTCAAGAGCATCACCTCCGGCTACGGCACGATGGACTACGAGCTCATCGGCTACCGCAAGGACAACCTCGTCAAGATGGACATCCTCGTCAACGGCGATCCCGTCGAGGCCCTCTCCGTCATCGTCCACCGCGACAAGGCCGAGTTCCGCGGCCGCCTGCTATGCAGCAAACTGCGCGAGCAGATCCCCCGGCACCAGTTCGAGATCCCCGTCCAGGCCGCGATCGGCGGCAAGATCATCGCCCGCGAGACCATCAAGGCCTTCCGCAAGAACGTCACCGCCAAGTGCTACGGCGGCGACGTGAGCCGTAAACGCAAGCTGCTCGAAAAGCAGAAGGAAGGCAAGAAACGCATGAAGTCGATCGGCAGCGTCGAGATCCCGCAGGAGGCCTTCATGGCCGTGCTGGACCAGGGGGAGTGACGACCGATGGCTTTGGTGGCATCGGTGGGGGGCTCCAGACCGGTGCGTGGGCGCATTTGAACGTTCGCACGAGACGCGAAGCGTCAGCGAGCGTGTAGGCTGGAGAGCGGGAGCAGAGCCAGAGGAGCATGCGACATGCCCGAACCAATACGCGTTTACGCTGATACCTCGGTTTTCGGCGGTGTTTTCGACAAAGAGTTCGAACGGTTCAGCCGCCCCTTCTTTGATCAAGCGCAACAAGGGCGTTTCGTGCTGGCGACATCGGCGTTGGTCGAAGACGAGCTGGCGGCGGCTCCGGTTCAGGTTAGCCAGTTCTTTGCCGACCTAATCGCGATAATGGAATGGGTTGACGTTACCCCGGAGGCTGAATCGCTTCAGCATGCCTATCTCGACGCGGGCGTCGTGTCCGAGCGTTCTGCCGAAGACGCGCTCCATGTCGCGTTGGCTACAACCGGAGGCTGCGGCGTACTGGTGAGTTGGAACTTCAAGCACATCGTTCATATTGAACGAGGGCCGCGATACAATGCTGTAAACTTGTTGCGAGGGTATCCTTCCGTGGATATCCGGTCGCCCGCGGAGGTCATCAGGTATGAAGAAGGACTTTGACTGTGTCGAGATGAAGCGCAAAGGGCAGGATCTGCTCCGCGCTCGTCTCGCCAACATGTCCGCCGAAGAGCGCACGGCGTATTGGACGAAGCGAAATCAGGAACTGCGTGAGCGGGTGGAACGGGCTCGCGAGCACGGCCGCAAGAAATCCGCCTGAGAACTATCCTGCTCCGCGTTCATCAGCAGTTCCATAACGGAACGGCGCCGGCTCAGAACAGCGCGTTCAGCAGCCAGTACGCCAGCAGGAAGACGATGATGGTGCCCAGGCACCCGCCGCCCCATTTCCACGCCGCGGCTCCCGCAAGCACTGTTTTCAAGAAGTCGCCCATGGTTGATGCTCCTGAAGAAAAGGACGCATCATCATGCGGCAGCGACATGAACGCACCGATGAACCCTTCATGAATCGCGGTTCAGACGCAACACACCCAAAGACATCCAACAAAGAAGCCCAGGGACAGTGTCCCTGGGCCGCTGTACTGAATCACTCGATCAAGCGGGTCACGCGGGCATTACCACCCGCCGCGGCCGCCGCCCCCGCCACGGCCACCGCGGCCGCCGCCGCCGCCGCCGCCGCCACCACCGCCGCCGCCCCAGCCGCCGCGGCCACCACCGCCGCCGCCGCGGCTGCCGCCGCCGGCCTCGCGCGGGCGGGCCTCGTTGACGGTCAGGTCGCGCCCGCCGACGTTCTTCCCGTTGAGTGCCTGCATCGCGGCGTTGGCCTCATCGGCGTTGTTCATCTCGACGAACGCGAACCCGCGCGGGCGGCCGGTCTCGCGGTCCATCACCAGCGACGCCGAGGCGACCTCGCCGTGCGCTTCGAACAGTTCACGCAGTTCGTCCTCGGTCGTTTGGAACGACAGGTTTCCGACATACATTTTCATACGACTTCCATCCAGTTGCCCGATTGACTTGTTTGACCGTGCTTGAACTTGGGCCAAGAGGAAGCCGCGGCGAGCCAGACCCCTCTCCGGACGGAGAGACGTAATCTGAGAACGCCCAAAGTATAGCCCCCGCCGCCTTCTGCAAAGCAACACGCCCCCCACCGCAAGGAAGGGAGACGTCAGGAGGTGAATACCGCCTCACCGACCCTGGCTCACCGGCCCCCCGGCTCACCGGCCCGGCTCAGCGGACCTTGGTGTCGCGCTCGATGATGCCGTCCTTGAGCCGTACGACGCGCTGGCAGCGCGTGGCGATGCGGTCGTCGTGCGTCACCATGACGATCGTCATCCCCTTGGCGTGCAGGTCTTCGATGATCGTGAGGATCGCCTCGCCGGTATGCGAGTCGAGGTTGCCCGTCGGCTCGTCGGCCATCAGCACCACCGGCTCGACGACCAGCGCCCGCGCGATCGCGCAGCGCTGCTGCTGCCCGCCGGAGAGCTGGCTCGGTCGGTGGTCGAGGCGTTCGCCCAGCCCGACGAGCTCGAGCGCCTGGACCGCGCGTTCGTGACGTTCCTGCTTGCGCAGGCGTTGATAGAACAGCGGCACCGCGACGTTGTCGACGATGGTCAGCTCGGGGATGAGGTTGAAGGCCTGGAAGACGAAGCCGATTTTTTTGCCGCGGAACGCGGAGAGCTCCTCGTCGGGCATCCGCGCCACGTCCTTGCCGTCGAGGAAATATTGCCCGGCCGTCGGGCGGTCGAGGCAGCCCAGGACGTTCATCAGTGTGCTCTTGCCCGAGCCCGAGGCGCCCATGATCGCGACGTACTGCCCACGCGGCACCACCAGGTCGACGGCGTTAAGCGCCGTCACCGCGACGCTGCCGTCTGGGCGGAAATACTGCTTGGTGATGCCGCGCAGCTCGGCGATGGGCGGCACGCCGCTCGGAGCACGATCGATCCGCGGGGAGGTCGAAGCCGTCGTCACGGCCAACTGTACCGGGCTTCGCTCTTGCGGTCGCAAGAAAAAGCCGCGGCGGCGTGGAGGGGGAGGCTCAGCCCCGCGCCTCCTGATCGCTTGGTGGGACGTGCGTCTGCCCGATCGCTTCCGTGTGGTCGATGAGCACGTGCTTCACGTCGGCCTCTTTGCCGTAGACGGTGAGCACGTCCCCGGCCCGGAGATCGTCGGTCCCCTTCGGCACGCCGACGTACTCGTTCTGCGACGTCTGCGGCCGTTCGATCCCCAGCACCACGATCCCCAGGTCGCGCAGCCGCGTCTCTCCGAGCGTCGTGCCGATCAACGGCGAGCCGGGGTCGATCTCCACCTCGGCGATCTCATACCCCGAGGTCACGTGCAGCAGCAGCTCGTAGTCGAGCGCCCGCACGACCCCGAAACGCCGCAGCGCCCAGCGGATCGAGTAGTCGATCCCCCGTTGCACGACCCCCAGCCGCCACAGCAGCGTGAGCACCACGATCCCGCCGATGAGCGTGACGACCTGGACCGCGAGGCGTTCGAGCGAGAAGTCGTCGCGCGTGGCCTTGGTCACGACCGTCGCAAGCACCGTCGCCAGCGCCGAGGTGACGCCGATGTTGCCCGCGATGATGAGCCCGAGGATGATCCGCCGCCGGACGGGGTGGTTGACGACCAGCTCGGCCTCCGACGTGGTGAAGCCCACGCCGAAGAACGCCGAGTTGGCCTGGAAGAAGGCGGTGTCGTGCGAGACGCCGGTCATCACCAGCGCCACCGCGCCCACACGGATGAGCAGCATCGACACCGCGGCGATGACAAGCAGGGCGATGATCGGAGCCATAAGAAAATCTCAAATCGCAAAGCACCCAACGGCAAAGACGAACCGTCACGGTACGACGTGCGTCGGCTCTGCCATCGGGCGCTTGGTATTTGCTCTTTTTACACGTTCTGGAGCTGCACGTGGGCGAGGGCCGTCATCGTGTCGGGGGCGAAGGTGAACAGCCGGTTGACGCCGGTCAGCGAGAGCACCGAGCGGATCTCCTCGTTGACCCCGGCCAGCACGAGCACGCCCCCGTGCTCGGCGACGGTCCGCCGCATGCGCAGGAGCGAGGCGATGTTCGACGAGTTGACGTACTCGACGGCGGCGAAGTTCAGCACCACATTCATCGCGTGCGCCGCCACCGCCCC
>CAZZDW010000070.1:0-19156 GCA_964652945.1 uncultured Phycisphaeraceae bacterium
GTTCTCGACCTTGTGGTCGGCCAGCTCGGAGATGTGCAGCAGGCCTTCCAAGTCTTGTTCCAGCTCGACGAAGACGCCGAAGTTGGTGATCTTGGTGACCTTGCCGCGGACGACCATGCCGGGGCGGTAGGCGTCGGGGATGGCGTGCAGCCAGGGGTCTTCGGTGAGCTGCTTGACGCCGAGGGCGATGCGCTGCTTCTCGCGGTCGACGTCGAGGACGACGCACTTGACCATGTCGCTCTTCTTGAAGACCTCGTTGGGGTGGGTGACCTTCTTGGTCCACGAGATGTCGGAGACGTGGAGCAGGCCGTCGATGCCCGGCTCGATCTCGATGAACGCGCCGTAGTTGGCGAGGTTGCGCACGGCCCCCTCGATGACGGTGCCGCGGGGGTACTTCTCGCCCACCAGCTCCCACGGGTTGACCTCGGTCTGCTTCATGCCGAGGGAGATCTCGAGCTTCTCCTTGTTGATCTCCAGCACGACGACGTCGACCGGGTCGCCCGGCTTCACGAGTTCGGAAGGATGATTGACGCGGCGGGTCCACGACATCTCGGAGATGTGGACCAGGCCCTCGATGCCCGGCTCAAGCCGCACGAACGCGCCGTACGACATGATGTTGACCACCTCGCCCTTGACGCGCGAGCCGACCGGGAACTTCTTCTCGATCTCCTCCCACGGCGAAGCCTCTTTCTGCTTAATGCCGAGGGCGATCTTCTCCTTGTCGCGGTCGATGTTGAGGACCTTGACCTCGACCTTCTGGTCGATCTTGAGGATCTCCGACGGGTGATTCACCCGGCTCCACGACATGTCGGTGATGTGCAGCAGGCCGTCGATCCCGCCCAGGTCGACGAACGCGCCGAAGTCGGCGATGTTCTTGACCGTGCCGGTGACGATCATCCCTTCCTGCAGCGTGTCGAGCAGGCGCTTCTTCGCCGAGTCGCGCTCCTCCTCGATCAGCTTGCGGCGTGAGATGACGATGTTCTTGCGCTCGGTGTCGATCTTGAGCACCGACGCGCGGATGTCGCGGCCGATGAAGTCGCCGATCTCGCCCGGACGGCGGACGTCGACCTGCGAGGCGGGCAGGAAGACCGGCACGCCGATGTCGACGAGCAGGCCGCCCTTGATCTTCTTGAGCACCTTGCCCTGCACGACGTCCCCCTCGCGGGTGGTGTCGATGAGGCGCTGCCAGTTGAGCATACGGTCGGCCTTCGACTTGGAAAGCTCGACCATGCCGTCCTCGCCGTCGATCTCTTCGAGGAGGACCTTGACCTTGTCGCCGATCTTGACGGCGTCGGGGTTGTCGAAATCACGCCGGGGGATGCGCCCCTCGGACTTGAGCCCCACCTCGACGAGCACGTCGTCGCCGGCGAAGCCGATGACGCGCCCCTCGAGGATCGAGCCCGGCGTGAAGTCGCCGATCTGCTGACCCAGCAGCGCGTCCATGTCCCCCTCGACCGCGGTCTTGCCCGCGTCCGACTGGCCCAAAAGCGTGGCGATCTCGTCGTCGCCGATTCCCAGCGACGCGATCAGCATTTCATCAATCATGTGTGCCTTTTCGTCTCAATCACATTCCTGCGGCGGGTGAGACCCGGAACACCGCCCTGCTCATCACGCAGCAAGGCCGACTCCGTCCGCTCGCAAGCGCCGCCGCGTCCGCTCCACCCCGCACGACGCGCCGGCGAAAACCGGTGGTGAACTTCCCGTGCCGCCCGCCGAAACGCTCGGCGATCCACGCGGCTTTTTCCGCCTCTCGAACGCCGCGGGTGGACGGCGTTCGGGATGAGGCAGGACCGTCACTGTAGCACGCAGCCGGCCGAAAAACACGCAAATTGTGGATAAAGATGGGCTCATGCTGCCTTCTGTGAACCGTGGCACAGGCGTCCCGCCTGTGCGGACGACTCCAGCACCCGGCACAGGCGAGACGCCTGTGCCACGGCTTAGGACCCCTGTCTTTTCCCCGCCGGCTCCCTATAAATCCTCCTTTTTTGTCTTTTAGACAGGTCTTTGTGCCCCATGCCGATCCTCGCCGCGACCAACATCCGCTACGCCATCGGCACCCGCGTGCTGCTGGACAACGTCTCTTTCTCCATGGAGGCCGGGGAGCGCGTCGGCCTGGTCGGGCGCAACGGCCAGGGCAAGTCGACGCTCATGAACGTCCTCATGAGCC
Source organism: uncultured Phycisphaeraceae bacterium (assembly GCA_964652945.1). Classification (GTDB taxonomy): domain Bacteria; phylum Planctomycetota; class Phycisphaerae; order Phycisphaerales; family UBA1924; genus CAZZDW01. The sequence goes on from CAZZDW010000070.1 coordinate 2,168, forward strand.
GTCTCAAGCCCGATTCGGGCTCGGTCTCGCTGCAGAAGGGCGTCCGCGTCGGCTACCTCACGCAGCAGCACACCCTCGACCCGGCCAAGACCCTCCGCGAGGAAGCCGCGGCTGGGTTCGTCGAACTCACCAAAGTCCACGCCGAACTCGACGAGGTGTATCACCTCATGGGCGAGCCGGAGAACGCCGAGCCGGTCGCGCTGGAACGCCTGCTCAAGCGCCAGGCCGAGCTGGAGTCGCGCATCGAGGCCCTCGGCGGCTACGCGGTCGACCATAAGGTCGACGCCATCCTGCACGGCCTGGGCTTCACCGACGCGCAGTTTTCGGTGCCGGTCTCGGGCCTCTCCGGCGGGCAGAAGGGCCGGCTCGGCCTCGCCAAGCTGCTGCTTGAGAATCCCGACCTGCTGCTCCTCGACGAGCCGACCAACCACCTCGACATCGCCGGCCGCGAGTGGCTCGAAGAGTTTTTGTCGACCGATTTCAAGGGTGCGGTGCTGCTGGTCAGCCACGACCGCCGCCTGCTGGACCGCGTCGTCACACGCATCGAAGAGGTCGAGGCCGGGCGGCTGTACGAGTACCCCGGCAACTACACCGCCTTCCGCGAGATCCGCGCCCAGCGCCTGCTCACCCAGCACCGCGCCTACGAGAACCAGCAGTCGCAGTGGGCCAAGGAGGAGGAGTTCATCCGCCGCTTCAAGGCCGGGCAGCGCGCCAAGGAGGCCCAGGGACGCCTCTCCAAGCTCGAACGCGCCAAGCGCGACGACGCCATCGAACGCCCGATGGAGATGAGCACGATGCGCATCTCCATCCCGCCGGCCCCGCGCACCGGCGACATGGTCGTCAGCGTGCGCAACGCGAGCAAGTCGTACGCCAACAAGCCGCACGGCCCCCAAGCTGGCGACGAGGAAGACAACACAGGTCAGCCGGCGGCGGGTCGAAAAACCCTCTTCAAAGACCTCGACCTCACGATCTCGCGCGGCGAGCGCTGGGCGATCATCGGCCCCAACGGGGCGGGCAAGACCACGCTCATCCGCGCGATCCTCGGCAACCTCGATGGCGGGGAGGGGGGCCTCGACAGCGGCACGGTGCGCATGGGCTCGAACGTGCTCATCGGGTATTACTCGCAGCTCCCGCCCAACCCCGAGGATACTTCGCCCGTCTACGAGTACCTGCAACGAGAAATCCGCCGCGAGAACCCCGGCGCCTCGATGAGCGAGCAGCAGGCCCGCGATCTGGCCGGGGCGTTCCTCTTCAGCGGCTCAGACCAGCAGAAACCCATGTCCGCCCTCTCCGGCGGCGAGCGCAGCCGCGCGAGGCTCGCCGCCCTGCTCGCCTCGGCCAAGAACCTGCTCGTCCTCGACGAGCCGACCAACCACCTCGACATCCCCTCGGCCGAGCGCCTCGAACAGGTGCTCGCGGCCCCCCAAGAGGGCGACGACCCGCGCCAGTCCTACCAGGGCACGCTCATCCTCATCAGCCACGACCGCGCGCTCATCGACGCGACGTGCAAGCACCTGCTCATCATGGACGGGCACGGCAACACCGAGGTCTTCCACGGCACCTACGACGACTGGCACCGCAAGCACCTCGCCGCGGCCCGGTCGTCGCCGTCTTCATCGTCTTCGTCCTCGACCGCATCGACGGCCGTCGCTGTCGCCGCTCCGCCGCCAGCCCCTTCGCCCAAGAAAGAGCCCGCCGCGTCCGCCGTCTCCATTCCCAAGAAGGTGAGCAGCAGCGGGTTCTCGCACACGCCGAGCAAGCCGTCGTCGGGCGGCGGCTCCAAGGCCAAGACGGGCTTCTCGTGGATGCCGACGGATCGGCTGGAAAAGGAGATCGAGGCCGTGCAGAAGCGCCTCGCCGACATGGACCAGTACCTCGCCAAGGAAGAGGTGTACCGCGACGCGGACACATGCAAGCGGGCGCTGGCCGAGCGGGACGAGATCGCCGCCGAGCTGGAGCGGATGGAAGAGGAGTGGTTGGGGAGGATGGGATAGCCGAAGGGAGCAGGGAGCAGGAAGCAGGAAGCAGGAAGCAGGAGATTTTCTTTCCTGCTGCCTGCTGCCTATTCCCTGCTCCCTTTCCCGTCTGATAACTGTGGACGCCTCGTGGATAGACCGTACGATCGAGCCGATGGACTACACTCGACTCCGCGGCGGGGAAGGGGCGACCCGACCACTGCAGCCGCGACGCACAACCGGCCGATGGATGGGGCTATGAGCAGCGACATGACGGATCGTTCGGCGAACCGGGTGCTTCCGACCGGGGCCGAGACTCTGGAGGAGGGGGCTTGTTCCACGCGCCGCGGCATCCTCGGCGGCGGTCTGCTGCTGAGCATGGCCGCCCTGCTGCAAGGCTGCGGCGGGGGTCGGCAGCAGGCCAGCCTCCCGGCCGTCAACTGGCCCGACCCGCCGATGGTCAAGCCCGTTACGCCCTCAACTCGCGCACCGACGCCCATGGCCCACGCCGCCGCGTCGCACGGGTCGGTGCCGATCATCCCGCGTTCGGCGTGGACCGGCCGCGGCGTGGCCCGCAAGACCACCGACCCCATGGGCCGGATCGCCAAGATCACCGTCCACCACGAGGGGAACCTCGCCACGGGCCTGCGCTCGCAGGCGCAGGTCGCCAAGCGGCTCGAGAGCATCCGCCGCTACCACGTCGACCAGAAGGGGTGGGCCGACATCGGCTATCACTACGTGATCGACCCGATGGGCCGCGTGTGGGAGGCCCGCGACACCAGCCTCCAGGGCGCCCACGTCGGCGGCATCAAGAACGAGCACAACCTCGGCGTCATGGTCATGGGCAACTTCGACATCCAGTCGCCCACCTCCGACCAGGTCTCGACGCTCGACCGCTTCCTCATCGAGCAGATGCGCCGCTACAACGTCCGCCTCACCACCGTCTACACCCACCAGGAACTCGGCCCCACCGAGTGCCCCGGCACCCGCCTCCAGAAACACATGGTCAACATCCGCGCGACCCGCGGCGGCTCGCTCGCCCGCCTGGCGGCCGGCAGCGGGCTGGCGTAAGCGCATAAAAAAATCGAGAGCTCCCGCTCGTCGATCTTGACGCACACAACCTGAAGCAGACACAACAAAGCCCAGGGACATATCCCTGGGCTTCTTCTTGGCCTGTCTATGGACTTACTGCTTGCCGACGAGGGTCTTGGGGATGCCCAGCGGCTTGTCCTTGCTGGTGTCGAACTTCTTGTCGGTGACCATCTTTGAGATGCGTTCGGACCGCGTCAGCACGCTCCGCTTGCCGCCCATCGCACCCTTGACCTTCAGTGAGGGATCCATGCTCATCGCAAATCTCCGAAAACGCCGCCCGGGCACGCTCGCCCGGGGCAGGAGGGGAGTATAGGCACACTGCGAGATGAAAAGAACACGCAACGCCCACCCTCGCTCGCGCTTCGGGCTGGTCTTTGAACCCGGAACCCGGAACCCGGAACCCGGAACCCGGAACCCGGAACCCGGAACCCGGCTCACCCGCCTTTGTAGAGCTGCCAGTAGGTGGCCGCGAAGTCGGTGGCGCCGCGGTGCTCACGCTGCCAGGTCCGCCCGGCCCGCTCGATCTTGGTCCGGACGGTGCTGCGTTCGGCCTCGCTCTCGCTGTAGCGGGAGCCGCCGGGGAACCCCTTGGCGTAGATGACCCAGAACTTCTCGTTGCCCGCGACCGCCTTCTGGAGCTGGGCCTGGGCGTCGGGCTTGGCTGGGTCGATCGAGCGGTCCGGGAAGGCCACGGCGTCGATCTCCTGCGTCTTGAGGAAGTCGATCGCCTCCTGGGCGTCCTTGGCGGTCAGGGCGGCCATGATGAGGTAGTTGAGCCCCGGCTGACGCGGGTCCAGCACCAGCCCCCCGCCATTCCCGCCCGCCCCGTTGCCACCGGCCGGCTGGGTGCCGCCGCCGGCGGTCGTACCGGTCGGGCGGTTCGTCCCCGTCGCCCCCCCCACCCCAACGGTGTTCGTGCCGGGGGTAGAGCCGCCGGGGCGGGTATTGCCATGGGCGGTCGTCGTGCCGCCTCCGGCATTGACGGGTTTGGGCGGGACGCTTCCCCCGGCGGGCTGGCCTGATGAGCCGCCGTGGGTCAGCGGGTCGGCGACGCTCCCGCGGCTGCCGTCGGGGATCGCCGCCGTGCCGCCCCCTTCTCCACCCTGATCCTCGAAGGCCGAGATCTTGCTGCGTTCGCCGGACTCGCCGAGCTTGTAGGCGATGGACCACAGGACGATGATGCCGCCGAGCACGACGGCCAGGGCGATCATGAGCCGTGGGGTGGTGAGGACGACCTGCCTGCCGCCCGCCGCACCTTCGCCGGGGAGGACGAGCGTCGGGGCGCTGGGGGGCGGCACGTGCACGCCGTTGGACGACGGGCCGTGGTCGCCGACGGAACCGTTGTGCGTGGGCGCATCGCCACCCGGTCCGCTGTACGGAGCAGCAGGTGAAGGATGAGACGCAGAGCCGTCCACCGGGACCCGCTTGAGCGGCTCCTTCATCACCTCGAACAAAGGCGGCATACGGCGTGGTCGCGCCATGCTATAGCCTAGCCGATCCGAGCCCGGTCTGCGCTCCGCATTTCCGCTTCATCCTGGCCCTGCCCTCCCCGGCACGCCCGAACCTGGGGATTGTTCATCGGCGCCCGGCAAACGGCCGATATCGACCGTCTCAAGCGGGACCGAATCGGGGCGGCAAGGCCCCGCTCACGAGCGAGCCGGCAGACATGACGACCAGCGTTGCCCCCCCACTCCCCCAATCGCCGCCCGCGGCCGCCGCCGATCCGCACGCGCAGAACGTCTTCGCCTCCTTCGACCGTCAGTACAACGTCGGCTGGGGCGAAGACCGCGGCAAGTTCTGGGTCGACCGCTACAACCCCGGCCTTGCGCCCTACATGAACCTCGTGCAGGCGCGCAACACCCGCGTCGCCGCGCTGTGCACCGGCGGCGAGGCCCTGCTCGACGTCGGCTCCGGGTACGGCGACCTGCTCTACCTGCTCCGCGACCGCTACCGCACGCTCCGCGGCGTCGACCCCTCCGAAAAATCCGTCGACCTCGCCACATACAACCTCGCCAGCCGCGGCGTGCCCAACGACTTCCGCTTCGACCAGGGCGTCGCCGAGCGACTCCCCTACGACGACGGGGCATTCGACACCGTCCTCTCGCTGGACACCTACGAGCACGTCGAGCCGTCGTACCGGCACGAGTCGCTGCGGGAGGCGCGGCGGGTGCTCCGCCCCGGCGGGCAGCTCATCCTCGTCACGCCGTCGCGGGCGATGCTGCGCTTCTGGCTGATCGTCGACAACCTGCTCACGCTCCGCCGCCAGCTGCGACTGAAGCGGACAAACGGCACGCCGATCCAGCTCTGGCGACTGCCGAAGAAGGACTACTGCGAGCGGTTCTGCTCCAAGCGCGAGCTGCTGGGGCAGGTCCGGGCGGCGGGGTTCGAGGTGACGCGCTTCGAGCGGGTCTCTTTTTACCCCGCGCCCGAACGCGGCGGCTTCCTCGGGCCCTTCCTCGACGGACGCAGGGCCGACCACCCGACCGTCCGCCGCGCCCTCAAGCTCGTGCGGCTGGGCGAACGACTCAAGCTGCTGAACCAGAAGATGCTCGTCGTCGCCACCCCCCGCCGTGCCCACCCCACTCCCCACGCGCGCTGACTCGCTTACACTTGCCCCATGATCCTGCGCGAAGACGACGTCTACGTCCTGCCGGCCCCGAAGATGACGCGGATGGAAGCCGCGTATCTGCCGGAGATTTTCAAGGGCTTCGGCACCACCCTCCGGCACTTCGTCACCTCCTTCGGGCAGGGCAAGACCAGCCGGACGATCCAGTACCCCGAAGAGCGCAAGGAGCATTTCAAGCCCGAAGAGGGCGGCATGGAGAAGTCCAACTTCCGCGGCGTGCACCGCCTCAACCGCGACGAACGCGGGCGCGTCAAGTGCGTCGCGTGCATGATGTGCCCCACGCTCTGCCCGGCCAACTGCATCCACATCGAGGCCGCCGAGAGCCCGTGGGACGACCGCGAGAAGTACCCCAAGAAGTTCGAGATCGACGAGCTGCGCTGCATCTACTGCGGCATGTGCGAAGAGGCCTGCCCCGTCGACGCCATCGAGCTGACGACCGAGTACGACGTCGTCGGCCGCAGCCGGCAGGAGATGGTCTTCGACAAGGAAAAACTGCTCAAGGTCTACGACGTGACGATCGGGAAGAAGCTGATGTGAGGCATGAGGAGGCTCGCATGATCAGTCTCAAAGAAGCGATAACGAAAGCCAAGGACTATGTATCGGAGGTTTACGCTGGCGAACCTCTGCCGCAACTCAGGCTTGAAGAAGTTCGTCGCGAAGATGGCGAAGATACTGGCCACAGCTCAACATATTGGTTGATTACCATTGGATTTCAGATTCCGATGGACACGCAAGCGGAGGCGATCGCAAAGGAAGAGCTCCAGTGGAACGACTCCGCCGCTAATTTCTTTGAAACGTTGCTCAAGGGCCGTCGAGTCTACAAAATCGTCAAAATCAACGCGAATACCGGCGAAGTCGAGTCCATGACCAATCGTGCAGCATGATGGACTTCGACCTATTTATCGAGGTCCGTCAAGCAAGGGGCATATTGCTTGACACCAATGTCCTTTTGCTGGCCGTTATCGGCACGCTTGGCCAGAACGCTGTTGCAAGATTCGAGCGCACCAAGAATCAGTTTGATCAAAGTGATTACGAAACGCTCAAAAAAATATTGAACCAAGGTCGGCCAGTCTGGACAACGCCCCATATCCTCACCGAGACAAGTAATTTTTTGGGACAGACCGGCAACCAGAAAGCACTCGCTCGGCAAAGGCTGCTGGAGTTGGTATCGGTGTACGAAGAGTGCTGGGAAAAATCGACTACCGTTCTCGAAGATCATGCTTTCTTGCGGTTCGGACTAACGGATTCCGCGATCGGTCGAGCCGCTCGACAACTTGACTTGGTTCTTATTTCTACAGACGGCGATCTTTGTCAAGAGCTGCAACGGCGTTCGATCCGGGCGGTCAACTTCCATCATTTCCGCAATCTAACTTCCTAACAAAAAAAATCTTTTCCGCAACTCGGATCGTGTAGCCTACCATTTCAATTTTCGCTCCCGGGATAGTGTTTGCAAGCACGCTCGGCAGGTCCGTCACGCGTGTGCGCAGCTCGCGCGTCGATCCATCGGGGCTGGTGATGCGAAGTTCCTGCACGCCCGCTTCCGCGAGCAGCCCCGCGATCTCGACGGCGCTCTCGTGCGTGCGCGGATAAGTCGTTGTGCGCGGTTCGAGTGACATTCTTCGGTTCCAGGTACAAGCCCAGGGACTCAGCCCCTGGGCTTGATTTTCAGGGCTTTCGTGCTGATTCAGATGCCCTTCGTTCACCCCTCGTCCGCCGGGCCGTCGTCGGCGATGCTTTCCGATGTGCTCGTATCCAGCGGCGTGGTCGTCGTCGACGACGGCGGCTTGCCCGCCACGCCGTCGCGGGCCTCGGGCATCCAGATCTCGTCGGGGTCCTGGCCGTCGCAGACCTTCCGCATCGCCAGGTAGAGCAGCGTCGCGCCGGTGAAGAGGAAGCTGAAGCCGTAGGCCGTCACGAGGGCGGCGGGGATGAAGCACCAGAAGCGGATCATGCGGTGAGCCGCGAGCGAAGCGCCGTCGAGCTTGCGCTGGACCTTGTACTCCACCTCGTCGTCGGCGGCATCGGGGGTGCCGTGGTCGTCGGTGTCGGTGACCACCACCTCGCCGGCCTCGCGGGCCTTGGCGGCTTGGTCGGCGTCGATCTCCTGCCAATACATGATGGCGGGCGGCGGCACGCCGTGGGCGTCTTCGGCGTCATCGGCGAAGAGGCCGTGCTCCGGGTCTTCGAGGGGGTGCGCGTTCACGACCGCCGCGGCTCGCCCGTCTTCGTCCATCCACATCGACGCCGAGGCCTTGGTGAGGCTCACCGTCGCCGTCGCCAGCAGCCCGGCGACGAACATGACGATGACGAACTCGACGCCGAGGATGAAGAGGTAGAGCAGCAGGCGGATCGGCTTGGCGAAGGCGTAGGAGTAGGCCCGCTGCATGGAGTCGATCGCGTCGGCCCCGTCGCAGGCGACGGCGGGCACGAGCATCGGCCACACGAGCATGTAGACGACCATGACGACGACCGCGACAAACCCCGCCGCCAGCGCCAGCCCGAAGGCCAGGCCGCCGAGGAGGTTGACGACGGGGACGGTCAGCAGGACGACGCCGGCGATCGTCAGGCCGAGGATGATGATCCACACGACGATCTTGGGCGTGATGAGCGCCCCGAAGCTGCTGGGCCACTTGGCCAGCCCGAAGCCGAGGGCGCGGGTCCAGCTCAGCTCGCCGGCCCGGGCGTTCTCGACGGCGACGCTGCGGCAGATCGCCCCGCCGGCGACCGAGACCAGCCACGCGATCGGCAGGCCGATGAGGATGACCACCCACCACGACGCCGACAGCACGCCCGCCGGGACGTCGAAGAACATCGCGTGCAGCGATTCGACGACGAGCCGGGTGTTGAGGCTCGTGCACGCCGCGGCGAAGGCGACCACCGCCTCGCCCATCGTGTTCAGCGCATCGTGCAGCACGTTGCGGTCGCTGGTGTCGATCCAGTCGGCCACCCAGAGCAGCACGCCGACGGCGGCGAGGAAGAACAGCGCGATCCCCAGCCGCGCCGGCCGCAGCGCCAGCCCCGCCGCCCTGAGCAGCATCGGCCACACCAGGTCGGCGAAGAGGTCCTGCAGCGTCACCGGCGACCTCAGGGGCGATGTTCCCGTAGAATCTCGGCTCGTTCGAGTGTCCATGTGCGTGCCTCGCGCTGGCTATCCCCCTCCCGCTCCCGTCCTTGCGATGATCCTACCAAATCCAAGCCGCCCATGCTCAAGGATGGTCTTGGGTCTTAGGTCTTGGCCAAGCGTATTCTGCGAGAGTGGGCCGCTGATTGGACGATGTGCTTAGACAGCCCGCTCAGCGCGGGGGTGTAGTTCCCCAAGACCCTTGAACCAAGACCCTCGACCCAAAGCCCGTATGATCCGAACCATGCTCCTGATGCTGATCCGTTGGTCGGTGCCGATGGCCTCGCTCTTTGCGCTTGGGCCGCTGGCCGCGTTGCTGGTGCGGACGCTGCACGGCCCGCTGGGGGGCGACGAGCTGACCTTCCTCATCGGGCCGGGCTTTGCCCAGGGGCTGGGCGTGCTGCTGGCGGTCATGGGGATCGCGACGTTCGCCGGCGTGCTCGGCTCGCGGGTGGACAACCCCCACGCCGGGCTGACGTGCGCCGGGTTCGTGCTCGCCTGGGCCGCGTGGCAGACGGGCGAAGTCGACGGCATCCTCCGCACCACCCGCGACGACGGCGTGCTGCGGACGCTGGCCCTCGAAGGGGCGATCGTCGCGCTGCTCGGCATCGCCTCGGCGTGGATCGTGCTGCGGGCCGGGGCGAACCGAACGCCCCCTGAGCACGTCGTCGAGCACCGGCTGGACCTGCGCGACGCCGGCCTGCCCACGGGCGTGCTGGTCTGCATCGCGGTCGCGCTCGGGGCCGCGTATGTGGTGGCACGCGAGCCGCTCAAGGGCCAGGCGGTCGCCGCGGCCGTCATCGCCGGGATCGCCGGCTCGCTCCTGGCGCGCCTGGCCTCGCCGCGGACCCCGGCGATGGCGTATGTCGCGGGCGTGGCGCTCCTGGCGATCGTCGCGCCCCTGGCGGCGTCGCTCGTGGTCGGCCCCCGCGGGGCGGCCGCCGCGGCCAACGCGGGGAGCCTCTTCCGCGCGGCGAACATCCTGCCGATGGACTGGCTCGCGGGGGCGCTGGTCGGCACGCCGCTGGGCCTCTCGTGGGCGGCGTCCATGATGCACAAAGACGAGCCGTACGCCACAGGACATGCCAGACGGGCATGAGACTGCATCCGTGTATCCAGGGCCCGATAACAGCAAGCCGCCCGAGGCCGTGAGCATCGTCGCGGCTAAAAACACGTACTGAAGTGCCGATTTGCTGATATACTGATATCATGCAGAGCAAGGTCACCATCAACGAACGCGGCGTCATCACCATCCCGGCACGGATGCGCGAGGCGATGGGCATCAAGGCCAACGACGAGCTCATCATCGAGGACACCGACCGCGGCCTGCTGCTCCGCCCCGCCTTCAGCGTCCCCGTCGAGCTCTACTCCGAAGAGCGGATCAGGGAGTTTGCGTCCGACGAAGAAGCCGTCGGCAAGGTGCTCCCCCCGGCGTCCTCGTCCGACGCTTCGGCCGCCTGACACGGAGCGATCGTGATGCTCCGAGTCTTTCTGGACGCCAACGTGCTCTTCTCGGCGAGCAACGACGGCAGCAACATCGCCCGGCTGGTTCACCTGCTTCTCGAACGGGGCGAGGCGGTCACGTGCGATTTCGCCGTCGAGGAAGCCCGACGCAACGTCCGCCTCAAACGCCCGGCCTGGGCCGACGCGCTGGAGGCCCTGCTCGGGCGGGTCCGCGTCGTCCCCGCGATCCGCTTCGACCTGCCCGTGACGCTCGCGGCGAAGGATCAACCGATCCTCTGCACCGCCGTCCGCAGCGGCTGCCCGTACCTCGCCACCGGCGATCAACAGGATTTCGGGCATCTGTACGATCAGACCGTCGACGGCGTGACGGTCATCACGCTGGCGAGGCTGGCCGAACTGGTCGTGAAGCTCTGAATACAGCTTGCTGCGCCGGGGCGGCACGCCCCGGCTCACTTTGCGCGTTTTTGTGCCTGTGTAACGGCCTTCCCGCGCCGGGCGTCTAACATGAACCCGGAGTGAAGACCTTGCCCCCCCCATCCCCCACCCATCCATCAACATCGTCCTCGCCGTCCGCCTCCCCGCCCGCCCGGGCCGAGCAGAACGGCCGCGGCAAGCACGCCGCGATGCCCGACGTGCAGGCCTCGGCCGACGCCCGCCGCGTCGCGATCGACAAGGTCGGCGTCAAGGACATCACCTATCCCATGCGGCTGCGGATGCCGCCAGGCCGGACGCTGGGGATCGGGGGACGCGACAACGACAACACGCAGACGACCGTCGCCACCATCAACATGTACGTCTCCCTGCCGCACTATCAGAAGGGGACGCACATGAGCCGCTTTCTGGAAGTGCTCAACGAACACCAGGGAGCTATTACGCCGGAGGAGATCCCAGCGATCACCCGCGCGATCCGCGAACGCCTCGCCGCGGCCGACGCGCACTTCGAGGCGCACTTCACCTACTTCATCGCCAAGAAGGCGCCCGTCACCGGCGCGCCCGGCATCATGGACTACAAGGTCTCCTTCGAGTGCTCCTCGCACGAGCAGGACGGGGCGTTGTGCGACGATCTGCTGATGAGCGTCTCGGCCCCGGCCGCGAGCCTGTGCCCGTGCTCGAAGGAGATCTCCAAGTACGGCGCGCACAACCAGCGCTGCCACATCGGGGCCAAGGTGCGTTTCAACGCCGGCGAGGGCGAAAAGGGAACAACGTTGTGGATCGAGGACCTCGCCGAGCACCTGGAGCAGGCGGCGAGCGTGCCGGTCTTCGCCGTGCTCAAGCGCCCGGACGAGAAGTACGTCACCGAAGCCGCGTACGAGAACCCCAAGTTCGTCGAGGACATCATCCGCGACCTGGCGATCTCCCTCGACGCCGACCCGCGGATCACCTGGTACTCGATCACCAGCGAGAACTTCGAGTCGATCCACAACCACAACGCCTACGCGCAGATCACGAGAGACAAGAGGCGTGAGGCGTAGGGCGTGAGGCGTCGGTCGCTGGAGAGCCACGACGAGTGCCGCGGATCAGGGAGTCGATGAAGGTATGCCCACGCCCGAAGACCACGCCGGCCACCGACGCCCGACGCCCGACGCCCCACGCCTGTCTTCTCTTCATTCCTCACGTGCCGCCGAGCCTGTCGGGGGCGCGGGGACGTACGCGCACGCACGGCGTGTGCCGCTGGGCAACGGGGGTTTCCTGCTCTTTCTCGCCGGCATCGGGCCGCGTTCACGCGGCCGCACGGAGATCCCCGGCGTCGTCTTGAACGCCGACGGCTCGGTCAAGACCTACGACATCGAGGCGCAGGTCCGGTCCTGCTTCGAGAACGTTCGGCTCATCCTCGAAGAATCCGGGGCGGCCTGGAACGACATCGTCGACGTCGCCGTGTACCTCACCGACATGCAGCGCGACTTTGCGGCGTTCAACCGGCTCTGGAAGGAGTACTTCCCGGCGGATGGGAACGTGCCGTGCCGGACGACGGTGGAGGTCGCCGCGCTGCCGCAGGCGGGGAGTGCGCCGATCAACTTTGAAGTCAAAGTCATCGCCGCGGTCACGGCGAAATAACCACCGGCATTCGGCAACCGGGATTCGGCATTCGCCAAGGCACACGTCGAATGCGTTTGCCTTGCCCATGGCCCGCGGCCAATGGCCAATGGCCTCATCCACTACTGATCCCGCTGCACGTTCCACGTCGAGTCGGTCGCCTGGTTGGACCAGCGGGTCATGTCGCGGGCGTCGTCGTAGCCGAGCGTCTCGGCGTGCCCGTCGATCGTGCCGACGATCACCTTGCCGCCGTGTCGGAAATCGGTGTACCCCGTCTTCGCGGGATCATCCGCGGCGTTGAACGACGAGACGGTCCACACCTTGGGCTTGCCGATATAGGGCGGCAGCACGCGGAAGTACCCCGGCTGCACGACGCCGGTGTCCGGGTCGCGGCCGCGGGCGGTGAAGAAGACGCCGAGGCGCTCGCCGCGGACGACCTGGTCGAGCCGCGTGACGTAAAACCCGCCCCACGCCTTGAGCGCCGCCTGGTTGAAGCCGTAGTTGTCCGCGTCGCCGCCGACGAAGACGCCGTTGATCCCGAAGGACGGCCACAGGCTCACGCGGTACTCATAGTTGGAATACTGCCGCGTCTCGCGGAGGACGCCGGCGTCCTGATAGAGCCCCTCGAAGTTGTACTCGAGGTACGGGGCGATGCGCCACGGGTAGCGCCAGCCGACGACCGCGTCGTGCACCGGCTCGCCGTGGTTGTTGAGGACGGTCGATGCGTTGGCCGCGTTGAGGTAGCCCGGCAGGACGCTGCCGCGGTTGTCGTCGGCGTAGAGGTGGTAGGCGACCATGAGCTGCCGCCCGCCGGAGAGGTCCCTGGCGGTCTTGGCGGCTTTCTTCGCCTCGGCCATCGCCGGCAGCAGGATCCCCATCAGGACGCTGATGACGCCCATCACCACCAGCAGCTCGATGAGCGTGAAACCATATACGGCCCGCCCCGGCCGCCCGTCGGCGTGCGGTGCTGGTCCGGAGGGCATGCAGTGGTCGCTCATGAACGGTGGGCTCGGCCGAAGATCGCGTGAGAAAGGGTTCATATCGGCACGCCGCGCCGTGGACCTCGTGGACTCGGTGGGAGGAGGCATCATATCCTGTTGCGTCTCAGTCTCAACTATTCCCGTCAGCGGTTCCGTTGCGGCGGCAAATTCCTGTCTTATCGTAACCCTTTCGGCGATGCCGGAATAGCACAAGACAGACACGGCGTTCACACTGCACACGGCAAGTATAGTTGGCCGGCAACCCCGGCTTTCAGGGAGGTTTTCGATGAAGCGGATCGGCACAAGCACCTGGGCGTCCATCGCGGCTCTGGCCGCCGGCTTGGCCGGCGCGGCCCTCCCCCTCCACCACGCGGCGGCGGGGACCGTGGCGAGCTTCGACTCCCCCACCCTCGACGTGTGGAACTACCCCTTCGCCGGCAACCCGGGCGGCGACACCGACGCCTCCGTCTTCGCCTCGCAAGAGCACGAGATGTTCAGCACCACCTTCGACAACCGCGACGGGCAGATGCTCATCGGCTTCGACACCGATGCGCAGGTCACCGAGGGACTGGCCGCGGGCCGGTACCGGATCACCAGCGTCACGCTCACCGCGACGGTCGCGACGAATAACGCCTTCCTGTACGACCCGACGTACGACGCCGTGAGCACGTACTTCGTCTACCCCGGCACGCCCGACGAGGCCGACGCCGACGCGGGGCGGCCGATGGAGCTCTTCGCCGTCGGGTACCGCAACGGCTTCTCGCTGGCGACGTACGAAGAGAACGCCGGGTACGCGCCGATCGGCACCAACGTCCTCCAGCAGGGCGTGCGCAACGCCTACCCGGTCGACTTCACCCCGGCCGGCGTCGCGATGGACGCCTCCAACAACGTCGCGCAGGACCGCGACGTGACGCCCGCCGCCGTCGGCACGATCACCGGCCTCACCCCCGGCTCGCCCGTGCCCGCCGAGAGCACGATGACCTTCGCGCTCAACCTCGACGCGCCGGGGCTGAAAAACTACCTCCAGCAGGGCCTCGCGGCGGGCCGGCTCAACTTCATGCTCACCACGCTCTACGCCGTCCAGCAGCAGCAGAGCACCGTCTCGCCGACGTTCTACACACGCGAGAACCTGCTGGGCGAGCACCCCACGCTCTCGATCGACTTCACGATTGCCGCGGGGGCGTCAGACTTCAACGGGGTCAACGGCATCACGGTGCAGGACATCTTCGACTTCCTCACCGCGTGGCTGGCCGGCAGCCCCGAGGCCGACTTCAACACCGTCAACGGTGTGACGGTGCAGGACATCTTCGACTTCCTCACCGCGTGGCTGGCCGGGGCCTGAGCGCGTCCTGATCGCGGTATGCTGTGCCCACGGGGCGGCGCGTCCTCTACGCCGTCGCGTGAGGAGGCCGCGCGTGAACAAGCAGCGACTGGAAGCCTTCAGCGACGGCGTGCTGGCGATCATCATCACCATCATGGTGCTGGAGATGAAGGTGCCGCACCACGCCGAGCACCTGGGTGATCTGAGGCCGCTGGTCCCGACGTTCCTGAGTTACGTGCTGAGCTTCCTGTACATCGGGATCTACTGGAACAACCACCACCACCTGCTGCACGCGACGCGGCGGGTCGCCGGGCCGGTCTTGTGGGCCAACCTGCACCTGCTCTTCTGGCTCTCGCTGATCCCGTTTGTGACCGGGTGGATGGGCGAGAACGGCTTCGCCGCCGCACCGGTGGCGCTCTACGGCGTGGTGCTGCTGATGGCCGCGCTCGCGTACCTGGTGCTCGAGCGGACGATCATCCGCGCCGAGGGGCCGGGCTCGAGGCTCGAGACGGCCGTCGGGCGCGATCTCAAGGGCAAGCTCTCGTGCCTGGCGTACGTCGCCGCGATCGCGCTGGCCTTCGCCAACCGCTGGGCCGCCTGCGGCGTGTACGCGGGCGTGGCAATCATGTGGCTCGTCCCCGACCGCCGCATCGAACGCTCGCTCACCGATTCGGCGGCGTGAGGCTCTCTCCCGGCGCGTCCGGCCGCGTGGTGATTCGACTACACCAATAAAAAAAACGCCACCCTCGCGGGTGGTGTTTGCATGAGAATGACCCCAAGGGGATTCGAACCCCTGTTCCCAGGATGAGAACCTGGTGTCCTGGACCAGGCTAGACGATGGGGCCGATTCGGCGTCTGCAACGCCGAAGATCAAGGCCCTATGAACGTAGGCAACCGATCGCGCCGGTCAAGCCCCACCACCACCACCCGCCCCAGCTTGAGCGCTCATGAGGGCTTTACCAAGACGGCTCACGCCGACTGCAGCGCGACCTGACGGCGGAACTGCGCCAGCGCGAACACGGCCGCCTCGGCCTCGCTCTGGCTGACCACCGCGCCGTGCTCGGCGGGCTGGCCGGGGACCTCCGGGCCGCGCTCGCGCCACTCGGCGCGGAAGCAGTTGAACTCCTCCACCCGCTCGACCGAGAAGTCGAACCCGGCCGACTCGAACTCACGCCGCACACGGCCGACCGTCGGGTACGTCCGGCCGTCGACGTCGTAGGCGCAGCCGGCCGAGTCCAGCTCGCACCAGCCCGTGGCGTGCAGCTCATCCAACGCGAAGTTGAGGCCCATGTGGCCCTCCTTCCCCCACTCCCCGAACCATCCTCGTTATCGACCAGCCGAAGACGCCTTCGGAGTCGCTCTGGGGCTGCCTGCGCCCGCCGTGCCGGCCGTTGAACACACCCCCGGCCGGGCAACGGGGCGAAGCAGTCTAGTCGGTTCAACCCGGCCGGGTCCATCAGGTTGGCCGGCCAGATCCCGCCGCATGCAGTTCGGGGCGCAACCCTTGCCGGTGATGCCGGGCGGGGAAGGACACGGCGGGTTATCGGACGGAAAAAGGAGCAGGGAGCAGGGAGCAGGGAGCAGGGAGCAGGGAATAGGCAGCAGAAGACACAGCGACACCCCACACCTTGGGTGTATTCCCTGCTGCCTGCTCCCTATTCCCTGTTCCCTAGAGGATTTCGAGGATCTCGAACTGCTTGACGCCGCGTGGCCCGCGGACGGAGACGACCTCGCCGACGCGGGCCTTGAGGAGGGCCTCGCCGAAGGGGCTGGAGACGGTCGCCTCGAAGTAGTCGCCGTCGTCGCCCCCGGCCGCCCCGGTCGCCTCGCCGACCAGACGGACGACCTCGGCCTCGTCGCCCCCCACTTCCAGGATCTTGACGGTCGCGCCGATGAAGACCACGCCGGTGCCCTTGTGGGCGTCGTCGATGACGCTGAGGTTGGCCAGGCGCTCTTCCAGGCGGCGGATCTCGGCCTCCTGCAGGCCCTGCTCCTCGCGGGCCGCGTGGTAGTCGGCGTTCTCCTTCAGGTCGCCCAGCTCGCGCGCCTCGGCGATGCGCGTCGACAGCACCGGCCGATTGGCGATCAACTCGGCGAGCTTGGCCTGCAGGGTCTCTTTTTCCGCTTGCGTCACAAGTTCCATATCCAACCTCCCTCAGGTCGTCCCATGAGGTCCGTGCCGAATCGAGTTTCCGTTGTTGCCCCCGCCCCGGCCGCAGTCGTTGACTGGCGAGCCGCACTCACGCGGCCGCCGATTCGCCGCCCCACGTCACCCCGGGCGACCGTTTCCCCCCGGCGCGATGATGTCGTTCTCCGTGCGAGACCATTTAGAGATTATCGACCCTTGCCCGGCGACGATCCAGAGCGAAGTTCAAGTTTCCTTCCCCCCTCCCTCC
>CAZZDW010000071.1:0-18371 GCA_964652945.1 uncultured Phycisphaeraceae bacterium
AGCGCGTTTGACTGGGGGTCAAAAGGTCGGCGGTTCGAATCCGCCCACCCCGATTTAGCAAGCACGGCCGCGCACGAACGCACTCTCCGCGTCGTGCGCAGGCGCTCTTTGTGGTCAGGCAACGGCCGGGTTTCGATGAACGGACATGACGCGGAAGATGCGGCGACGGTCGACCGGGCTTTGCCGGTTGCGCCGTCGATGGGCGAGACGCTCGCGGCCGAGGGTGTGCCGGTCCGGGCCAATCCGGTCGATCGACGCGTGGTGTGGATCAGCCTGATCGCGGTGCTGGTCGCAGGCGTCGCCGCGTTGATCGCGCAGGGCTTGCTCCGGCTCATCTGGTTCATCACCGGCGTGGCCTTTCACGGCACGTTCTCGGTCGAGCCGCAGACCCCGCTCGACAACCACCTCGGGCTCTGGGTGATCGTCATCCCCGCGATCGGCGGGATCATCGTCGGGGTGATGGCGCGGTACGGGTCCAAGGCGATCCGCGGGCACGGCATCCCCGAGGCGATGGAGCAGGTGCTCCTCAACGAGAGCCGCATCCCCGCGCGGATGACGTTCCTCAAGCCGTTGAGCTCCGCGATCGCGATCGGCACGGGCGGCCCCTTCGGCGCCGAAGGGCCGATCATCGCGACCGGCGGCGCGCTCGGATCGGTGGTGGGCCAGTGCCTGCGGACGACCGCGACGGAGCGCAAGACGCTGCTCGCCGCCGGGGCCGCGGCGGGGATGGCGGCGACGTTCGGCGCGCCCGTCTCCGCGGTGCTGCTGGCGATCGAGCTGCTCCTCTTCGAGTTCCGCGCACGCTCGATCATCCCCGTCGCCCTCGCCAGCGCGACCGCGGGCGGCGTGCGATGGGCCTTCGACGGCTCGGGCCCCGTCTTCAGCATGCCCGACCTTCGCCAGCCGACCGGCGCGGCGCTGACGCTGTACATTCTCATCGGCGCGATCCTCGGCGTTGCGAGCGTCGGCGTGACGCGCATCGTCTACGCCATCGAAGACGCCTTCGAGCTGCTCCCCGTCCATTGGATGTGGTGGCCGGCGCTGGGCGGGCTGGTCGTCGGGCTGGTGGGGTATTTCCAGCCGCGCACGCTCGGCGTCGGGTACGCCAACATTTCCGACGTGATCTCCGGCCAGATGGTGCTGGGGACCATCGCCAGCCTTGCGATCTGGAAGTTTGTTTCGTGGTCCATCTCGCTGGGCAGCGGCACCTCCGGCGGCACGCTCGCCCCGCTGTTCACCATCGGCGGCGCGATCGGCGCGATGCTCGGGCTGGGGTCAGCCGCGCTCTTCCCCGCGGCGGGCGTCGACCCGCGCATCGCCGCCCTGGTCGGCATGGCGGCGATCTTCGCCGGGGCGTCACGCGCCCTGCTGGCGAGCGTCGTCTTCGCGTTTGAGACCACGCTCCAGCCGCTCGGGCTGCTCCCGCTGCTGGGCGGGTGCACGGCCTCGTTCCTGATCTCCTCGCTGCTGATGCGGAACACGATCATGACCGAGAAGATCGCGCGGCGGGGCGTGCGCGTCCCCGCCGAGTACGAGGCCGACCTGCTCGACCAGATCCTCGTGCGGAATGTCGCGAGCCCCACGCTCGTGACCCTCCGCGCGGATCAGACGCTCGACGAGGTGCGCGCCTGGCTCGCGTCGCACGCGCCCGGCAGCACTCACCAGGGCTACCCGGTCGTCGACGAACACGGCGTGCTGAAGTCGGTGGTGACGCGCCGAACGCTGCTTGACCCCGCGATCGCGGGCGACGTCCGGCTGAGCGACCTGCCCGCGCGGCCGCCGGTGCTCGTCTACGACGACAACACCGTCCGCGACGCGGCCGACCACATGATCAACCACCAGATCGGGAGGCTGCCGGTGATCCACCGGCGCACGGGCCGGCTTGCCGCGATGGTGACGCGGAGCGACCTGCTGGGGGCCTACCGGCGGCGTCTGCAGGAGAGCCGCGAGCCTCGCCGCCACATCGCGCTGCCGTTTCGCCGGCCCGGCGGGCAACGCCGGGATTAGTTTGACTACAAGAGCGTTCGGCTGCTCGTCGGTCACCCGTTGTCAATCGCTTCTCAATTGGCCGACGCGCCAAGTGCGGTGAACGATTGATGCACGGGGACGGCGGGGAGTCTGGAGTCTGTGCATGTCGCTCGAACTCATCCCCGCCGAACCGTCGCATCTTGACCAGCTCGCCCGGATCTGCCACTTGGCGTTCAACACGCTGCACCAGCGGCACAACGTGCCGCCGGACGTCCCCACCGAGGAGGTCGGCCGCCTCATCATCGGCGGCGTGTATCACCTGACACCGTGAGCGCCTTGCACGGCCGGATGGTTACGCCCGGCCTATCGTGCCCGGCGCATGTGGACGTACCTCCTGCTGGCCATCATGGGCTTGTTCATCGGCGGCCTGGGCACGCTCATCGGCGCCGGCGGCGGGTTCCTGCTCATGCCGGCCCTCGTGCTGATGTACCCGCACGAACGGCCGGAGACGCTGGCGAGCATCTCGCTGGCCGTCGTCTTCTTTAACGCCCTCTCCGGCACCGCCGGCTACGCGCGGCAGAAGAGGATCCACTACCCCTCCGGGCTGCTCTTTGTGGCGACGGGGATCCCCGGCGCGATCGGCGGGGCGCTGGTGACGTCGATGCTGCCGCGGTCGATGTTCGACCTGTGGCTGGGCGGCCTGCTCGTGATCGTCTCGCTCGTGCTGCTCATCGCCGGGTCGCTGCGGCCGATCGGCAAGGACGACGCCGCGCACTCGCGCACGCCCAGGCCCTCGGCCAAGGGGGGCGTCTTCAGCTTTGTGGTGGGGTTTGTGTCGAGCCTGCTCGGGATCGGCGGCGGGATCATCCACGTGCCGGGGATGGTGTTTCTGCTGGGCTTCCCGGTGCACCTGGCGGCGGGGACGTCGCACTTCGTGCTGTGTTTCACGGCCGCCGCGGGGACGGTCGCGCACATCGCGGGCGGCGAGTTCCACAACGGCTTTCGGCGGACGGCGGCGCTGGCCGTTGGGGTCGTCATCGGCGCACAGATCGGGGCCAAGCTCGCCAAGCACACCCCGGCGTCGTGGATCCTGCGCGTGCTGGCGCTGGCGATCGCCGGCGTGGGGATCCGCGTCGTCATGCAGGCGGTGCGAGGTCACCCGTGAGCGCACAAGCCGGCGCACCGTGTGCTCATCTCACACCGTGAGCGACAGGCCGAAATATACCGTGCACGCGACCGGGTCGTCGTTGTAGCGCTCGATCTCGCGGAAGCCGAAGGCTTTGTAGAGGCCGATCGCCGCGTCAAAGTCCGGCTCGGTGTCGAGCTTCATCGCGGTGTAGCCGATCTGTTTCGCCTCGGCGATCAGGCGTTCGACGAGCAGGCGGCCGATCTTCTTGCCGCGCTCAGAGGGCTTGACGTACATCCGCTTCATCTCGCACACGCGGCCGGTGTCGCTCGGCGTCGGCGGAATCTCGCGGATCGCCACGCACCCGACGGGCCGATCCTCGGCGTAGGCGAGGAGAATGCAGCCTGCGGGGCGTGCGTACCGGCCGGGGAGGGTTTGCAGCTCGTTCTCGAAGCCCTGGTGCCACAGGCTGATGTGCGCCTTGCCGGGGAGGGAGTTGCCGTATTCGCGGAAGAGGGCCGCGGCGTGGGCGAGGTCGTCGCCCGTCACCGCCTCGGCGATGCGCACGATTCGATCAGCTGTGGCAGAGCACGAGTCGGCCGTCATGCGAGAACGGTAGGGTCATTGGGTGGACCGTGGCACAGGCGTCTCGCCTGCGGTGATTTCTTCAGCGATCTTGCACAGGCGGGACGCCTGTGCCACGAAGGAAAGTGCGGCGTCACGCCCACTTGCTCATCGCGTAGATCGTGCCACAGATCGCGATGAAGATCAGCCACATGAGCCAGAGGGTGGTGACGAACATCGGGTAGACGAACATCGCGATCCCCGCGCCCAGGCAGCGGAAGTCGGGGCTTTTTCGGCCGTACTGGAAGAAGACCATCCCGACCAGGCCGATGATGACGGCCGAGAACATCGCCCACGGACTGCCCAGATCCATCGAACGCTCCTTCCCCGGTTCCCCGCCCGGTTCCCCTTGGCCTCCATCGGCGCACGCGGGCGGCGGGGTCAGCCGGCGGTGCGGGCCGGCGGGCGGCGGTTTCGGGTTGCCCGGGCGGCGTCTCCGCGGCGGTGCGGGCGTGCCGCGGTGACCGATGTTCTCGGGCGTGCGTGCCCCCCATCCGCGGCGGCCAATGATCCGCCATGAGAACATTCCGCAGCCGAATGAACGACGACCGATTCGCTCAAGGGCAGGGGCACGATGGTGGTGGTGGGAGCGGCGGGGGCGGCTGGACCAAGCAGGAGCTCATGGACGCCGGCGGCCTGTCGGCCAAGACGTTCGACACGATCCGCAAGGCGGCCCGCGTCAAGGGGCCGAGCCACGGCGGGCTGACCCACGTCTTCGGCGTCGACGACCTGATCGCGCTGACGAAGAAAGCCGGCGGCGGCTCGTTCTCCGAACGCGGCGGCCCGGCGGCGCAGGCATGGAAGACGTTGCTGAAAGAAGCCGGCGTGCGCGTGGACGATCTGAAATAAGGCACACTTGCAACATGTGGGCCTTTGACATCAGACCTGGCGCTCATGTATGAGACGCGAAGCGTGAGAGGATTATGCAAAGAATTTGAACCACGGAGCACACGCAAGACCACAGAGAAAGGCACAAACACAGGACTTGGCTCAACACCCACGCGAGAGACTGGATGCGAGTCTCTGTGTCCTCCGTGATCTCTGTGGTTCAAACTGGTTTTTCATGATTCTTTGTTCGTTCGGACACCTCCACCTTGCATAATCCGCGTGAGCGAGCATCGTTGCATTGAACACGCTCTCGATGGGGGCGGTCGCGTCTCGCATAAAGACAAAGGGCCGGCGTTCCTGACGGAAGGCCGGCCCGGTGTGTTTATGGAACAAGGAAATGGCTACGCGGCTTCAATATAGGTCGAGACCGCTGCGGGCTGTGGAATCGTGAGCCCGTCTTCCCGCATGCCGTCGAGGTGAAAACGCACGGCTTCTTGAATGTTGATTTGCGCCTCTTCAAGCGTTGTGCCCGTGGCTACACATCCTGGCAAGTCAGGCACATAGGCGGAATAGTTCGATCCTGCTTTTTCGATGACGACGGCGTATTTCATCACCGGCCTCCTTTGAGCCCCGCCTGCTTCAAGATGCTATTCCAAGTACCAGGCGCAAGATCATCGCTTTGTTTTCCTGGGATTGTGACACGGCCTGGCTTTGTCGGATGCTTGTACTGACGGTGGCTCCCGCGTGTGGCGACGAGATGCCAACCGTTGGCCTCAAGGATCCGAATGGCATCTCGAACCTTTGTCGGCACATTTGGCTCACTTCATGTGTTGAATTACTTCTGTCGCGAACTCGGAGCACTTGACCTTCTTCACCTGCGCGTCGCCCTCGGCCTTCATGAGCCGTTCGAAGTCGTAGGTGACCGTCTTGGCGCTGATCGCCCCGTCCATGCCCTTGATGATGAGGTCGGCCGCCTCGGTCCAGCCCATGTAGCGGAGCATCAGCTCGCCGGAGAGGACGACCGAGCCGGGGTTGACCTGGTCGAGGTTCGCGTATTTCGGAGCCGTCCCGTGGGTGGCCTCGAAGATCGCGTGCCCGGTGATGTAGTTGATGTTGGCGCCGGGGGCGATGCCGATGCCGCCGACCTGGGCCGCGAGCGCATCGGAGAGGTAATCGCCGTTGAGATTCATCGTCGCGATCACGTCGAAGTCGCGAGGCCGGGTGAGCACCTGCTGCAGCGTGATGTCGGCGATCGAGTCCTTGATGCGGAGCTTGCTCTTCCACTTGCCGTCGCCGTGGGTCGACCAGATGGCCGCGAGGACCGACTCGACCTCCTTGGTGAGCTTGCCCTTCTGCTCGGCCGTCATCATGTCGAAGCCCGGCTCGACCATCTTGGCGTTGGCCTCGGGCGTGAGGTCGGGGTTCGACTCCTTGTTGCCGAGGATCCACGACTCGCGCTCGGTGACGACCTGCTCGCGGAACTCGCGCACGGCCAGGGCGTAGCCCCAGTCCTTGAACGAGCCCTCGGTGAACTTCATGATGTTGCCCTTGTGCACGAGCGTGACGCTCTTGCGGCCTTCGCGCAGGGCGTACTGGATCGCCGAACGCACCAGCCGATCGGTGCCCGGACGGCTCACCGGTTTCAAGCCGACGCCGACCTCCACCTGACCACCCTCTCCCAACTTGGCCGTCTCGTTCCACGACTTGGTCGCGCCGCTCGTGCCGAAGCGGATCTTCGAGAACTCCTTGGGGAACTCGGCCTCGAAGAAGGCCAGCACCCGCGCCGCCTCGGGTGTGCCCGCGGCCCACTCGATGCCGGCGTAGATGTCCTCGGTGTTCTCGCGGAAGATCACCATGTCGCAATCGCCCGGCCGCTTGAGCGGCGAGGGGACGCCCTTGAACCACCGCACGGGGCGGAGGCAGACGTAGAGGTCGAGGATCTGCCGCAGCGCGACGTTGAGGGAGCGGATCCCGCCGCCGACGGGGGTGGTCAGCGGCCCCTTGATGCCCACGAGGTACTGCTTGAACGCTTCGAGGGTCGCCGAGGGGAGCCAGTCGCCGGTCTGGTTAAACGCCTTCTCGCCGGCGAGGACTTCCTTCCATTCGATCTTGCGTTTGCCCGCGTAGGCCTTCTCGACCGCGGCGTCGAAGACGCGGACCGACGCCCGCCAGATGTCCGGCCCGGTGCCGTCGCCCTCGATGAACGGGATGATCGGCTGGTCGGGGACATTGAGCTTGCCGGACTGCATCGTGATCGCTGAGGCCATCGTGGGGTGCTCCATCAAAAAAGGGGTTTGCAGGCCGCAAGGGTAGGGGGCGTGGGCCGGTTCTTCTCGGACGTGGCGTCCCCGGCCCGCCGGGGCAGAGAGCGAGGTGAACCCTCCGACTCGTGGGATCGCGCCCGGCCGATTAGGAACCAGCCGCACAGAAGAAGTGGGCGGGCCGAGCGTCGGCACGCGGCGAACGGAGAATCCCTCGGTGTTTCGTCGTTGTGCGGGCCGGCGGTGCGGTGCGAGGAGGGGGGGCGGGGGGGCAACTTGCATGCAAGTCGCGGACGATCATGGGTGCGGCGAAGCCGGGGGGGAGGGGGGGAGGGCGGCTTATGTGCGCATTCGGGCGGATTTGTGTGAAACTTGTAAGTGCCGGCAACGTACAATGGCCTCACGGCGCCACGGCCGCGCTTCGAACGGATGAGACCTGCGTCTTGCTCTTCCCCCGCCGCCGATTCGAAACGGCGGCAAGGAGGCGTCATGAAGAACCGAACGACCGCTCAGGAAACGATTGTCCACGACGTGCTCGGAGGCGTCGCCGCGTTGGCGGGCCTTATGGCGGCGTGCGCGCCGTGCCGCGTGGTGCTGACGGCGCTCGCGGCGGCGCTGCCGCTGTGGAACTTGGCGTCATCGGCCCGGGCCGACGGGGAGGGGGATGAGTGCGAGCCGGGGTGGATCTTGGATGAGAGCCCTTCGATCAATTCTCCGAATCCGCGATATGACTATTCAAAACTTGTACAGGCAGCACTGTGGGATCCCGATGGCGCCGGGCCTGCGCAGACCGAGCTGGTGGTGGCGCTCGGCCCCTACACAACAGACGTTGACGGGCAGCCTTCTCCTATCCAGACATGGGACGGTCGTCGCTGGCGCGTCCTTGGTCATCCAAAAGAGTTGATGCCTGTGCAGGCCATCACTTCTTACCAGGGCGATGTTGTCGCGTGGGTATATGGAAATCCATCGAAGTTTGTTCGATGGAACGGGACGGTATGGGCAGACTTTGCGCCGGGGCTCAATGGCGCTGGCTTTGGCTACCAGTTGTTTGAGTTCAATGAAGAACTCTGGGCGATAGGCAATATTCAAGTTCCTGGTATCGAAGGAAATCGCCTATTCGCGAAATGGAATGGTGCATCTTGGGAAGCACCGGATTCGAGTTTGACCAACATCGGAAGCAGCTTCGTGGTTTTCCAAGAATCGCTCTACGCCTCTGGTACGCTCACCAGTGATGGTGAAAGCGTCAACGCGGTGATGCGATGGGATGGATCGGACTGGGAAGTCGTTGGACGACCCGATGGACGGGTTTCGTCCATGGCTGTATATCAGGATCGGCTGACAGTCGCGGGCGGATTTTCAAGTATCGATGGCGTGCAGGCCGTACGCATGGCCCAATGGGACGGCAATGCATGGAGTTCATGCGCGGATAGTGCCGCGTATCCTGGGGGCAATCTGGTGGCATTTGACGGACGGCTCTATAGCTGTTCGCGTGGAGGAAACGGGGTGTCGGGTCTGGCGTTCTGGGACGGCTCGACGTGGTCCGCGGTGAACGTGCCGCGATGGTCGATCGGTCCTACGCCAAACTCATTTTCTTTCTCCAATATTGTGTATGACGATATGCTGGTTCTGGTCGGTCGAAGTGGAACTTCCAGTCCGAGCGATGTTCGACACGCAGGTATTGTGGGGTGGGACGGCACGTCGTGGCAGCTGCTTCACGACGGATATGACAATTTATTTTACATCCGAAGTCCCCGTTTTTTTCCGACGGCTGCAACTGTGCATAACGGCAACGCGGTTTTCGCCGGGCCCATTATGTATGACGACGCCTGTGTCTTGATGTGGACGGGCTCGCGATGGAGCCTGCTCGGTCATGATAAAGTCAACGCGAAGAGCCTGCTGTCATTTCAAGGTAATATAGTGGCCGGTGGCGGCGAGATACAGACCACATCCGGCCCGCAGAGCTTGGCTATCTGGCATGGCAGCGTCTGGAAGCCATTGGGATTTGGTAAACACGCTGATGTACTGGCATTGACGGAGTATCACGGCGAAATCGTCGCAGGCGGCAGTTTTACGCAGGTTGGTGAAGGCGATGAAGCCATGCCGATCCGTGGCGTTGCCCGCTGGGACGGCAAGCAATGGCATTCAATAGGCAACACAATCAGCGGACAAGTCGATGTTCTCACAGTCTATAAAGGCGAGTTGATCGCGGGTGGTTATTTTACAGTCGATGGAAGTGAGCCGCCGGTCCGAAATCTGGCCCGGTGGAATGGCGAAGTGTGGGCGGGCTTTCCTGATTTGATCACCAGTGAAATAACTTATTTAGAAATATATCAGGATAATCTGTTGGCTGGATATCGATATGGCGTTGTACTTGCGAGTTTAGAAGAATTGCCCTTCGCCCAATGGGATGGTCAGAGTTGGTCGTTGCCAGCAGGTATTTCGACATGGCATTACTATCGGTTGAGTGACATGGCGGTTTATGGCAACGAACTTGTGATCGCTGGTGAATTTTCTGTAACTGTTGAAAACGGAGATTACCAAACTAATAATATGATGAGATGGGATGGGCGCAATTGGCGAACAATCCCGGGCGCGCCGAGGGCCGTGTACGGAATGGCCGCCGCCGATGACGCCCTTCACATCGCCGGCACTTTCCGCGAAGTCAACGGCCAGCCCGCCCTCGGCATGGTCCGCTGGGGCTGCCCGCCGGCGCCGGAGCCCGAGCCGTGCATCGCCGATTTCAACGGCGTCAACGGCGCGACGGTGCAGGACATCTTCGACTTCCTCACGGCGTGGCTGGGCGGCGACGAGTCGGCCGACGTCAACCACGTCAACGGCGTCAGCGTCCAGGACCTCTTCGACTTCCTCACCGCCTGGATCCACGGCTGCTGAGTTGACCATTGCACCCGCCCGCCGCACCGGGCCGGCGGCCTAATCTTGGCCGATGGACGTGCATGATTGTTACGAGCGGTGCGTGCAGGGGACGGCGTGGCTTGCGCCGTTCCTTGCCGCCTTGTCTCAACAGGAAAGAAGCGACGGCGACGCGAGCGGGCGGGCGGCGGCCGAGCCGCGGGTGCTGCACGAGCATTTCAGCGGCACGGCGGCGCTGTGCCGTCGGTGGATCGCCGACGGCGAGCGGCTGGGCGCGGCACGCTCGGCCGTCGCGGTCGATCTCGACGGCGCGGTGCTCCGCGTCGCCCAACGAAAGGCACGCGAAGAGGGTGTTGACGGCTCGATCGAGTTTGTCTGCGCCGATGTCATCTTCGGCGGGGGCGGCGCGGGTGCCGCGGGTCGGCCAGCCGCGGACATTCTCTTCGTCGGCAACTTTTCCATCGGGTATATCCATCGGCGGGACGTGCTGGTCGAATACCTGAAGCGCTGCCACGCGACACTCCGCGGCTCCGGCGGCGTCTTCGTCTGCGACACCTTCGACGGCGAGAGCTCCTTCCGCGAGGGCGGCGTCACGCGGCTCGTGCCCGTTGAATCGGAAGCCGGCACGCACATCCGATACACCTGGGAGCAGCGCGACGCCGATCGGCTGACCTCGATGGTCACGTGCGTGCTGCACTTCCAGGTCGAACGCGGCGGCGAAGTGATCGCCTTGCACGCCGACGCGTTCGTCTATCGCTGGCGGCGGTGGAGCATCGCCGAGCTGCGCGAAGCGATGACCGAGGCGGGGTTCTCCGCGTCCCGGGTCTTTCAACGGCTCGGCGAAGACGCGGAGCCGCTGCGGCACGGGCGCGAGCTTCAAGAGCCCGGCATCGTGTGCATCGTGGCGAGCGTGTGAACCTGGGAAAACTGTTGAGCACGCCGGACGGAAGAGTTCTCGGTCCTTGGCCAGAGACGACCTGTAACTGCGAGAAAGTCAAGACGTTTATGCGGTTTTTGCGGATTTTCCCGACGAATATCTCGACGTGAGTTTGTGCTCATATATGATTGAATCGGAATCTCTCGCTCGAACGACTTCGACAGAGAAACTCGATTCCATTCCCGGCCGGCCTGGAAATCGGCCATTTGTTATGGGAGAGATGCAATGCGCTCAGCGTTTGTTGGCGTGGCGGCCGTGGCCGCTCTGGGTTTATTTTCGGCCTCCTCGGCTTCGGCCGGGATGGTGACGTGGAGCTTCTCGAGCGGCAACGCCGCCGCGGAAGCGACCTTTGACACCTCGGGGACCGACCTTCTGGTTACGCTCACCAACACCTCGACGGCCGACGTGCTCGTGCCGGTCGACGTGCTCACGGGCGTGTTCTTTGACATCGCGGGCTCGCCGCTCGCGCTCATGCGCACCAGCGCGACGCTCAACGCCGGTTCGATCGTCCTCTTCGGCACCACCGACCCCGGCGGCGTCGTCGGCGGCGAGTGGGCATATAAGGGCGGCCTCTCGGGCCCGCACAGCGCCGCGTACGGCATCTCTTCGTCGGGGCTCGGCCTGTTCGGTTCTGGCGATCTTTTCCCCGGCAGCGACCTGCAGTCGCCGACCAGTCCGGACGGCCTGCAGTACGGCATCACCTCCGCCGGGGATAACGGCGCTACCGGCAACTCCCCGGTGATCGGCGACGGCGCGCTCATCAAGAACAGCGTCGTCTTCGTGCTTTCCGGTCTGCCGCAGGGCTTTGACCCGATGGCGAGCATCGGCAACGTCAGCTTCCAATACGGCACCGATCTGGAAGAGCCGAACTACGTCGGCTTCCCCGCGCCGGGCGTCGGGGTGTCGGTCGGCGTGATGGCCGCGATTGCGATGGGCCGTCGCCGCCGCTGAGCGTTTCCACGCGTGCATGAACCACGGAAGGCACGGGTTTCGGCCCGTGCCTTCTTTATTTTTTGCGAGTGCCGTGACGCCTGGGTATGCATGCATGGCTGTGCGCGTTGTTCGGTTTGGCGCGTGTGGCCAGGGCGAGCCGAGACGGCCGCGTGTGCGCGCAGGTGTAGCCAACGGCGGGGATCAGAACACGAAAGGAGAAGATGAACAAGGCGTTGCGCGTGTGCGCTCTGCGCAGTGCAGCGCACGCCGTGCCGAAGAAGCAGGGCATCGCCGACATTTTCGCGCGCAGTTGCAGGATATCTCTTCGATTTTGTGCGCCGTGCTGCTATCGTGTAAGCACTCTCTCGCTCGAACTCTCGTGTTCGCGCAAGACAACTCGTTGTTCCAGTCCCGGCCGGCGTGGAACCCGGCCATGTGTTACACGGGAGATACACGATGCGCTATGCCCGTCTCGGTCAGGCGGCGGCTGCCGCGGTCTTGTTCGGTTCGGTTTCCTCGGTGCTCGCGGCTGATGCGACGTGGAGCTTCTCCAGCGGCAACTACGCCGCGGAGGCCAAGTTCGCGGCCTCCGGCGCCGACCTCGTCGTCACCCTCACCAACACCTCGACGGCCGACGTGCTCGTGCCGGTCGACGTGCTCACCGGCGTCTTCTTCGACGTCGCCGGCTCGGCCCTCTCGCTCGGCCGGACCAGCGCGACGCTCAACGCCGGCTCGATCGTCCTCTTCGGCACCACCGACCCCGGCGATGTCGTCGGCGGCGAGTGGGCCTACCTCGGCGGCCTCTCCGGCGCGCCGCACGGGGCCGACTACGGCATCTCCTCCACGGGGCTCGGCCTGTTCGGCCCCGGCGACCGCTTCCCCGGCACCAACCTCGCCGGCCCGCCCAGCGGCAGCCCCGGCGGCCTCGAATACGGCATCACCTCCGCCGGCGACAACGGGGCCACGGGCAACACGCCCGTCACCGGCGACAACGCGCTCATCAAGAACAGCGTCGTCTTCGTTCTCTCCGGCCTGCCGCAGGGCTTCGATCCCGCGGCCAGCATCGGCAACGTCAGCTTCCAATATGGCACCGACCTCAAAGAGCCCAACTATCCCGGCGTGCCCACGCCCGGCGTCGGCCTCTCGGCGTGCCTTATGAGCGGGCTTGCCCTTGGTCGCCGTCGTCGCCGCTGAGGCGGAGCGCCGCACACACGCAGGTCGTCAGGATAAAGCCCGCAGGCTCAGCCTGTGGGCCTTTGTCCTGCACCTTCAGGAAAGATGCTCCGCTTGATTTTCAGCGACGAAAAGCCATCGTAATTGTTTCGTGGGAGATCACGAGTCCTCCTGCGGGATCCGCGCCAGGTCCTCGTCGCGGCCCATCAGGATCAGCACGTCGTCGTCGCGCAGCGGCTCGGTCGGCTGGGGCATGTGGATCCGGCCGCCCTCGACGCCCCCCTCGCCCGGGGCGACGGCCTCGCCGGAGAGCCGCCGCTTCTGCTTGACGGCGACCACGTGCAGCTTGGCGTTCCGGCGGAGGTCCAGCTCGGCCAGCGTCTTGCCGGCCCAGCGCGAGGGCACCCGCGCCTCCACGATGCTGTGCCCCTCGTGATACTCGATCTGCGTGAGAAACCGCGGCGCCAGCAAGCGGTTGGCCCACCGGTCGGCCGACTCTTCTTCCGGGTTGAACGTCTCGTCGGCGCCGATCTTGGTGAGGATCCGCGCGGCCAGGGGCGAGCGGGCCCGCGCGATCACCCGCTTGATGCCGAACTGCTTGAGCAGCACCGTGGTGAGCAGGATCGCCTCGAAGTCGTCGCCGATGCCGACGATCGCGACCTCGCAGTCCCGGGGGACGTTGGCGCGGAGGGCCTCTTCGTCGGTCGAGTCGAGGGCGACGGCCAGCGTGACCTTGTCGCGCAGGTCCTCGACGATCTCGCGCTTGCGGTCGATGCCGACGACCTCGCTGCCGTGCTGAGCGAGGCGCGTCGCCATCCGCGAGCCGAACTGCCCCAACCCGATCACCACCACCGGACGCGCCATGACGAACTCCTTCGCAGTTACGAGGCCATTGGCCGTTAGCCGATGGCCATGGGCAAGACATTCGAAAGCATCGCAGAGGACCGGAACGTTTTCATAACCTTACTTCGCCACTTCGCCACTTCGCCACTTCGCCACTTTCAGCCCAGGTTCACATTCTCCCGCGGGAACGCGTAATCGCGGGCGCGCGGCTTGGCGAAGACCAGCGCGCCCAGCAACCCCAGCGGCCCCACGCGGCCGAGGAACATCGTGCCGATCAGCACGACCTTGCCCGGCGTCGAAAGGCTCGGCGTGATGCCCAGCGAGAGCCCGGTCGTCGTCGCCGCGCTGACGCACTCGAAGGCGATCTTGTCCAGCGGCTGCGCTTCGGTCAGCGAGAGCACCGCCGTCGAGAGCACCACCAGCAGCAGCATGCACGCCGTCACCGCGCCGGCCTTGCGCACGAGCGACTCGGGGATCGTCCGCGCCATGGTTTCGGTCTCGTCCCGCCCGCGGATCGTCGAGAAGATCGAGACGACGAGCACGCCGATCGTCGTCGTCTTGACGCCGCCGGCCGTCGAGCCCGGCGAGCCCCCGACGAACATCAGCGCCACGAGGATCGTCACCGCCAGCGGGGCGAGCCCCTCCATCGGCATCGAGTTAAAGCCCGCCGTCCGCGCCGTCACCGACATGAAACTCGCGTCGAGCAGCCTACCCAGCGGCCCGGCGCGGTCGACGTGCCCGCCGTTGAAATCCGCCGAGAAGGTCTGCGCCAGCCAGATGCCGACGAGCCCGACGAGGTAGACCCCCAGCGTGGTGAGCAGCGTGATCTTGGTGTGCAGCGTGAGCCGTCCCTGCTCGTGCGGGAGCGCGGGGGGCATCAGCGGCCCGGAGTTTTGCTTCGCCCGCCACCGCCGCCACTTGGCCCCGGCCGCCTCCCACAGGTCGTTGAGCACCGGGAAGCCCAGCCCGCCGACGATGATGAGCGGCACGATCACGCCGTGCGCCAGGAGCCCGTGCCGCTCGCCCACCATGCTCCGCCCAGTGATGTCGAACCCGGCGTTGCAGAACGCGCTGACGGAGTGGAAGAGGCTCAGGCCGAGGCGTTGGCTCATCGACAGCTCGCCGCCCCCGACCACGCTCTCCGGCCGCCACAGCCCGAACATCAGGGCCGCGCCGATCAGCTCGGCCGTGAGCGTGAACGTGACCACGAAGACCGCGTACCGCGTGAGCGAGCGCAGCGAGCTGGTCTCGAGCGATTCGCGGAGCGTGAGGTGGTCGCGCAGCGACAGCCGCCGGCCCATGAGCGCGGCGAGCGTCGCGCCGAACAGCACGATCCCCAGGCCGCCGAGCTGGATGAGCGTCGCGATGATCGCCTGACCCGCCGGGGTGAAGAACTCGGAGGTGTCCTTCACCGCCAGCCCCGTCACGCAGACGGCCGAGGTCGCGGTAAAGCCCGCGTCGACCCACGACAGCCCGGCGACAGTCTTGCCGTCCAGCACCCGGTGCGGCGTCGCGGTCGCCACGGGCAGCTTCAGCGCCATCGTCCCCATCACGATCATCACCGCAAACGAGATCGGCAACAGCAGCCCCGGCGAGGGCATCACGCGCGACAGCCGCGTCGTCACGCGCCCCGCTTCGACGATCGCGATGAGCAGCACCGCCACGTGCGCCAGCGCCAGCCCCGGCCCGAAGCCCAGCACGTACCCGCCCGCGTCGGCCAAGACCGCCAGCGCCAGCACGACGTCCAGCAGCGTCACGCGGCTCTCCCCCTCGTCGATCACATGGTGCGACAGCCGCCAACGCGGCGAGTGGACCGCGCTCCACCACGTCTGCGCCGACAGCCGCGCCCGCTCACCCCAGCGGCGCGGCGCGTCGGCCGGCCCCTTGCCCGGATCGCCGAGAAAGAACCAGTACACCGCGATCAGCCCGATGGTGATCCCCAGCAGCACCTGCCGCGGCAGGAGCGGGTCGTAAAAACCCCGGTCCGCCACCACCGCCAGCGCCGCGCCCCACGCCAGCGCCATCACCCACACCGCGCTTTTGAGCGCCCGCCCCTCCGGCCCGCGGAAGAGCACCCGTACGCCGCCGATCCCGCCCGCTCTTCCCAGTCCCGTGTTGCTGCGCTTCCCCGGCATGGATGGCGATGGTAAGCGCCCCGCTGTATCCGCGTCTGCCCATCGTCCCGCACCGGTTATACCCGTGCGCGGCTCCCTCTCATCGTCCGCCCTCATACCCTCCACGCATGTTTGTCGACGAAGCAGTCATTACCGTCTCTGCGGGCAACGGCGGCCCGGGGTGCGTCTCCTTCCGCCGTGAGAAGTACATCCCCAAGGGCGGGCCCGACGGCGGCAACGGCGGGCGGGGCGGCGACGTCGTCATGGCCGCCGACGAAAACGTCAACACCCTCTACGACTTCGCCCACAACCACCACTGGAAGGCCCAGCACGGCGAGCAGGGCAAGGGCTCGCAGATGTCCGGGCTGGACGGCAAGGACTGCGTCATCAAGGTGCCGCCCGGCACGATGGTCTACGACGAGGCGAGCGGCGAACTGCTGCACGACCTCGGCCCCGGCATGTCGGCGGTCATCGCCAAGGGCGGGCGCGGCGGCAAGGGCAACGAGCACTTCAAAACCTCCACCAACCAGACGCCCCGCAAGGCCGAGCCCGGCGAGCCCGGCGAGACCCGCCGCCTCAAACTCGAGCTCCGCCTCATCGCCGACGTGGGCTTTGTCGGCATGCCCAACGCCGGCAAGAGCACCCTGCTCGCCGCCCTCACCCGCGCCACGCCCAAGATCGCCGATTACCCGTTCACGACGCTCACGCCGCAGCTCGGCATCGCCGAGCTCGACGGCACCCGCCGCCTCGTCCTCGCCGACATCCCGGGTCTCATCGAGGGCGCGGCGGCAGGCGGGGGGCTCGGGCACGAGTTCCTCCGCCACATTGAGCGGACCAAGGTGCTCGTGCACCTGCTCGACATCGCCCCGCCGGACGGCTCAAAGCCGAGCGACAACTACCGGAAGATCCGCGCCGAGCTGGCCGGCTATTCGCAGGCCCTGGCCGACAAGCCCGAGCTGATCGTGCTCAACAAGGTCGACCTGCTCAGTGCAAGCAGTGGGGGGGGTGGCGGGAGCGGGGGGAGCGGGGGAGGTGGGGGCAGTGGAGGCAGTGGGGGGGGCAAAGCCGACGGCGACCTCAACGGTTGGACGGACGAAGACGGCCTGGTCAAAGACGCCATCAGCGAGTTCCGACTCGACCTGCGGCTCGACCACACCCAGCCCGTCCTGCTGTTGTCGGGTGGGACGAGGCAGGGCACCCGCGAGTTGTTGGAGAAGTTGTGGCAGATGGTTAGGCCGGAGGAGAGGAAGTGGAAAGCGACAACCTGAGGGCGTTTCCGCGAGGTGAACTTGCAGTGAGCCTTGAGAGCCCTTGCATCAAATATGGCGCTCTCACACGAGACGCGAGCGTGTAGCTCGGCGCACGAGCCGCGAAGCGGCGAAACTCCGCATAGCCCCGGGCGTAAGCCCGGGGAGGTGTTGCAAGTCGCAACAAAGCCCCGTAGGGGCGACACGATGCGCAAGAATGTGCCGGCCCTACGGGGCTTTCTTTCTTGGCATATTAGTTCCCCGCGGCTGCCGCCGTGAGTTGTACAGAATGTCACCCCTTCGGGGGCTCCATGTAGTGCCTTGCCTGTTTGTGTTCGATGAGATCCCTTGTATACTCCGAGCCATCCTTTGGTGAGAAGGAGTGATTATGGCAAGAACACAGCAGTGTGCGGCATGTCAGAAAATCGGTGGTCCTCAAGCGTTTGATCGTTATGAGAGTGGCAAAGTCTGGGATACGGTTTGCAAGCAGTGTCGACATGAAGCGGAGTGGCGTGAAAAGCAGCGGAAAGCAGACTTGGAGCGGGTTCAGAAAGAGACTGAGGCTGAAAAAAAAGAGATTGAAAATCGTGCTCAAGAAGCCAGAGAACGACAGCAGACATGGCACGAGCTTCAAGAGAAAATTACTCAGGAAGAGCAACGGCGGCTTGCGCAAGAAAGAGAGGAATCTCAGCGTCTTGAACGGTTGAATCAACCAGTGCGCGTTGCTGATATAGATAGATTAATCGAACAAATACAAAGGCTTGTGGACAATTTAGAGAATTTGAAAAAGCCACGGAGTGTTGTGTCGGACGGCATCTTGAACGCTTTGGTCAAATGGTCGTTGTTGAGCGTTCCTGCGATCGCGGCATTGCAATATACTGTAATTGCAATTGCTGATGGAAGGCTGTCTGAAGAAGAAACGGCGATTGTAGGTCTTTTATGGATGATTGCAATCGGTGTAGTTGTTGTGTTTACAATTTATGCTCTAACGATTTTATCTAAAGATTCAAGAAAAAAGAAGTAAGCATAGGTGCTCCACATTCCCTTGCCTCTTCCCCCTCGTCGCCCCGCCCAGGATCGGCGACTTCGTCAGCCCTTCGACCTTCAAGCCCAGTCCCCATCCTGGGATCGCCTCGACGACGCGCTGGGTCACCCGCTCGGCCTCGGCCGGGTCGAGCACGCCCTTGTTGAGCAGGTGCTTCTCGTCCTCCTCCAGCTCGTAATGCGGCTTGATGAGCGTGATGATGCGGGGCGGGCTCTTTGTCTTTTCTACATTATCTTGTGGCACAGGCGGTGGGGGGGCGCCTGTGGTTACGTTATCTACGCATCTGGTTTTCTGCACAGGCGAGACGCCTGTGCCACGGGAAACGGGTCTCAGCCATCTCACCGCCGCCGGCAGCGCCAAACGCTGCGGCGTCCACCCCAGGTCCATCACCACCAGATCCA
>CAZZDW010000072.1:0-18171 GCA_964652945.1 uncultured Phycisphaeraceae bacterium
CCCCCCCGCCCCCGCCGCCAGCAGCAGCACGCCGGCCATCGCCGCCGCCCACGACTTCCCGCTGCCCTGACCACACCCCCCACGGACCGCTGACTTGGCGCTGTTCATCGTGCCTGCTCCTGCAAAGGTGGCTTCGTCTGGTCGTTCTTATCGACCCAAAGAAGCACCCACCCAAGGCGGAGCCGCGATTCTCGATAGCCATTTTCCTTCTTGACGCTCTCGTACGAGACGCGAAGCGTGAGCGAGCGTGCACCGCAGGGCAATCGCAAGATTGCGCAACAACCGCCGATCTGGTGATGAACTGTGGCACAGGCGTCCCGCCTGTGCCCATATCCCCAGCGCCCACGCACAGGCGAGACGCCTGTGCCACACCAGAACCAGAACTTGCGTTCGCCCTGGCGTGCACCGAGACACACGCCCCCTTGGGAGGACGGTCGCGCCTCGTACGGTTCTTGTTCCAATATTCACTCCGGCTCTTTGACCGGCGTCCCCTTCACCCAATGCGGCAGGCCCGCCCGCAACAGCGGCAACGGCTCCGGCGAAACCTTCGGCGCATCGGCCACCACGATCGGCTCTGCTCGGACCGGGGTGGGCGGCTCGGCCGCACGCCCCGCCGCCTGGGACTCGAAGTCGTCGAACGACTCCCCACCACCCGCACCCGCGTTGTTCCCGCCGGCCTGCGCCGGGCGCGTCACCGCCGGCTCGGGGCCGAGCTCACGCACGTTGCCGCCTCCCTGCTTGCACCCGCCGCCCACCAGCGCGACCATTGCAAGCGCCGTACCAACGCACACCCGCACCGCCGCCTCCCGTGCTCGAACGCTTCCGAATCGCCTGTGGCACAGGCGTCTCGCCTGTGCAGGAACACTGGAGCCGCACGGCACAGGCGGGACGCCTGCGCCACGTTGAGACAGCTCCTGAAACAATGGACGCCGCATCATGATCTATAGACCATCATCCCGCTCGCCTTCGGCGCAGAATCCTCATCAGCGAGCAGCCTCGTATGAAAACATCCGTCGTCCGCGACCGCGTTGTTTACCAGTTCGCCAGGCTGCGGACGATGACCCGCTTGGCGGCCCCGCGCTGGCGGAGCTCCTCGAGCGCCTGGTCGATGCCGGCGATCATCCGCCGTGTCTCGTCGATCGCCGACTCGATCGCCGACTGGCCCGTGACGGCCTTGACGGCGTCGACCCGCCGCCCGGCCAGCCGCAGCCGCTGATCGCACTCGGCGTGAGCCGCCAGCAGCTCGGCCAAGACGGCCGACGCCTCCTCGCGGGCGCGGAGCGTCCGCTCGTAGACGTCGCTGGGGCACGCCGGGCTGCCGTTGGCCAGCGTCGAGCAGGCGGCCGCTTCCAGCGACGCCGCGTCGTTCTGGGCCGTCGTCGGCCCGGCACACTCAGGCATGGTGCTCTGGATCATCCGTGCGGTCCTTGCCATCGCTCACCCCCTCCCGTTCGTCGGTCGGTCGTGCCGGGCGGCCCCCGCTCTCAGGCGGCCGTCCCCACAACCACCGTCTTCCGCGCCGCATTGTAACCGTTCCATCGGGTCCGTCTCGTCAACCGACAGGTTCCGAACACCGGTCGGGTTCTGATCTACTCGTTCCGAGCCGCCGGCCGAAGCTCCGGCACGTGCCGGCGGATCGCCTCCAGCACCGTCTCGCGGCTGGTGGAATGCCGCGCGACCGACAGGTCCGTCATCATGCGGTCAAGCTCGGTCCCCACGGCCCCGGCACTGGGTGCCGGAGCTGTGTTGGCGGAAGCCCCCGGCCCCTTCCACGCGTTCACGCCC
This sequence comes from uncultured Phycisphaeraceae bacterium, assembly GCA_964652945.1. Classification (GTDB taxonomy): domain Bacteria; phylum Planctomycetota; class Phycisphaerae; order Phycisphaerales; family UBA1924; genus CAZZDW01. Next base: position 1,786 of record CAZZDW010000072.1, read on the forward strand.
GGGTGCGTCGTCGGAGAGAGCAGTTCCGTCGCGTAGGCCAGCTCCTCGTGCATCTTCTCGCCGGGGCGGATGCCGGTGAAGACCACGTCCATCGTCGGCCCGTTGCCGCGGGCCAGCTCGGCGCTCTCGCCGATCGCCGCGAGGTGGTCGATGACGAACTTCGGGTCGCTCGCCGTCTCCGCCTTGACCCGCGGCGTCAGCCCATGCGACCTCACGAACCGCACCGCCAGATCGAGAATCCCCACCGGCTCGCCCATGTCGAGGACGTACACCGGGGCCGCGTCGGCGCGGTCGCCCTCGCCACCCCGCAGCGCCATCGACTGCACCACCAGCGTCGCGGCTTCCGGGATCGTCATGAAGTACCGCGTCATCCGCGGGTCCGTCACCGTGATCGGCCCTCCCTCGCCGAGCTGCACCGTCCAGATCGCCAAGACGCTGCACGTCGAGCCGAGCACGTTGCCGAAGCGCACCATGCTCAGGTGCGTCTTGCCGTTCTGACCTCCGCGCCGCTCGGCAAGCCCCCGCACGTACATCTCCGCAAGCCGTTTGGTCGCGCCCATCACGCTGGTCGGGTTGACGGCCTTGTCCGAGGAGATCATCGAGAACCGCTCGCAGCCGCACGCGAGAGCCGCGTCGGCGATCGCCTTGGTGCCGAACAGGTTGTTGGTCAGCGCGTGCGCCGGGTGGTCTTCCATCAACGGCACGTGCTTGTGCGCCGCCGCGTGCAGGACCGCGTGCGGCTTCAGCTCGCTCAACAGCCGCATCGTCCCCTCGGCGTCGACCACGTCGTGCAGGACGGCCTTGCGCGAAACGCCGGGGAAGAGCCGGCCCATCTGCCGGTCGATCTCGAAGAGCGCGTTCTCGCTCCGCTCCATGAGCACAAGCTGCGAAGGCCCGAACTCGGCGCACACGCGGGCCAGTTCCGAGCCGATGCTGCCCCCCGCGCCGGTGATGAGCACCCGCTTGCCGGCGATCACCTTCGCCACGCCCTCGCGATCGATCTCGTGCGGCGTGCGCCCGATCAGCGTCGCCAGGTCGATCGTCCGCGATGGACCCGCGAACGTGTTCGGCTTCTTGTTCGTGGGCGTCGCCGTCCTCGCCGCCGCGGCGTCATCGTCGTCCTCGGCGAGCAGGTCGTCGAGCGTCGGCATGGTCCGCACGCGGACGCCGAGGTCTTCGAGGGCCGCACAGATCTCGCCGGCCTGCCCGCCCATCCCGCCGGGGAGCGAGACGATCGCCGTCGTCGGCTTCTGGCGTTTCACCAGCTCGACCAGCGCCGCGACGTCCACCCGCTCGCTGGGGTGGACGGTCCAACTGTCCTTGTGCGCCTGGGGCGGGGGTGAGACGAGGCTGGGGAACTCGCGCTGCTCGTTGCCCCCCCCGGCCGTCTCGTCACCCTCGGCGCCCATCATCCCGAGCTGGACGCGCAGGCCCGCGACGCTCGCCGCGGTCCCGACCAGCAGGACGGTCCGCAGCTCGAGGGCGACCGGCGGCGGAGGTCCATCGTCTTCGCGGTTGACCAGGCGCGGCAGCACGCGGGTCGTCGGACGCTCGGCCGTGCCGACGGCCGCGGGAGAGAAGGACCGGTTTGGGACTGTGGACATCGTCCCTACCACATCGGCCGACGTACGCTCCGGGATCGAAAAGCCCCCGTTTTGCGGCGAATCGGGGCCCGCCGCCCCGGTGCGAGCCCGTCCCTTCGGGTATCCTGCCTCCCATAACCCCCAAGCCCGAAGGGAATCGGCAATGATTGCGCGTCTGGCCGGCACACTCCTCGAACTCGACCGCGGCCGCCTCCTCCTCGCCGCCGACGAGGCCGTCACGTACGAAGTCCTCATCCCCGCCTACCTCAGCGAGACCCTCACCCCACGCCTCGGCGAGACGGTCTTGCTCGAAACGATCCACTACCTCGAGCAGCAGGGCCAGGGGACGGCCTTCATCCCCCGCCTGCTCGGCTTCGGCTCGCTCAAAGAGAAAGCCTTCTTCGAGACGTTCACCGGCGTCAAGGGGCTGGGGATGAAGCGGGCCTTGCGCGCGCTGGCGATGCCGCCGGGCATGGTGGCGCGGATGATCGCCGAGGCCGACGCGCGGGCGCTGACCCGCCTGCCGGAGATCGGCAAGAAACTCGCCGACACGATCGTGCTGGAACTCAAGGACTCGGTCGATGAGTTTCTGGAGTGGTCCGCCCCTTCATCGCCCACGTCGAAATCGACTGATGTTGAGGCCCAGGGACGGGGGGGTGGCCTTGGGCTTCGGGAGACTGGCGCGAATACGGGAAGTGCGCCGGCGAAGAAAAGTCGCTCCTCCAAGCGAGTTTCGTCCTCCTCCACACCGATCGTCGAAACCAAGCCCGAGACGGTCGGAGGTTCAAATCCTCTCACCCCAGCTTCTTCCTCTGACCCCTTCCTCGCGGCTCGGGCCGCCTCGCGCGAGGCGGTGGAGACGCTCATCGCCCTCGGCGAGCAACCCCTCGAGGCCGAGCGGCTCGTCGGCCGCGTGATGGAATCGGCCCGCCGCAAGGGCGAGCAGCCGCCGGTGCAGGCTTCGGCGATCCTGACGGCGGCCTATGCAGCACGGCGGGGGTGATCGCACCTTCGAACCGCGGGGCTGAGCCCCGCGGCTTTCAAGGCCGAGTTTTTCGCGACCAGAAGCGCATCGACGCGACACCGTCGATTCGCTCTGCGTCTTCGATCAACACTCCAGCCACCGACGCCCCACGCCTGACGCCCCACGCCTCTTCCTACACTCCCCCATGCGTTACGCGATGATCATGGCCGGGGGCGCGGGGACTCGGCTGTGGCCGATGAGCCGCGCCGATCGCCCCAAGCAGCTCCTGCCGCTCATCAAAAAAGCCGGCGCGTCAGAAGGCAAGGTCCGCTCGCTCCTCGAAGTCGCCGCCGACCGTCTCGAGGGCGTCGTGCCGCCGGAGCGTCGCTCCATCTGCACCGCCGAGCGGTTCCGCGGCATCATCCGCGAGAGCCTGCCGCAGTTCTCCGACGCGCAGATCCTCGGTGAGCCCGCCGCGCGGGACACCGTCAACGCCGTGGGCTTCGCCGCCGCGATCTTGCACAAGCAGGACAAGGACGCCGTCTTCGCCGTCCTGACGGCCGACCAGCTCATCGAGCCGGAGGACGTCTTCCGGCAGCGCATGGACCTGGGCTTCCGCCTCGTCGAGGACGACCCCACGCGCCTGGTCACCTTCTCGATCAAGCCGACGTTCCCCTCCACGCTCTACGGCTACGTCGAGCGCGGCCGGCCCATCACCGACCTCAGCAACGCGACGCACAACGGGAAACCGTTGGCGTACACCGTCGCGCGGTTTGTGGAGAAGCCGCCGCAGCATCTGGCGCAGGCGTACGTCGAATCCGGCGATTTCTACTGGAACAGCGGCATGTTCGTCTTCCACGCCGGCACGTTCATGGAGTGCCTCAAACGCTTCAAGCCCGAGAGCCACCAGGGCCTGACCAAGATCGCCGAGGCGTGGGGGACGAAGAAGCAGGAGCTGACGCTGCAGGCGGTGTACCCGGCCTTGCCGCGGATCAGCGTGGACTACGCGGTGATGGAGCCGGCCAGCCGCGACGAGCAGGTGAGCGTCTGCACGGTGCTCGCGGACGTGCGGTGGCTCGACGTCGGCTCGTGGCCGGCGTTTGGCGAGACGGTCACGCCGGACGCCGACGGCAACCGCTCGGGCGCGCACGCGGGCGACACCCTGGAGAGCGGGAAACCGGCCGCGGTGTACGTCGACAGCCGCGACAACCTCGTCGTCTCGGACCAGCCGGGGCACACGCTGGCGCTCCTCGGCGTGCGCGACATGATCGTCGTCCACACGGCCGGGGCGACGCTGGTGATGCCCAAAGGCCGCGCCGAAGAGCTGAAGAAACTGCACGCGGTGGTGGACGAGAAGTTGAAGTAAAGGTCTTGGGTCTTGGTTCATGGGTCTTGGTCGCGCGAGATCGAGCACCTCGACCCAAGACCCTTGACCCAAGACCCACTCTGACAGGTATGCCTCCCCTTTCTCCTCAGCGCTATCTCGCGATCGACCTGGGCGACAAACGCACCGGCCTCGCCCTCGGCGACACCGTGCTCTGTCTCGCCTCGCCGGTCAACCTCATCGAGGTCCCCATCGACCAGCGCGGCGGCGAGTCGCTCCTTGCCGCGATCGACGCGGCGATCGACGAGCACCTCGGCCGCCGCGGGAATGTGGGGCTGGTCTTCGGCCTGCCGATCAACATGGACGGCAGCGAGGGGCCGCGTGCCAAGCTGGTCCGCGCGTTCGCGGAGCGCGTCCGCGTGCGCACGGGCCTGGCCCTGCATTTCCAGGATGAGCGTCTTTCGAGCGCGAAGGCCGACAAACTCATGGCCCGCACGGGGCTGACGCACAAACAGAAGAAGAACCGCCGCGACGCCCTCGCGGCCGCCGCGTTTTTGCAGGCGTTTCTCGATGCCCAGCGTCAGCCCGATGCCGACGACGACGGTTTCGATGAAGACAGCGACGCGACGGCGTGAGCCTGTGCGAGGGGGGGAAGGGGGGACGGTGTACTGCCGATCGACCCACGCCGTGCGCCCGCACGCGACCGCCGGCCCCTTGGTGGGTAAACAATGTGATCAATTCATCACACCAGCGAGAACACGGCATATGCCCTCAAAAAACCTGCACGCATCCACCAATCCCGACGGAGCGAGATACGAGACGCGAGCGGGAGCGAGCGCGTCCTCGATTTTCCCGTACTTTACACGCTCGCTCGGGGGGGCGCTCGCATCTCGTATGAGATCGCCGCTTCTCCGAGCCTTTGCGAGTACGGCTGTTGTCATAAGCAGCATGGCCGTACTCGCGCACGGCGTCTGTGCAGATCCCGCGCCGGCCGTTGAGTCGAGCACGCGCGTGATCGACCCGAGCAAGCCGGCGAGCACGCAGTTCGACAACGCCGAGCAGTTGCTCGACGAGCTGGAGCGTTCCGGCGATTCGCTCGAAACCTTCCAGGCCGGGGTGAAGTACACGCGCATCGCCGGCGAACTCGAAGGGGGCGCACGCCACGAACGGCGCGGCGTGATCCTGATGAAGACCGTCGACGGCAGCGCCGCGTCGCCCACGCCGCACCGCGTGGTGCGCGTCGATTTCACCGAGCTCTACCTCGACGGCGTCAAGCGCGACGAGCGCGAGACGTACATCTTCGACGGGCGATGGCTCGTCGAACGCCAGCACGACACCAAGCAGCAGATCGAACGCGAACTGGCCCCCGAGGGCGAGTGCATCGACCCGCTCTCGCTCGGCGGCGCGGGGGGGGGCGGCGGGTTCCCCGTGCCGATCGCGCAGAAGAAGGCCGACGTGCTCGAACGATTCACGGCGGAACTGCTGCCGCCCGAGCAGGGCTGGGGCGACGGCGACCTGCCCGCCTCGATGCGCGGCTGCGCGCAGCTCCGATTAGTTCCCCGGCCGGGCACCGACGAGGCCGAAGACTTCGGCGATATCCGCGTGTGGTACACGTGGGCGGGTGAGCGCGGCACGGAGCGCTTACTGCCGCGATTGGTGCGGACGACGACCCCGCCCAAGGAGCCGGGCGGTGAGCCGGGTGAGGTGAACACCGAGGTGCTGCTCATCAACCACGCGGTGAACCAGCCGCTGAGCGTGCCGGACGGTACGGCAAACGGCGTGGATCCTTTCGACACGGCCCTGCCGGCGGGCTGGCCGCCCGCGCAGGTCGAAGAACTGAGAAACGCCGAACCGGGCGACGCATCGGACCGATAAATGGGTATGGAACCGCGTCGAGATGCTGAAGGCCGATATGGGGGAATCGGAGGTTATGGCATGGGTGGAGCAGACACGATCGGCTGTTCTGTGTACGAGACGCGAAGCGTCAGCGAGCGTTCCCCGTTCTCCAGCAGCCCGACACGCTCCCTGACGGTCGCGTCTCGTATGAGAGCGGCAGGCGCGGCGCTCGTGCTTTTCGCCGCTTTCACATTGCATGCGCAGGTCACGGATGTTGAGCCGTCGAAGATCGACGCGCCCGAGATCCATCGGCACGACGAGGACGAGGCGTTCGATCCGGCGGAGCTGGAGCCCGCGCCGATCCCCGAGGCCGCGGCGTCGGTGACGGCGCTCGCCGAGGCGGCGTATCTGTCGGCCGACGAGCGGCACGACGTGCGCATCGCGCACGGGATCTGGAAGCCGGAGGATCTCAACACGCCGGCGCGGGCGGCACGCGCGGCGTTGCTGCGCGGGGCGTTCGATGATCCGTCGTTGACGGCCGAGGACGCCGAACCGCTCGACAAGGCGGAGGCGATGCTCGCACGCGGCGGGGCCGAGGAGGCGATCGCCGCGCTCGACCTGATGGACGACGCGCTCAAGGGCTCGGCGCGGGGGTTGCGGATCCGCGCCGAGGCGCAGGCGGCGCTGGGACGCTACGACGAGGCGGCGCGGACGGCCGAGGACGCCGCACGGCTGCTGCAAGGGCAGCAGACGCCGACGGCGGAGGGCGTCGTCGAGGCCGTCAAGGCCCTGGCGCTGCGGGCGCGGCTCATCGACAGCCGGAAGAACGAACAGGATTTCAAGGCGCTCATGCACATGCTCGCCGATGCGCGGATGCGGCTCGACCGGCTCTCGTGGCGCAGCCGCCTCGAAGAGGCCCGCCTGCTCGACGACAAGGACAACCCCGCGCAGGCCCGCGAGTCGCTCCTCGAGGCGCTCAAGCTCAACCCGCGCTGCGCGGCCGCGTGGCTGCTGCTGGGCGAGCAGATGGTGATGGGCTTTGACATGGAGAACGCCGAGCGGGTTGCCCTGCGGCTTGACGTGCTTGCCGGCGACGATGACGGGACGCCGGGGATTTCTGCATATGCGGCGATCATCCGCGCGAGGGCGGCGCTGCGGCAGCGCGACGTGGACACGGCGACCGCCGCGCTGGACAAAGCCTTGGCGGTGTATCCGACGATGCGGGAATTACTGGCGCTGAAAGCGGCCGCGCTCGCGGTGCGGTTTGACGAGGCGGGCGAGCAGGCGGTGCTCGATGAGCTGGATTCGCTCGCGCCGGGGTATGCCGAGGGGTATTTCCGCGTCGGCGCGGCCCTCAGCGAGGCGCGGCAGTACGCCCGATCGGCGGCGGCGCTCGACGAGGCGCACCGCAGGCTGCCCAACTGGCCCTCGCCGTTGATCGAGCGGGGCCTGATGGAGCTGCAGGCCGGACGCGATAACGAGGCGCTGGCGGCCCTCGAAGAGGCGTGCCGGATGGACCCGTTCAATGTGCGGGCGGACAACTCGCTGCGGCTGGTGCGCGAGCTGGTGACCTACGCGAAAGTCGAGAGCGAGCACTTCATCGTGCGCTACAAGCGCCTCAAAGAAGGAAGCCCCGGCGGCGACGATGGGCTCCTCGCCCGCGAGATGCTGCCGATCATGGAGCGCAACCACGCGATCGTCTGCGGCAGCGAGCGCGGCGGGATCGACTTCGAGCCGAGCCGCAAGACGACGATCGACCTGATGCCCGATCACCAGTGGTTTGCCGTGCGGATCGCGGGGATGCCGGACATCCACACGATCGCGGCGAGCACGGGGCCGGTGATCGCGATGGAATCGCCGCGGACGGGCGCGAACCACTGGGGGACGTACGACTGGGACCGCGTGCTGCGGCACGAGTACACGCACACGGTCACGCTCGAACGGACCAACAACGCGATCCCGCACTGGTTCACCGAGGCGTCGGCGGTGTACCTGGAGCTTTCGCCGCGGGACTATGACACGTGCCGTTTGCTGGCGCAGGCGCTGGAAAGCGGCACGTTGTTCGACCTGGTGCGGATCAACATCGCGTTTGTGAGGCCGAAAGAGCCGCAGGACCGGTCGCAGGCGTACGCGCAGGGGCACTGGATGTACCAGTTTATCGTCGAGACGTGGGGCGCGCGGACGCCGCTCGACTTGATGGACGAGTACGCGAAGGGGACGCCGGAGCCGGCGGCGTTCGAGAAGGTGCTGGGCGTTGACCGCGAGGCGTTCATGAAGCGCTTCACGGCGTGGGCGCGCGAGCAGGTCGCGGCGTGGGGCCTGCGCGTCAACGGGTCGACGCCGAGCGTGCGCGAACTGATGGCCAGCGCCGACGCGGAGCGGCGCGCGGGCGAAGAGGAGCTGGACGACCGCGCGCTGCTGAGCGCGAGGCTCGATGAGTGGCTGGAGGAGTACCCCGAGCAGCCGGAGCTGTTGGAGTTGGCGGTGAAGCGGCGGCTGGAAGAGCACGGGGGGAATGCGACGGACGAGGATGTCGAGCTGATCGAGCGGTACGCGGCGGCGCGGCCGGTGGACCCGATGCCGCACCGCGTGCTGGCCAAGCTGCTGGTCGCGAAGGGGCTGGACGATCCGGCGACGGTTCGGCAGGCCGTGCGGCATCTGGAGTTTCTGGATGCGCGGGAGCAGCACTCGCCGACCTACGCCGCGGAACTGGCGAGACGGTATGCGGCGCTGGGCGAGTTTGGGCCGGCGATGGAGAGGGCGCTTCGGGCGACGCGGATCGCGCCGTTTGATGCCTCTATGCGCGAGCTGGCGGCGACGGTGGCGCTGCGGAAGGGGGACCTCGGCGAGGCGCAGCACCAGATCGAGGCGCTGGTCGAGATCGAGCCGGAGCGGGAGATCCACCGAAAACGGCTGGAGGCGGTGAAGAAGAAAGTGAACAGTAAGCAGTGAACACTGAACAGAATGCACGCACGTGTGCGTATCGGTGCTTCTTTACTGCCTTCTGTTCACTGCTTACTGCTTGCTGTTCACTTCATGCAGGGCGTCTTCAACGGATGGGCAGAGCGCGATGAGGTGCTCGATGCGGCAGCGGCGGAGCGCCTCGGCGACCTCGCCGCGTGCGCCGGCGATGACCGCACGCCCGTCGACCGATTCGGCGGCGCGGCCGAGGGCCAGCAGGTGGCCGATCGACGTGCTGGTGATGAAGGTGAGCTCGGAGACGTCGATGACGACGCGGGTCGGACGGCGGGCGATGAGGTCGTTGATGCCGGCTTCGAGCGCGTCGGCGTCGCTGAGGCCGGCCGAACCGGAGAGCCGCAGGATGAGGGCGCGAGGGTCCTCGTCGAGCGTCGTCTTCAACGGGATCATCGGGTCGGTTCGCATAACGCCCCCCCCTTCCTGAAGAGACTGTATCGGTCGGTTGCCAGAAATACACGAGCGGGAGTGAAAAGGCCATTGGCCATTGGCCATGGGCCGATGGCCATTGGCAAGGCAGAATGCACAGGCGGGACGCCTGTGCCACAAAAAGAGATCCATGACCAAATAACAAGGCGGGCGGCACGGTCGTCGTGCCGTCCGCCCGGAGGCCAAACAGTTTGTGGATATGCACGGAAGACGAACGGAACTGAAAAGCACGGGGCGACACACCCCGGCTCACCGCTTTCTGCGCTTGGTCAGGCCGTGCGTTTGGGTGATTCGATCATGCCCATGCGGACGAGGAACTCGCTGGCGCGTTCGATCTCCCAGCGCGTAAAGGCTGAGAGGTGATCGGGTTGCATGGGCGAGCCCATCAGGTCGGCGGGGTAGGGGACGGGGCCGCCGGTGTACTCGGCGACTTCGCTTGCGGCGAACAGCGCCGCCTCGGCCGCTTCGAACAGCCGTTCGGGGGTGATCTTGTCGTTGTACCCTGAGTTGTCTTTGCGTCGGGCCATCTTGGGCACCCCTTTCTCCCGGCGATCTTGGCCGGCGAATGATGAGACACTCATGAGATGTTTCGTCGGTAAGGTGGTAACGGTTTCACGAGATTTCCCGGTGCAAGGTGGACATACGGCACATGAGGGCCGCCCGAAACGGCGCAAGTTGCCATCGGAGCACGGGTTGCGTCTGAGAACACAGATTTGGCCATTGGCCGTTGGCCGCTGGGAAGGCAGGAAGCACCGAAAATATCTTGGGAGCTTTGCGAAGAAGCCGTTGCGGGTGTTACCGGCTGAGCACGGCGTCGGTTGCGGCGTGGTCGACGCCGTCGAGCTCGGGCTGGCGGGGTGCGCGCTTCGGCGTCATCTGCAGGGCGAGCACCGACACGTCGTCTTCCTGGTGGAAGGAGCCGAGCTGCTGATCCAGGTCGTTGCCGAGGGCGTCCATCGCGGCGGCGAGGCTGGAGAGGGCCGTGCCGCGGCGCATGGAGCGCATGTGCTCGAAGAGCGCCAGCGTGGCCGGGAGCTTGCCGGCGTCTTTGAGGAGCTCGGCTTTTTCGGCGGGGTCGATCTTGGGGGCGAAGGCGGCTTCGACGCCGTCGGAATAGAGGACGAGCAGCTCGTCTTCGTCGAGGCGGAAGGTCTCCTGTTCGTACTCGTAGTCGGCCATGACGCCGAGCAACATGCCGCCGACTTCGACGGGCTTGACGCCGCTTGGCCCGACGCGGAGCGGCGGCGGGTGGCCGGCGACGGCGAGGGTGAGCGTGCCGAGCTGGAGGTCGGCCAGGCCGCAGACCGCGGTGACGAAGCGGGTGGGGCCGGCGGAGGACTCGCAGAGTTCCTGGTTGAGGCGGGTGACGGCCTCGGCGGGCTGGACGATGCGGTAGCCGGTGGGCGTGGCCTCGGAGCGGGGGAGGGAGCCGTCGATGTAGAGGGTCATGAGGGCGGCGGGGACGCCGTGGCCCATCGCGTCGGCGAGGAAGAAGGAGACGTAGCGCTCGTCGATGACGGTAACGTCGTAGGTGTCGCCCGAGACGAAGCCGGCGGGGCGGAAGAGGACCGAGCACTCGAGGCCGGGCACCCTGGGCATCTCCTTGGGCATGAAGTCGCGCTGGACCTTGGCGGCGAGGAGCAGTTCCTGGTGGAGGCGGTCGATCTCGGCGGCGGCCTCGCCCTGGAAGGACTGGGTGAGGCTGAGGCTCTGGTTGAGGTTGCGGACGGCTTCCTGGCGGGCGCAGAGCGTGCGGAGGATGCAGGCGGTCTCGACGGGGTCGTCGCCGTCTGCGCGGAGGAAGAGGCCGCCCGGTTCGAAGTTGGATAAGCGCGGGTCGGCCGAATCGCTGAGGCCGAGCGTGGGGAGCATGGCCTGGGCGAGCACGTCGAGGACCATGAGGATGCGCGGGGAGACGGGGTGGCTGAGCGGGCCGAGGACGGCGGCGTCCCAGGCGGCGGCTTTTTTGGCCTCGGCGGGGGTGAGGAGGGACTCGGGGGTGACGGGCAGGAGGGTGGGCGTGAAGCCGTAGCGGTGGAGCCACGCGGCGGCGATGGGCTCGAAGAGCCGTCGGACGTGGAGGGAGTCGCCCGAGTCGTCGGTGGAGATGAGGGCGATCTGCGTGTCGCGCACGGCGAGCCTCGTCAGCGGGATGGCCCTCCATCCGCTACGGCTTGACAACGCCGTGCGGATACAAGAACCGGCATGCGGACGATCGACTCAGCGGGCTCGGGCCTTGAGGGCCGGGGCGTCAAACTCGACCTTGTCCCCCTCGTTTATCCCGAGCTCTTTAACACGGCCCGGGGCGAGCTCGATGGCGAAGGTGGCGGGGAAACGGCTCGAATAACTGGCGGTCTTCTGGATGCGGTCCTCGTAGTCCTTTTCGGACTCGTCGGGGCCGGCGGCGGGGTCTTTGCCCTGGAGGGGCTGTTTCTTCATCTCGTGGGTCGCCAGGACGCGGCCGGAGGCGTCGAGGAAGAGGATGTCCATGTCGGTGAGGCAGTTCTTCATCCAGAAGTTCTGCACGCGGACCTGGGCGCGGGGGAAGACGAAGAGCATGCCGCCGTCCTTGTCGATCGACTCGCGGCCCATGAGGCCCTTGGTGCGCGTCGGCTCGTCGGCGGCCAGCTCGAGGTGGAAGGCCTCGCCGGCGAGCGTGACGTCGACCAGCTCGAGCCCCGCGGGCGAACGCGCCACGTCGGCCTGCTTGGCCTTGGAGGTGTCGGCGGATGACGAGGATCGGCCCGCCTTGGCAGACGGCGAAGACGAGGACGCGGCGGACTCGTCGCAGCCGGGGAGTGTGAACGCCTGCACGAACAGGAGCAGCATCGCGATGAGCATGAAGCACCTCGGGCTTTGCGCGAGTTTCATGGCTGTCGGGATGCTCTGTTGTGTTTGAGCATCAAGACACGCTCGCTGACGCTCGCGTCTCGTATGAGAGCGCCGGGTCGCCCGTTCGGGGCTCGTTGATCCGGCCCGTTCTATGCCTGGGAAAGGAGCCACTGGTCGTCCTCGGGTGAGAAGGTGATCGGGGCGCGGGGGATGGTATTCAGATCGGCCCTCCAGGCGTCGGCGAACTCGCGGGCCGACATGAGGCGGCGGGCGGGGAGCACGCCGGACCAGTGGGCGATGAGGCCGACGACGGCCTCGGCGGGGACGCCCGCGGCACGGTAGTGATCGAGGCGGGTGTCGCCGTGGCGCTTGGCGAGGCGGCGGCCGTCGGGGCCGAGGACGAGGGGGAAGTGGCAGAAAACGGGTTCCGGGTTCCGGGTTCCGGGTCTCGGGTGAAAGCCCGAACCAACAGGATCGCTTGCGAACGCGCGGTAGAGCAGGATCTGCCGGGCGGCGGAATCGAGGAGGTCGTCGCCGCGGAGGACGTGGGTGATGTGCTGGCGGAGGTCGTCGACGACGACGGCCAGTTGGTAGCTGGGCGTGCCGCGTTTGGTCCAGAGGACGAAGTCGCCGACGATCGCGGAGACGTCGAAGGTCTGCTCGCCGGCGAAGAGGTCGTGGAACGTGACGGGCGTGGACGGGACGATGAAGCGCCAGTTGGCGCCCATATCACCAGCGGTTCGCACAGGCGCCCCCCCAACGCCTGTGCCACGGCAAGCGGCGGCCTCTTCGGCGTCGAAGTCGAATGGTTGGCCGGCGCTCGCCGGGCGGAGGTGCGCGGGGAAGGGCGTGTCGTGCGCCCCTTCCTGCGGCGCCGATGCGGCACGCTCGATCTCGGCGCGGGTGAGCGGGCACGGGTAGGCGAGGCCGCGTGCGGCGAGGAACCGCATCGCGGCCCGGTAGGGCTCGAGGTCGTGGGACTGGACGAGATAATCTTTGGAAGTGACAGAGTGGCAAAGCGGCAGAGTGGCAGAGTGATTTGCTGCAGGTGGATCCCAGTCGAGGCCGAGCCAGCGGAGGGTGTCGACGAGGGCCTCGGTGGTGCCGGGTTTGATGCGCGGCGTGTCGAGGTCTTCGATGCGCAGCGGGATCGACCAGCCGCGGCGGCGGGCCATCGCCCAGGTGAGCAGGAACGTCCGCGCGTTGCCGAGGTGGAGCGCGCCCGTCGGCGAGGGGGCGAGGCGCGTACGCTGCGGGAGCACCGGCGACGAACCGGCACCGCGATCCGGGGAGGAGCCGGGCGGGTCGGAGATGCGAGGCTCATCGATCGCGGCGGGCGACATGGGGTTGTACACTACGCGGGTGGGCGATGCGTCCACAGCAAGCCGGGGCGGCACGCGACGGGGGGGCGCCTCACACGAAGCGGGGTCACGGAGATGACGATGGAGAAGTTCACGGAAGCGCAGATCAAGGCGGGGCTCGCGACGCTCCCGGAGTGGGCCGAGACGGGCGGGGCGATCCAGCGGACGTACCGCTTCAAGAACTTTGTCGAGTCGATGAAGTTTGTGGACCAGACGGCCGACGCCGCGGAGGACGCCCAGCACCACCCGGATATTCTGGTGCGGTACAACAAGGTGACGCTGACGCTCTCGACGCACGACGCCGGGGGGCTGACGGAGAAGGACTTCGTGCTGGCCGGGCAGTGCGACAAGTTCGCCGAGGCGCTGGGCGTGCCGAGCGTGCCGGCGGAGGGGACTGGCGCAGAAGGAGCGGCGGGCGGAACGGGGGCGTAAGGGAAAGAGGGCTATTGGCCGGCGGGCCGTTGGGAAGGCGGAGACGCGGCCGCGGCGATCAGGCCGTGGGGGAATGTTTGCCTGTGGGACAGGCGTCTGGCCTGTGCAAGAACGCTGGAGCCACATGGCACAGGCGGGACGCCTGTGCCACGTCCAACTTTTCGAAAGCTCAACTGCGGCTCATCATTGCTCAGGCGTCTTTGTTCTCATCGACGACGCCGTTCTCTTTGGCGTGGTCGATCTTACCGAGGGCCTGCGGCAACTCGATGCCGGCCTGCTGGGCCAGCTCGTGCAGACGCGGCAGCGCGCCGACCATGCCGCTGAGCCAGTCGGCGGTGGTGTTGCGGCCGGTTCCATTCGCGCTATGGCCGTTGCCGCCGGTGCCGGTGTCCCAGACGGTGATCTTGTCGATCTTGAGGTTCTGGATCGCCTTGACCTGCTCGGCGACGAGCTGCGGCAGTTGCTCGATGAGCAGGAGCGTGGGGCCGACCTGCGGGTTTTCGCCGCAGGCCGCGATGAGTTGGCGGTAGCCTTCGGCTTTGGCTTCGAGGACTTTCTGCACGCCGCGGGCCTCTGCCTCGTATTTGGCGAAGATGGCGTCGGCGTCGCCCTGGGCCTCGATGCGGCGTTTCTCGGCGGCGGCCGCCGCGGCGATCTCGACGCGCTTCTTCTCGATCTCCTGCGGGGCGATCTGGTCCTTGGCGAGGCGGGCCAGCTCCTGGTCGCGCTGGGCGAGCAGGATCGCCTCCTGGGCCTTGGCGTTGGCGACATCGCTGCGGCGGCGCGACTCGGCCTTGATCTCGCCGAGCTGCGCGTCGGCCTCGGCGATGCGGGCCTGCGAGGTGTTCTCGCCGACGGTCGCGGTGGCTTCGGCGTCGGCGACGCGGATACGCCGTTCCTGCTCGGCGGCCTTGCGGGCGGCGACCGTCTCGGCCTCGCGCTGGGCGGTGGCGATCTCGCGGTCGCGCTGCGCCTGGACCTCGGCGGTCACGGCCTCGGCTTCCAGCGCGGCAAGGGCCGCGCGGCGCTGGCGTTCGGCGGTCTTCTGCCCCTCGGCCGCGGTGGCGGACTCGCGGGCGACGTTGACCGTCCGCTCGCGCACCGCGATCGCCTCGCCGGTGGCGCCCTCGCGCTCCTGCTGGGCGACCTCGACCTTGGCGCGGTTGATCGCTTCGGCCGCGGCACGCTTGCCGATCGCCTGGATGTAGCCCGACTCGTCGGTGATGTCGCGGATGTTGACGTTGATGAGGTCGAGGCCGATCTTGTTGATCTCCTGCGCGACGTTCTCGTTGATGAGGGCCATGAACTTCTCGCGGTCCTTGTTGATCTCCTCGATCGTCAGGGTCGCGATGACCAGGCGGAGCTGGCCGAGGATGATGTCCTGGGCCAGCTCGCGGATGTTCATGCCGGTGAGCCCGGGCAGGCGCTCGGCGGCGTTGTTCATCAGGTCGGGGCGGGTCGAGATCGCCACGGTGAAGGTCGCGGGGGCGTTGACGCGGATGTTGTTGAGCGAGAGCGCGCCTTCCAAAGGGATGTCGATGACCAGCGGCTCCAGATTGAGGTAGGCGTAGTCCTGGATGAGGGGGATGATGAACGTGCCGCCGCCGTGCAGGCACTTGGCGGCCCGGTTGGAGCCGACCTTGCCGTAGACGACGAGGATGCGGTTGGACGGGCAGCGCTTGTACTGCTTGACGAGGAAGATGAGGAAGAAGAGCAGGACCAGCACCGCGACCAGCGGCAGGCCGAGGTAGAGCAGCCCGCGCGTGCCGTCGCTCATCTGGGCGAGCGTGAGGATGGTCGAGAGGTCCGAGTTGAGCGGGCCGGCGTTCATGTCTTGGGCTCCAAGGTGGATGGCGAGTGTGGAAGTGCTGAGAAACCGGTGAAGAGAGGAAGAGGTAAATCAGGCGCGGACGACGCGGAGGGTGTGCCCGCCGTCGACCCCGACGACGCGGACGCGCGTGCCGGTGGGCAGGCCGGCGGGCGGGCGGCCGTCGAGGGTTTCTTCGATCGCGTCGTAGATGCGCTGGCGGTCGTCGATGGTGACGCGGACCTGGCCGCGGCCGGGCGAAAACGACACGGCCGCGCCCGCCTCGGCCGAGCCGGTGGAGGGGATGCTCAGGTAGACGTCCCCCTCGTGGCCGATGGTGTTGTGCGGGTCGACGTTGCCGGAGGACTGCAGGTCGTGCATGGCCTTCATGAGCAGGGCGAGGAGCCAGACGATGGCGACCCCGCCGGCGACCGCGACGAGCATGCTGAGGCCGACGCTCAGCTCCGCGGCCCGGTACGCCGCCAGCCCGGCCCAGCCGAAACCCATCGCAAAGCCGAGGACCGACTGGAGCGAGAGGTACTTGAACGCCTCGCCGGGGTCGGTGTGGTGGGCGTCGCCGAAGTCGACGCCGTCGGTGTGGACTTCGAGGTGGGCGTCGGCGGCTCCGACGAGCAGGAGGACGAGGCGGAGGAGGAAGAACGCCGTCCCGAAGACCGCGGGGACGGTGAAGATCGGGGCGAGCTCGGTGGTCAGCATCTCCAGCATGAATGTGGCCTCCCGGCTGTCTACTCGGAAAAGACGCCGTCGGGTTTCGTTCGATGGGCGGCATGATACAGGAAACGGCAGGGTCGGGGCCTGAAGCCCCCCCCTCCCCCCACCCC
>CAZZDW010000073.1:0-17624 GCA_964652945.1 uncultured Phycisphaeraceae bacterium
CTGTAGCGCCCCCCTCCGCCCCCGCCCCCACCACCGCCGGCCGGCTCGTCGTCCCAGTCCGGGTCGTAACCATGCCCGCCCCCCATCGCGTCGCCGGCCATGTCGGCGAAGACGACGTGCTCACGCGGCAGTTCGTCGAGGAAACGGCTCGGGATCGAGCGGTCGGTCATGCCGCGGACGGTGCGGTAGCGGGCGCACGTCATCAGCAGGCGTTTCATCGCCCGCGTGATGCCGACGAAGAAGAGCCGTCGCTCCTCCTCCAGGTCCAGCGGGTTTTCGCCGGCGCGGCTGTGCGGCAGGACGTTCTCCTCAAGCCCCACCACCACGGCCGCCGGGAACTCCAGCCCCTTCGCGGCGTGCAACGTCATCAGCGTCACCGCCCCCTGCGACGGATCCACGGCATCGGCGTCGGCGACAAGCGTGACCTGCTCGAGGTACGCGCGGAGCAACGGCAAGAGCCCGATGCTCGCCGGTTCTGTTTGCTCTGCGCCGGCCGTCTCGCCCAGCACCGGGTCGGCCGCGGGGTCGTACTCGTCCTCGAAGTCGCGCGCCGAGCTGACCAGTTCGGCCAGGTTCTCCAGGCGTTCCTGCTCGCTGTCGCTGGTGGGCTTGTACATCTTCTCCAGGCCGCTCTCGCGGATCACCCGCTCGACCAGCTCCGGCAGCGCTCCTTGCGCGTACTCATCACCCCGCGGCTTCGGCTCGGCCGCTTCTTCCGGCGCGAACATGCCCCCCTCGTCGACCGCGTCGGTCGTCTGCACACCCGACACGCTCATGCCGCACCACCCGTCGACCATCTCGACAAACTTCCTGATCGCGTTCTGCGTGCGTGCGGCGACATCCGGCGCGAGCTGCTCGACATACCGCATCGCCGTCAGCAGCGGCACGCCTCTTCCCCCGTCTTCTCGCACGGCCTCCGCCGCGGCGTTTTCCAGCCGGGCGATGGTCGTCGCCCCGATGCCGCGGGCCGGCGTGTTGACGATCCGCCGCAGCGAGGCGTCGTCGGCCGGGTTGGCCACCACGCGCAGGTACGCGAGGGCGTTCTTGATCTCCTCGCGCTGGTAGAAGGCCGTGCCCCGCGCGATGACGTAGGGGATGCCCTGCCGCCGCAGCTCGTCCTCCAGCACACGGCTGAGCGCGTTGGTGCGGTAGAAGACGGCCATGTCCTTCCACCCCAAGCCGTTCTCTTCCTTGCGTGACCGCAGCCAATCGGCGACGAGCATCGCCTCGTGGTGCTCGTCACGGCAGGCGATCGCTTCGATCTTTTCGCCTTCCTCATTCGCCGTGAAGAGCGGCTTGTGCTTGCGCTGCGTGTTGTTCTTGATGAGCGTGTCGGCCGTCGCGATGATCCGCTTGGTCGAACGAAAGTTCTCCCCCAGCGCGATCACCTTCGCCCCCGGGTACACCTGCTCGAACTGCAGAATGTTCTCGATATCCGCGCCACGCCAGCGGTAGATCGACTGGTCCGGATCGCCCACCACGCAGATATTGGGTTTTCCGCCCCCCCCTCCCGAACCCGCAAGCAGCGACGCGATGACGAACTGCGCCTTGTTGGTGTCCTGGTACTCGTCGATGAGCAGGTACTGCCAACGGCTCCGGCACTGCTCGCGGACGCTCGCGTTCTCGCGCAGCATCTTGGCCGTCAGCACGAGCAGGTCGTCGAAGTCGCAGGCGTCGGCCGCGCGGAGGCCCGCCTGATACGCCGAATAGAGCTTGGCGATTGTCCTCGCGTAAAAATCCCCGGCCTGTGCGGCGTAGGCCGTCTCGTCGATCAGCTCGTTCTTCGCCGAGCTGATCGCGCTCAAGACGCTCCGCGGCGGGAAGTTGCTCGTCGAGACGTTCAGCTTCTCCAGCGCCCCCTTCACGATCGTCGTCTGGTCCGCCGTGTCGTAGATCGTGAAGTTCGCCGTCAGCCCAGGCAGCCCGGCCTCCGGCGCAAACCGCCGCAGCAGCCGGGCGCACAGGCTGTGGAACGTCGTGACGGTCAGGCCACGAGAAACGTTCCCCTCGCCGAGCATGTGCGTGACGCGCTCCCGCATCTCCGCGGCGGCCTTGTTGGTGAAGGTCAGCGCCAGGATCTGCCACGCCGGGATGCCGCAGCCGATGAGGTGGGCGATGCGGCGGGTGATGACGCGCGTCTTCCCCGAGCCCGGCCCCGCGAGCACCAGCAGCGGCCCCTCCGTGTGAGCGACCGCCTCGCGCTGCGGCCCAGTCAGCCCGGCCAGCGGGTCGTTCGCATCCGGCATCTTGGAACGGTCGGCGGTCAACGCGTCATCCATCTGTTCATCGGCGGCAATCGGCATCACCAGAGCGTAGGGCGATGCACATCAACGAGCCCGAAGCGCCAGCGAGGGTGGGGCGCACACCGTCTGTTCACGTCGACTCCGCATCGGCCCTTGCTTGCGCTGCGGGCTCGTCAACGGGCGATACGGACGGAACATCCTCTCGCGATGCTTGAGGCGACGGCGTGGGCGTCGGCGGCGCCGGCATCGGGTGCGGCGTCGCCTCGCGCGTGATCAGCGCCACCTCGCTGGGCAGGTGCGCCGCCAGCCGCGAGACCACGTCCCCCTCGAACGCCTTGGCGAACGCCCGCCGACGGCTCTTGCCGAGGATCAGCGTGTCGCACCCGAACGTCACCGTGTAATCGAGGATCTCCTCGACGATGTTGCCGCCCACGACATAGATCGGCACGAACGGCACGCCGTACTGCCGCGCCAGCAGCGCCGCCGTCCCCAGGCTCTCGGCCGCCTCGGGGTCGTCGGCGACGCTCGGCACCGAGCCGGGCGCGACGTCGAGCATCCCCAGCGTGCGCACGTAGATCGCAAACAGCGCCCCGCCGCGCCTTCTCGCCAAATCGACGGCGAACTCGGCCTGGTACCTGCCGCGCGCCGCGAGCATGATCCGCGGCATGCCCGCCTTCATCTCCAGCGGCGGCCTTTCCAGCTCGGCCATCCACCCCATCGTCGGCTCGGAGAGCGCCGCCGCGACCTTCGTCCGCCGCCAGATCAGCCCCTGCCGAACGGCGAGCACGACAAAGACCATCGCCCCGGCAAAGAGCGTCGCGTTCCACTTGGTCCCGATGATCGTCACGAAGACCGCCGCCATCACCGCCCCCACCAGCGCCATGCACGCCCGCTCCCACGCCTTGATCGGCAGCTTGCGATTGGCCGCGCAGCAGAAGACGTTGACCGCGATCGCCCCGCACACGCCGACGGCGTACAGCTCCGCCAGCCGCGTCACGTCGCGCTCCACCGCCAGCACCACCGCCGGCACCACGCACGAGGCGATCAGCGCCGGCCACGGCACGCCGGAGTAGTTCAGCCTCGACAGCGGCTTGGGCAGCTCCTTGTCGTGCGCCATCGCGTACAGCACCGAGACCTGCGCCACCACCGCCGTGTTGGCCGCCGAGACGAGCAAGAGCCCGAAGACCACCCCCGCGACCGCCCCGAAGCCCGGCCCGATGAACGACACCGCGAGCACGTGCATCGCCGTGTCGCGGTACGGCACGAGGTTGTCGGTGAGATCACCCTGCGAAGCGACCGCCCACGGCTCGGTGACATGGATCAGCTCCGGCAGCGCCGTGAGCGCGACGCCGAAGACCAGGTTGAGGATCGCCACCTCCGCCAGCACCGGCCAGATCGTCTTCTTGGCCGTTCGCCCCACGGGCTCTTTCATCAGCCCCGTCATGTTCGCGACCGACTCGACCCCCGACAACGCCAGGACGATCGCGACAAACGACGTCCAGCTCCCCCACGGCGAGCGGTGCGTGTGCCACGTCATCGCCTTGAGCCCGTCATCCAGCGCCGGCACGCACGCGACCGCGATCACCAGCGACACGCCCATCGCCACGCCGGCGATCACCAGCGCAAAGCGTCCGGCCGCCTTGGCCCCGAACCAGTTGACGAACCCCAGCACCGCCAGGGCCGCCGCGCACAGGACAAAGAGCCCCAGCCCCCCCTCGCCCAGCGGGATGCGGAAATGGTGGAACGCCTCGACCAGCGAGATCGCCGCGGTGATGACATACCCGGCCAAAAGCAGCGTCGCGCCGACGACCGACAAGACAGGATGGATCTGCCGGGCGGCGGTGTACACGCCCCCGCCATCGGGGAAGCAGCGGCAGATCACCGTGTACGCCCACGCCACCGCGGCCATCAACACGCCCATCGCCGCCAGGTAGAGCGGCGAGGCGTGCCCGGTGAAATAAAACGCCAGCCCCAGCACGTACAGCCGGCTGGTCCCCCAGTCTCCGTAGAGCAGCGGCCCCGCGAGGAACCACTTCAACTCCCGCGGGCGTTTCTGCGTCACCAACATGCCAGTACAAACTCCTTGAGCCCTCGTGCAAGCCCAGGGACATGTCCCTGGGCCTCATTTTCAGAGGATTTCAGCACACTCCGAATCGATCTGTCTCTGTTTTCAGTTCTTCTTCACCATCTTGAGCGTCTGCTCGACCATGTGCCCGATCCCGAGGTACACCTCGTGGACGGGCGCATCACCATACATGTACGCCGGGGCCGTCGCAACCCGGTGCTCGGCGTCGACCGCCGCCTCGGTGACGGCGTGGTTCTCGTGACGCGAGCCCATCTGCTCCACCGCCGCCGCGACGCCCGCGTCGTTCCCCAGCGTCACCTTCACACCGGGGAGCACCTTCGCCGCCAGGACCGGCGCGATGCAGCAGAGCCCGATCGGCTTGCCCGCCGCCCGGAACGACTTGAGCACGCGCTCGACGTCCGGCTCGACGCCGCACGCCGCGCCCTTCTCGGCAAAGTCGCAGAGGTTCTTGGCCGCCCCGAACCCGCCGGGAAAGAAGACCGCGTCGAACTGCCGCTCATCGAGCGTGTTGAGCGGCTCGACCTTCCCCCGCGCGATCCGGGCGGCCTCGCTCAGCACGCTCCGCGTCTCGCCGGTGGGCTCGCCCTTGAGATGATCGACCTCCTTGAGCGGCTTGTCGGGCGCAAAGCACCGCACCTCGCCCCCCGCACGGCTCAAATGCAGCAGCACGCTCACCGCTTCGCTGATCTCGCTGCCGTCCAGGTACCCGCACCCCGACAGCACCACGGCCGCCTTGATCATCGCGTGTCTCCTTTCTCGCCGCCTCGCCGGGCACGGTCTGAAAGGGGCATCATAAGGGCGTACCGATGGACACGATGTGTTCACGAGTAGAGAACATCAACGTGTCTTGGGTGGGGCGGGGACAAAAATCCCGCCCGCCCAATGGGCTGCACAAAGACTACCGCAGGGCGGGCGGGACGCCCGCCCCACCCAACCCAGATTGAGGATTTCAACACCGCAGCAAGATTTCAAGCTCGCCCACGCACCGGTCTGGAGACCGGTGCCGCCAAAGACAGACGAGTTCAACAGAGCAGCGAGACGCCTGTGCCGCGGACGATCCGGATCGGCAGCTTATTTTTCCGAGAATCATTGCGGCGGACGCAGGCCATCAAAGATGAACGTATAAAACTCGTTGCGGAACGAGTGCTCGCTCGCGCCGGGAAAAACGGGGTGATAGCCCACGTGCCCGTCCATGAAGGCCATGACCGACTTGTTCGCCGTGCCGTAGCCGTTGATCAGCTCGTAGTTCTCGCTCGCCTGGTTGACCACCACGTCGGCGTACTGGTCGTGCAGCCACACCATCTGCGACGGCACGAACGCGTCCGAGACGCGCAGCCGCTGCACGCCGAAGTTGAACGCCGCGTCGAACCCCTTGCGGTACCGCAGCGTGGTGATCTCCGGCTGCTTCCACCACTTCACGTTGAAGTGGTACGACGTGCCGACGTCCTCGTACGACGAGACGTTCTGCGTCATCTTCGGCCAGCCCCGCTGGTGCGTCCACGTGTCGGAAGGGTCGCGGAAGACCGCCGCCTCCTGCTTGCCGCGCCCCGGCCAGCTCGCCGGCATCTTCGTCGGCGCTTCGGGAGCCTCCCACGTGATCTCCGGGTACACATACGGGTTGAGCGGCCGGTCCGCCGCCTCGACGTCGAAGGCGTTGCCGTACCCGTTGTACCACCACGACGACGTGTCCTTGCCCCCGAACGACCACGTGCACCAGCCGGTCGTATACCGATAGGCCGTGCTCGGCGCCATGCCCCGCGTATAGCAGAGCGTCAGCGGCATGTACCCGCGCTGCTCCTCCCGGTACGTCCCCGCGGCCAGGTTGATCTGCCGAAGGTTGCTCAGGCTCAGCGTCAGCCACGCCGCCTTCTTCGCCGCACCCAGCGCCGGCAACGTGATGGCGATCAACAACGCCATGATCGCGATCACCACCAGCAGCTCGATGAGCGTGAAACCGCGCCCTTCCCCCTCTCGGCGTCCGCACGCCGAGCCCTCAGCGCCGAATGAGCACAGCCTTGGTGCGTTCAGCATGGGAAAAACCCTCCCGGACCTCGTCCGAGCAACACCGGTCACCTCTCCGCGGCTGCCGCGACGCGTCTCCGTACACACCGAAGAACCGGCGCGCCGCCACCCGCCCCGCCCGCCGCCGAGAACACGGCGGTAACTCCAGATTACCCCAGATTGTGCGCCCGTGCCGCCGCCGTGTGGCCAAATACCCGCAAGAAGTGAATCGGCCCGTCCATCACCCCCAGAACAAGGGTCAATCAAAGCCCAACGCCGCGGGAAACCGCCGCTCGGGATCTGTTCACAGGGCCTGTTCAGTGAATCTGCTCACCGCGGCAGGTCGCGGCCGAGCACGCCCTGACGGGTCGCCCAGAAGTACGACCAGTTCTTGACCGTCTCGTTCTCGCCGTTTTCCAGCCCGTCGCTCCCGAGCCGGTACTTGTTGAGGTACGACGTCATCAGGTCCCACTTGCCCGAGGGCCTGAACACGGTGTTCTGGGTGCTGCCATCGGCCGCGAGCTCTTCGAGCCGGGAGATCGGGTAACTGGCGGCGCTCCCGTCGGCGGTGGCGACGTTCGGGGCGGCCCCGGGGTTGTTCCACCCGGGCGACTGCCGCGTGCGCCCGCCGCTGGCGGTGAGCCGCGACGTCTGGTTGAAGTCGAACCGCTCGAAGATCATCACCTTGGCGGTGGGAAAACGGACGTCGGCCGAGCGGTTCCGCCGCCAGTACGTCGCCACGGTCTGGTTGAGCGCGACCATCTGGTCGGTGGCGTACCGCTTGGAGGAGAGCCACGCGGTCGGCGTGTAGAAGTACGACGTGTCCCACAGCCAGTCGCCGAGGACGTAGCCGGGCTCCTGGGTGAGTTCGCGGTGCCGCTCGATCGCCGCGGCGTCCGACGGGGCGAAGGCCATCTTCGACTCCTGCCCCGCGTCGGAGAGCCCGGCCATCGTCAGGCTCACCCAGTGGGCGGCAAAGAGCTCCGTCGCGGCACGCCCCTCCCCGGCGTTGAAATCCCACCGCGAGACGTCGCCGCTGCTGTCGGGAATAAAAAACTCCGACCAGTACGCCCCGGCGATGACGTGCGACCACAGGGCGGCGTTGTTCGCATCAAACGGGTTGACCAGCGAGTCCTTGTTCTCGAGCGAATACCCCGCCTGGAGCTGGCTGAGGCTGCGGAGATTCGAGAGCGACACCGTCGCCCTCGCCGCCCGCCGCGCCTGGCCCAGGGCCGGCAGGAGCAGCCCCATCAGGAGCGCCACGATCGCGATGACGACCAGCAGCTCGATGAGCGTGAAGCCGTCGCGGCGTGATCGACAGACGGAGATGGACGGGCCGGTGCGCATCGGTCGTGATCGCGGGTCAAAGCAGGAACACATCGTATTCGGCGGCCTTCGGCGACAGGTTCGCGTCGCACGTCCGAGAACGCCGTTGCGGCGGCTCGGCTCTTGGGACAAGCCGAGCGGGGGCGGCCGAGTGCAGGCTCGCCCACACACCGGCTCGGAAGAGCGGCGCCACCAAATACCCTACACCACAAACGCGCCGGTGCCGACGGGCGGGTGAGAATGCGGAGAAACCTCGTCTGGTCGTCCGGCGTAGGGAACTGGTGTCGCCGAGTGTTCTTCGGCCGGTACGGGCGGCTCTTGCCCGCATCGTGCCGCCGGCGTCGGCGCTTTCGGCCCTCGCCCCGCCGTGCCGGTTGAAAGTCCGGCGTGCGGCTTCCTTTCCCGCGCCGCCACATCGAGGCTCTGCGTACGACGACGCCTTGATCCGGCCGGGTCAGGTGGCTTCTATCCTTGCCTCACAGTTCCCCAATCCCCCTATCCTCCCGAGTTCCCCGGTTTATCAACGAAACTTCCTGTAACCTGCACCCGCCTTCTGGTCTTGTGAGAACTTTGATCCGATTCCTGCCGCCGAGGCGCACGCCCGAGAGCCGATACCCTTCTTGCCGTCCGCAAGTCCGATACGGTGTTCTCAGCGTGAACCGGCCGACCGTATGAGCGAGCAACCTTCCAAACCCGACCTGTCCGAGACCTCGCCGATGGATTCGCGGGTCGCCGCGGAAGCCGCGGCCGGCTCGACGAGCCGATCCGGTTCCCGCACCGGGGGCTCGGCCCGCTCCAAGGGCGGCACCAACATCGACACCATCATCGGCAAGATCGTCGTCGACCAGGGCCTGGCGACCGCCGAAGAGGTCCACCACTGCTTCGAGCAGGCCCGCTCCCTCGCCCAGGACGGCAACCAGAAGACCATCTCCCACCTGCTGGTCGCCAACGACTACATCACCTCCCGCCAGCTCGAACGCATCCGTCAGCAGGCCGAGGCCGAGCGCTCGGGCCAGCAGATCCCCGGCTACAAGGTGCTCGGCAAGCTCGGCGCGGGGGCGATGGCGACGGTCTTCAAGGCGCGGCAGCTTTCGCTGGACCGGCTGGTGGCGATCAAGGTCCTGCCGCGGAAGTTCAGCGACAACCCGCAGTTCATCGAGCGGTTCTACCAGGAGGGGCGGGCCGCGGCCCAGCTCAACCACCCCAACATCGTGCAGGCCTACGACGTCGGGCAGGCGGGAGACTACCACTTTTTCGTGATGGAGTTTGTCGAGGGGCGGACGGTCTACGACGACATCATCAAGAACAAGCGGTACTCGGAGGACCTGGCGATCGAGGTGATCATCCAGGTGGCCGAGGCGCTGCAGCACGCGCACAGCCGCGGCCTGATCCACCGCGACGTCAAGCCCAAGAACATCATGATCACCACCGACGGCGTGGTGAAGCTGGCGGACATGGGCCTGGCGCGGGCGATCTCGGACAAGGAAGCCGCGGAGGCCGAGCAGGGCAAGGCCTTCGGCACGCCGTACTACATCTCCCCCGAGCAGATCCGCGGCGAGCTGAACATCGGCGCCCCCGCCGACATCTACTCGCTGGGCGCGACGCTCTACCACATGGTCACCGGGTCGGTGCCGTTCGACGGCAAGAACCCGTCGGCCGTCATGCACAAGCATCTCAAGGCGGAGCTGGTGCCGCCGGATCACGTGAACCCGAAGCTCTCGGCCGGGATCAGCGAGATCATCGAGATGATGATGGCCAAGAACCCGCGGGACCGGTACCAGACCGCCGCGGACCTGATCACGGACCTCAAGGCCGTGCAGAAAAAGCAGCCGCCGCCGCTCGCGCACAAGGACATCGGCGGCGTGGACATGGCGAGCATCGCCCAGGCCGAGGCGGCGGCCGTCGTCGGCGAGATGCCGGTGGATATGTCCTCGGAGCGGCGGCCGGTGAACCAGAAGCTGCTGTGGCTCCTCTTCGTCCTCCTGGTCACCAGCGTGATCGTCAACGTCGTGCAGTTCGCGACGTGAGAAGATCGGCGTGGGGCGTGAGGCGTAGGGCGTCGGTGGCTGGAGTGTTTCCCGGCATCAAGCCCCACCCAAGACACGAGATGGTGCTATCTTTTGCCCCATGCCACGCCCCGGTCTTGTCATCAACTCGCTGCTGAGAAGAACCGGCTACCGCGTCGTCTCGGTCGGGCCGCGGGCCGTTCGGCTGGTCGAGGAGCGGGAGCGGGCGGCGGGGAACTTTTTCCCCGCGGGCACGCCGGTCTCGCCGTGGCCGATCCCGGAGGAGCTGGCCGCCTCGCCCGTCCGCTGGCACAAGGTCTTGTGCGACGTGTACCGGCGGCCCGGCTCGTGGCCAGCGTCGATCTCGCCGGAGGCGGGCATGTTCCTGCACGCCCTGGTCAAGAACGTGCGCCCGAAGCGGGTGATCGAGACCGGGACGTGCCTGGGGGTGAGCACGATCTGGATGGCCGCGGCTCTGGAGGCGGGGGCGATGGTGCACACCTTCGACGAGTTCACGCTCCCGACGGTCCCCCGGCTGGCCAACGCGCCGATCTTCCAGCAACGGCCGAAGTCCGTGCAGGACCGGTTCGTGCGGGCCGGCGTCGCCGACCGGATCACGATCCACGTCGGCGATTCGTCCACCAACGTGCGCCGCTTCGCCGACGAGCTGCGGGCCGAGGGGGCCGGAAAGGGTGAGGGGGACGAGGCGGCGGGGCTGGTGCAACTGGCCTTCCTGGACGGGGACCACTCACCCAAGGGGGCGGCGGCGGACTTCCAGGCGGTCGAGCCGCTCCTGCCCAGGGGCGGGTACATCGTGCTGCACGACACGTTCCCGGCTCTGTGCGGGCATACCGGGCCTCGGTACGTGCTGGACAACCTGCACGAGGTGGCGGCCGGGAAGTATCAGGTGCTGGACGTCTACACCGCCCCGGCGAACTACGGGCTGGCGGTCCTGCGAAAGATTTAGAAAATCTCACGTGATTTCCGACCGATAAGCCCTTGCATCGGGCCGATTTAAGGGTTAGTGTTCTGTGCTAGGAACTATCGGACGCCGCAACCGCAAGGCGGCGGGCCCCGAAGGGCATACTGATAGTGTCGATCGTGTCCGCGTTTTGAGCGACTATGCCGCACGTCCAGTTCAGCAACCTGTTCTGCATGTCGGGCATGGGCGCACGGCCTATCGGCCGGGCGGGCGCGGGATTCCATGTTCACCTCCCCCGGTTTGCGCGGTCATGATCGCCCGGGGCTCCATTCAATGTGTGATTGAACTGGTCGGCGCGGGGTCGCGTCGGCGGGCGTGCCGCGTGGGCGCGCCTTGCCGGGCGACGGGCGCGTCGGCGCTTTGCTCAAGGAGTTTTCGCCATCGCCGCCATGCGCTTCGGACAACGTGACTCGGGCCCGCCGGTCCGCCGTACGCGGATCAACGGGATGATCCGCATTTCCCCCATCCGCCTGATCGGCCCGGACAACGAGCAGATCGGGGTGGTCGAGACGGCCGACGCGATGCGTCGGGCGGACGAGGCGGGGCTTGACCTGGTGGAGATCGTGCCGGATTCCAGGCCGCCGGTCTGCAAGATCATGGACTATGGGAAGTACAAGTACGAGCTGTCGAAGAAGGAGCAGAAGAGCCGCTCGGCCAGCCGCGGGCAGGAGATGAAGGAGATCCGCCTGGGGCGGTCGATGAAGATCGACCCGCACGACGTGCAGATCCGCATCGACCAGGCGCGGCGGTTCGTGATGGCGGGGCACAAGGTGATGGTGACGCAGCGGTTCCGCGGGCGCGAGATCGCGCACCGCGACATCGGGCTTGAGAACCTCAAGAAGGTGGCCGACTCGCTGGCGGACATCGCCAAGATCGAGCAGATGCCGCGGTGGATGGGCAAGCAGGCGAGCATCATCGTCGCCCCGGACAAGGCGAAGGTGGAGACGCTCAAGCGCAAGCTGGCCAAGGAGAAGGCGGCCAAGGAAGGCAAGGACGAGGCCGAGGCCCACGCGGCGATCGAGGCCGAGATGCAGGCCCACGCCGAGGAGGCCGAGAAGGCCCACGCGGCCGTCGGGCACGACGACGGCGACGACGATCAGGACTGATCCACCCTGCGCAAAGACAACAACCGCACAAGCAGACGACCGAGGGGCTCAGCCCCTCGGCTTTTTTTTGGACGAACGCGGAAGGCTCAGTCATGCCGGAGGGCCACGATCGGGTCCTGGCGTGCGGCCCTGACGGCCGGGTAGAGCCCGAAGACGATCCCCGTCGCCGCGGCGACGCCGAAGGCCACCCCCAGCGACCACCCCGTCACGTGCGTCGTCAAGAGCGGCACGATCCGCGGGAGCAGCGCGCTGACCAGCGGCCCGAGCCCCACGCCGATCAGACCGCCGATCGCCGAGAGGACGCCCGTCTCGATCAGGAACTGCCAGATGACGTGCGTCCGCGTCGCCCCAAGCGCCCGGCGGATGCCGATCTCGCGCGTCCGCTCGGTGACGGTGGCGAGCATGATGTTCATGATCCCGATGCCGCCGACCAGCAGGGAGATGCCGGCGATCGCCGCCAGGACCGCCTGCCACGTCAGCGCCGTCTTCTTGGCCTGCTCCAGCAGTTCGAGCGGCACGATCATCGAGATGTCGGTCATGCCGGTGTGCCGCGACTCCATGATCCGGCGGGCGACCTCGGCGTAAGGGATCACGTCCTCGCGGCTCGGGGCGGCCAGGTAGACCTCGGAGAGCTGGATGTCGCTCATCGACCGCGAGCCGGAGGAGGACTTGTACACCACGTCGCCGAAGACCGAGCGGGCGGTGCTGAGCGGGATGTGGACGTCGAGGTTGAGGTCGCGTCCGACCAGGGCCGCCCCGGCCCCGCCCGAGAGGCCGACGGGCGCGAGCACGCCGACGACCTTGAAGACTTTCGCGTCGATGCGGAGCGAACTTTCGAGGGGGTCTTCGAGGGGGAAGAGATCTTTGGCGATCTCCGAGCCGATGACGCAAACCATCGAGCCGGCGTCGAGGTCCTGCTGGGTGAGGTACCGGCCGCGCTGCACGCGGACGTTGGAGACCTGCTGGAACTCGGGGATGGTGCCGAAGGCCTGGCTGGGGATGCGCTTGGAGCCGCGGTAGATCGCGCCGCCGACTTCCTTGAGGGGCACCATCGCGTCGACGCCGGGGAGGTTGTCGGCGAGGATGTCGAGGTCGAGGCGGGTGATGCCGTATTTGAGCGTGAAGGAGCGGCTGCTGGTGGAGTTCTGCTGGCCGCTCCCCTCGGCGGGGCGCTGCGAGCGGATGATGATGTTCTTGGCGCCGAGGGCCTCGAGGTCTTCGAGGGCCTTGCGTTTGGACCCTTCGCCGACGGCGACGACGGTGATGACGGCCGCGACGCCGAGGATGACGCCCAGGGCCGTCAGGAAGGAGCGGAGCAGGTGCAGGCGGAGGTTGGTGAGCCCGAGCCGGGCCATCTCGAAGAAAAAGACCACGGACGATGGTATGGGCGACCGGCGTGAGCCGGGGCGTGCCGCCCCGGTGCTTATGCCGCATCTAAATGAACACCCCCTCGGCCGCTACGGGAGAGCAGGGCCGAGGGGGTGTCTGACCGGATCGGTATACGTCGCAAGCGAGCGAGGCTCGCCGCGGAAAAAGAGGTCAAGGCTCAGCGACGGCGGCGACGCAGCGTCAGCAGGCCGGCGCCGGCGAGAGGTGCCATCGCGGTCGGAGCGGGGATGGTCGTGGCGACAACCGAGCCGCTGATCCGTGCATTGGAGAGCGGCGTGGGCTGGGGCAGGTTGTTCGTCAAGACGGTGAACTGGGTCAGCGTGTTGACATTGAATGTCGTCCTGATCGTCCGATCGGCGAGCAGGTGGACGGTCACGGTGAGGTCATACGAGGGAGCCAAGGCGCCCAGCTCGGTTTTCGAATAGGTGTGCGACCAGAGCTGGATCGGCCCTTGGCCGACCGTCTGCCCGGAAGCGATGAGATCCGCAGGATTGACGCCGTAGTTGGGCTCGGTTAAGGGCAGTGTGAACGAGCCGATGAATGTCGCGCCGACCACGCTGATCGAAGAGATATTGATCGACCACGAAACGGCCGGCGAGGCGTCAAGTGGCAGCACCGACGTGTGCGAATACGTTCCAACATCGCCGCCAAGGTTAGCGAACGTGTCGGTGACCAAGACCGCCCCCTGCGCCGAGCCCGCCGCGGCGATAAGGGCAGCACCGATCGCAAGGCCGAGCATGGAACGCTTCATGACGTGTGTCTCCTGTATTGAGAATGTGCGCGGAACCCGGCCGGGAGAAAAAACTCCCGCCGATCCATGAACAAACGTGCATTGCCGGCCGCGACGCAACCACCGCCGACACGGCTCGGCCGCTTCGCAACACGGGTCTATGCGGACAAGATGGGCTGTGCGGACGTTCTCGAAGACAAACCGTGCCCGGTAACCGGAGAAAGTCGGTTCCCGGATCTCTCACGCCGCCGTACTCGATTCGCAGCTTCGCCGCGTGCTGTTCCGGCGAGGGCGTGCGCCGCGGCGTTATCAGACGCTCGATCGGGCCGGTCGCCGCGGGTAAATAATCACACGCGATGACGACGCAGACACTCGGCGCGATCATCTCGACGTGGTACGGCCTTGCGAGCATCGCGGCGTTTGTCGCCTTCGCATGGGACAAAGACGCCGCCAAGCAGGAACGGCGGCGGGTGCGGGAACGCACACTCCACACGCTCACCCTGCTGGGCGGCTTCCTCGGCACGCTGCTGGCGATGCGCCTGCTCAGGCACAAAACGCGGAAGCCGCTCTTCCGGTTCATGCCGTGGATCGCGCTGGCCGCGCACGCCGCGTTCTGGCTCGGCGTCAATCGGCTGCTCAACGGCTGAACAACGCGGCCCGTGTCGGTGATCTCGGCTTACTTCTTGAGCGGCGTCGCCAGCGACCAGACGTGCCCGAAGGGGTCTTTGACCTGCCCGTAGCGATCGCCCCAGAACATGTCGGCCGGGGGCATGACCGCCGTGCCGCCCGCGTCGATCGCCTTTTTGAACGCCGCGTCGACATCCGGCACGTAGCGGTGCAGGGTCACGGGCGTGGCGCCGAGGGCCTTGGGGGAGTGCTGCTTGCCGCCGTGGTACTCGGGGAAGTCGTCGGCGAGCATGAAGACGTAGCCGTCGATGGTCATCTGGGCGTGCATGAGTCGCTTGCCGTTCTCCTCCGGCATGCGCAGCTGCTCAACCGCCCCGAAGGCCTTCTTGTAGAACTCGATCGCCTGAGCCGCCCCGTCGACAACCAGGTGCGGGATCAGGCCGGGCATGGGCTGGTGCTGTGTCATCGTGGAACTCCTTTGAAAACATACACTCCAGTGAAACCATAAAACGAACATATGGTATAGTCACATCCGCTAGACTGGTCCAGCGGTTTGTTGGATCTTTGGACCAATGTTGATGGAGTACCGGCCATGCCGAGCCCGTTCACCCGTTCGTTCCGACTCGTCATTCTCCTCTGCGCCGGCTCGGCCGTCGCGCTCCTCGGCTGCGACCAGCAGCCCGACCAACCCCCGCCGCCGACGGACGCACACGCCGACCACGAGCACGCGGACCACACCGATCATGATCACGGGCACACGGACGGCGCGCACACGCACGCGGAGGCGGATGCAGAAACCCCCGCCGGCACGCCCGCCGCGGCTCGCCCGCTGGAAGCGGCCCTGAGCGCCCGCAAGGCCGAGGCCGCGGCGAAGATGCCCGCCGACGCCCTCGCGCTCCACGAAGGCGGCATCAAGCAGGTCGCCGAGTCGGGCGTGCTCGACACGGCCAAGGTCGTCGGCGATCGCGCGCCGGACTTCACGCTGCGCGACCTGGAAGGCCGCGACGTTATGCTCAGCGAACTGCTCAAAGGCGGCCCGGTCGTCCTCACCTGGTACCGGGGCGGGTGGTGCCCCTACTGCAACATCACGCTCCGCAGCTACCAGCAGCACCTCGACGAGTTCCGCGCTCGCGGCGGCCAACTTGTGGCCCTCTCGCCCGAGGTGTATTCGCACGCCGTCACGACCGCCAAGGAGCAGGACCTCGGCTTCGCCGTGCTGCACGACGAGGGGAGCAAGGTCGCCGAGCAATACGGCATCGCCTTCACCCTCCCCGCCGAGGTGGCGGAGGCGTACGAGAAGGGCTTCGGCCTCTCGGATTACAACGGCGACACGTCGGCAAGGCTGCCGCTGGCGGCGACGTACGTCATCGACCAGGGCGGCGTGATCCGCTGGGCCTTCGTCTCGGCGGATTACCGCCAGCGCGCCGAGCCGGCGGACATCATCGGGGCGCTCGACACGCTGAAGAACTAGACGCGGGGCTGCTCCTCGCCTCGCATACACCCGATCGCTCGCGTGCGGACGAGCCCGAAGCGCCAGCGAGGGCGGGCGAAGGGTGATGATCGATCACCGGACATCGCTATGAGCCTTCCGCTTGCTTACTTTCTGACGTGGACGTGCTACGGGACATGGCTCCACGGGGACAAACGCGGATCCGCGGATCGATTCCATAATGAACCCGGCACGCCCTACATACCCGACAATCAAACCCGAACACTAGAGCCTATCCCAGAACCTGTTTGAGGATGATGATCGAGCAAGCGAGGTGGAGGAATCCCTGGAAGAGCGTGGCGGATTTTTCGTAGCGGATGCACAGGCGGCGGAAGTTCTGGATCCACGAGATCGTCCGCTCGACCGTCCATCGACGCTTGTAACGCCGCAGCGGTCGGCCGTCCTGCGTCACGTTCTCCGGCCTGCGGTTCTTGCGGTGCGGCGCGATCAACTCGATCCCGTCTCCCGCGAGTTCTTCATCGAGCTTGTCGCTGTCGTAGGCCTTGTCGCCGATGATCCGCTCCGGCAACTCCGAGCTCAACATAAACTCGAACATCCCCTGCACCAATGTGCTCTCGTGCGGCGAGGCCGAGCCCGTCGTCACCGCCACCGGCAGGCCGCGTGCGTCCACCAGCACCATGATTTTCACGCCCTTTCCGGCCTTCGTACACCCGATGCCGTCGCCGCCGCCACGCGCTTTGCAGAACGTGCCGTCGATATAACATTCGTAGAGCTTATATCCGCCGCACTGCTCGACGAGCCGTCCGGCGTCGCGCATGATGTTCTCGAAGACGCCGCCGCGAACCCACAGCGTGAACCACCGGTGCACCGCGCTCTTGGAGCCGAACTCACGCGGCAAGTCCTTCCACTTGGCCCCGTTGTCGAGCATCCAGAACACGCCGGCGATGGCCCGGCGTTTGTCCGTCGCCGGCCGACCGCCCTTCGGGCTCGCCGCCGCGTCCGGCACTCGCGCGGCCAGCCAATCCAATTGCTCGTCCGTCAGCTTCAGCATCCTGCCAGGCTATACGCGCCCCCACAAGAACGGTTTCGGGATAGGCTCTACTCATGAGGAAGCAGCAGAGGCACCCGAGCATTACGCTGAATGCACAAGCAAGGGCCATTGTTCGCTCTACCTTGATCGCTCATTGCCAGATTCGCGCATGGCCACTGCATGCACTCAACGTCCGGTCAAATCATGTGCACATTGTGCTCACGACCCCGCCGGGCATTTCTCCTGAAACAGCCATGAGCCAGCTCAAAGCGTGGTCGACCCGTCGCTTGCGGGAGACAGGAGCATTTGAATCCGATCAACCGATCTGGACAGTGCATGGAAGTACGCGATGGCTCGATACGCAGCGGAGCTTGGCTGGGGCGATCCGGTATGTTTTACGTGAACAGTAACGCCCGCCCTCGCTAGCGCTTCGGGCTCGTTATATATGGCAACAACCCAAACTACCACTCAGGTCCGCCCGAATACCTTCCGTAGATATCCGCCATCGCCTGGACCATCTCGCCGAGGGTGCAGTGGGCCAGGGTCGCGTCGATGAGGGCCGGCATGACGTTGGTCGCGTCGTGGGGGGGGGGGGGGCGGGGCGGGGGGGGGGGGGCGGGCGCCCGGGGGGGGGGGGGGGGGGGGGGG
>CAZZDW010000074.1:0-17493 GCA_964652945.1 uncultured Phycisphaeraceae bacterium
CCCCTCGTCGGGGGTCAGCTCGGCGTGGCGGCGCGAGACCGTCGAGTCGGCGATCGGCAACGCCTCCGACGACCGCCCCACGAGCTGCGGCTCATGATCGGGCAGCTCGAACTTCTTGCCCCGATCGGGGCCCTGGAGAACCGTGAGGATCAGCACGAAGAAGGATAGGAGGCGGGCCGTGGGTCTTGACGCGAACGGATCGGGCTCCGAAATGCGGTGGAGGTGGCACCTCCCCGGCTGGAAAGGGGGAGATTATGAGGACTTGCAATGGTTCTGCCGGCGTCTTACAATGTCTTACATGAGCGATTCGCTTTCCATTCGATTGCCCGATCGGCTCCGGCGTGAGTTTGAGCGGCTCTGCAAGCGGCAGAATCGTCCGGCCAGCGACGTGGCCCGCGAGGCGCTGCGGCGGTACGTCGAGGCCGAGGAGTTGCGGGCGCTCCGGCTCAAGCTCCGACCGTATGCCGAGTCGCAAGGCTTTGTCACCGACGAGGACGTCTTCAGGGCCGTCTCGTGATGGCTGTTACGCGGGTGGTGCTGGATACCAACGTGCTGCTCGCCGCGTTTTTTACACGGGGGCTGTGCGAGACGTTGCTGGACGTGCTGATCGAGCGCAACGATGTACGGCTGGTCGTCAGCGAGTTCATCCTTGATGAGTTCGCCGAACACGCCGTCGGAAAGTTCCGCGCTGCAAAGAACGAGGTCGGTCACGCGATCCGATTCATCCGGGCGCATGCCGAGGTGGTGACGCCGGCGGCGGTGCCGTCGGATGCGTGCCGCGACCCGGACGATGTGCAGGTACTCGGTACGGCGATCGCCGGGGAGGCGGTCGCAGTTGTGACCGGCGACCGGGATCTCTTGGCTTTGCGGATGTTCCAAGGCGTGGCCCTGTTGTCGCCGCGTGAGTTCTACGATCGGTTGCATTGAGCGGTTGTCGATCATGATACGAGAGGATCGTCATGGCCAAAGCTCCGTCCAAATCCACGTCGAAGGCCGACCTCTCCGCCGAGACGCGGGTGCTCATCCTGCACGGCAAGGACCGCTTCCTCCAGGATGAGTACCTCAAGCGGCTGCGTGAAGCCCTCGTCGCCGCCCACGGCGAGGACGGCGTCGACACCGTGCGGTTCGACGGCGCCGCGCCGGGCGGGGCGGGGCGGGGGGGGGTGGCGGAGATCATGGACGAGTGCCGCTCGTTCGGCCTGATGCAGCAACACAAGGTCGTGCTGGTGGAGAACGCCGACGTGCTGCTCAAGGGCGGCGATGGCGGCGGCGACGAGGACGAAGACGACGCCAAGCCCGCCGTGAAGGGAAAAGGGAAGCGAACCGGCGGCGTGAGCGCGAGCCCGCGGGGGATTCTCGAAAAATACTGCGAATCGCCGAGCGATTCGGCGACGCTGGTGCTCCGCGCCTCGACGTGGCGGCCGGGGAACCTCGACAAGGCCGCCGCGAAGGTGGGTGCCGTCGTCAAGTGCGAGCCGCCGACGGAAGCCGAGGCCGCGGCGTGGGCCAGGAAGCGCTGCGCCAAGCGCCACGGCTGCGACATCGAGCCGATGGCGGCCCAGATGCTCGTCCAGGCCGTCGGTGCCGACCTCGGACGGATCGACACCGAGCTGGAAAAACTCGCCCTCGCGGCCGGCGCTCACGGCGAGACCATCACCGCCGACCTCGTCCGCGAGATGGTCGGCGTGACGCGCGAGGACCAGTTCTTCGCGATCCAGGAGACGCTGCTGTCGGGCGACGCCGCCGGGGGGCTTCGGCACCTTCGGCACCTGCTCGACGTGTGCCGGCACGACCCGGTGCCGTTGATGTGGGCGTACGTCGAGGCGGCCCGCAAGCTGCACGTGGCGGCCTCGGCCAAGGCGTCGGGCCAGTCGCCCCGCGCGGTGATGGGGCACCTCAAGGCGTGGGGGCCGATGCTCGACCGCGTGCTCGCGGCGGGCGGCCGCGTCCCCGCGACCCGGTCCGCGGCCCTGCTCAACTCGGCCGTCAGGGCCGATCAGGCCATCAAGTCCGGCGGCGGCGACCCGGAACGGATTTTGGAACGGCTGACGCTCAACTTCGCGCAGACGCTGGCGTGACAACCGTCCGCTTTTTTCGTTGTTCCCTGGCTCGTGCTCTTCTGCGCCTTGTTTTACCACAGAGGCACAGAGGACACAGAGGCCATAGAGAAAGGCAAAGAACCATTGATTTGAACGGCGGAGATCGCCGAGGAACGGCGGCACGGAGAGGGCGCAGAGAACCATCAAAGACCTGAGTAGAGAACCTGAACGGGACTCTCCAACATGTCATGGGCCGCTCGGTGTTTACAGCAAACTTTTCTTGGTCTTTCTCTGTGAACTCTGTGTCCTCTGTGCCTCTGTGGTAAAAACAGCCGTGCGCATCGCGGTCCAAGTACATTGACGGAAGGGCGCAAGAAGCGACCTATCCTTGGTTTATGTCGACCGACCTGCTCTCATCCCTGCGCGCCCACGAGCTGATCCACCAGGCGACCGACGAGGCCGAGCTGGCGAGGCACTTGTCGACGGGCGGAGCGGGGGGGGCGGGGCGCGGCGTCTACTCCGGCTTTGACCCGACGGCCGACTCGCTCACCATCGGGCACCTCGTGCCGATGCTCGTGCTCGCCCACTTCCAGCGTGCCGGGCACACGCCCTTCGCCCTCATGGGCGGCGGCACGGGCCTCATCGGCGACCCTTCCGGCAAGTCCGCCGAACGACAGCTCCGCACCCGCGACGAGATCGAGGCCAACGTCGCGTCGATCAAGAAGATCTTTCAGCGCGTGCTCGACTTCTCCCCCGGCAAGCACCAGGCGCGGCTCGTCAACAACATCGACTGGCTCGGCAAGCTCTCCTACATCGACGCGCTCCGCGATATCGGCAAGCACTTCTCCGTCAACGTGATGATGCAGAAGGACTCCGTCCGCGAACGGCTGCACAACCGCGAGCAGGGGATCTCCTACACCGAGTTCTCGTACATGATCCTGCAGGCGTACGACTTCTACCACCTCCACGCCGAGCACGGCGTCACCGTCCAGCTCGGCGGCAGCGACCAGTGGGGCAACATCGTCGCCGGCATCGAACTCATCCGCAAGAAGCGGGCGCACGGCGAGCCCGGCGAAGAGCTGCCCGCCTTCGGCATCACCGCGCCCCTCGTCCTCAAGGCCGACGGCACCAAGTTCGGCAAGACCGAGAGCGGCGCCGTGTGGCTCACCGCCGACAAGACCAGCCCCTACGCCTTCTACCAATACTGGCTCAACGTCGCCGACGCGGACGCGCCGGTGTTCCTGCGCAAGTTCACGTTCCTCTCGCCGCAAGAACTTGCCGAGGCGATCGCCGCGCACCAGCAGGACCCCGGCCAGCGCACCGCGCAGCGTCTGCTGGCCCAGCACGTCACCGACCTGATCCACGGCAAGGTCGAGCGCGAGCAGGCCGAGGCCGCCGCGAGGGCGCTCTTCTCGGGCGAGGTCGCCGCGATCCCGGAAAAGACGTTCGACGAGGTGTTCTCGGCCGTCCCCAGCAGCGCCCACGCCAAGGCGTCGCTGGAGGGCGAGGGCCTCTCGGTGCTGGAGCTTCTGCCCCAGACCACCATCGCCGCCAGCAAGAGCCAGGCGCGGCAGCTGCTCAGCGAAGGCTCGATCAGCGTGAACGGGCAGAAGGTCGGGCCCGACGCACGGCTCACCTCGGCGTCTCTGCTGCATGGGCGGGTTGTCGCCCTCCGCCGCGGCAAGAAAACGTGGCACGTCACACGTTGGGCGTGAGTCCGGTCGATAGAACAAGCGTGAACGGGGGATGAGACGGACGCCCGACGAGCGCCGGGCTTGCGTGCCGGCATATTTTCGGGTATCTTAAGGATAAGCCGTGGCAGTTCTTGCTCGGAGCCCTTTTCTGGGCGTGATGGGTTGTTGTCGCATGCAGACGGGGTCGGGGGATACCAACAAGGAGTCGAAGATGGGCACTGTCGCCGACGTCCTGCGTGAAAAGGGGCCGCGCGTCCACGTGGTCGGGCCGAAGGAGAGCGTCCTCGACGCGGCCAAGCGGATGAACGAGCACCGCATCGGTGCGCTCATCGTGGTCGATGCGGCAAACGCCGACGGGCACGGCGTCCGCGCGGGGCAGGTCGTCGGCATCATCACCGAGCGCGACATGCTGACCCGCATCATCGCGGCCGGGCTCGACCCGGCAAAGACCCTGGTCGAGCGCGTGATGAGCTCGCCGGTGGTGACGTGCTCGCCCAGCGCCACGCTCGACGAGGTCCGCGCGATCATGCGGCAGCGCCGCATCCGCCACGTGCCTGTTTCCGAGAGAGGCGACGGGAAAGAGGGCGGGCGGCTGCTCGGCGTCGTCTCGATCGGCGATGTCAACGCGGCCGAGACGAAGGTGATGGTCCGGACCATCGAGTACCTCGAGCAGTACATGTATCACGGCTGATCGGCATTCGGGATCAGGCATTCGGGATTCGGGAAAACCATCTCTGCGAATGCCGGTTGCCGAATGCCGAATCCCGCATGACTCACGGCTCGATCGGGTACCCCGTGTCCTCGTTGATGGGATGGTCGATCCATTCGAGATCGCCGCGTGCGGAGAAGACGGCGACCTGCGTCAGCGCGCTGGTGACGGGGATCAGCGAGACGGCGATCGCCATGACCGCGATCTTGCGCCCCAGCGGCTGCTGGCGGCGGCCGACAAACTCGCAGATCAGCACCACCACGACCATGCTGAGCGTTTTGAGCCCGATCAGCCCCCACGTGCCGAAGAGCTCGATGGAGAACTGCGCGATGGTGTTGACCTCGCGCGCCCCCAGGTGCAGCAGCAGCTTGACGGTCAGCATCACGTCCAGGAACGAGACCAGCACGTACCACGCGTAATGGTTGGGGTAGAGCACCGGCATGCCCCAGTGCCACTTGGCCCGCGGCAAGACGGGCACGAGCACCTCCAGCGAGTCGGCCTCCGCGGCCGTCGAGTCGTCGCTCGGTCGGGGGGGCGGGCTGGACGGCGAAACGCTCATCGGACCTCGATGCGGAAGTGATCAGCGGGCGCGAAGAAGCCGCGGCCGCCGTCGTGTCTACCGGTTCGCCCCGCGCGAGGCGGCGGTTTCCCGCGCGACCCGCTCGAACAACGACATCGGCACGGCGGGGGCGTTTTCGGCACAACTCGTCCAGGCGGCAAACTGCCCACTCGCCTGACGGACGAACATGCTCAGCCCGTCGATCGTCGCCAGGCCGAGCCGCTCCGCCTCGGCGAGCAGCGGCGTGCGCAGCGGGGCGTAGACCGTGTCCATCACGACCAGCCCCGGGTTCGCCTTGGCGAGCGCGGCAAGATCGACGCCCAGCGGCAGCGCGTCGGGGGCGGAAGGGGGGCCGCCGGCCATGCCGATCGGTGTGCCGTTGATGATCGCATCGCCGGTGAACCGGCTCAGCGTGCCCGGCTCGGCCGCGGCGATGAGCGAGGTGATGCCGGGGAGGACCGACGCGGCGTTGCGTGCAAGCTCGGCGGCGAGCGCGTCGGCGTTGTCGCGCGTGCGGTTATACACCGTGACGCGGCAGCCGCGTGCGGCGAGCCCCAGCGCGATCGCACGGCTCACGCCCCCCGCGCCCAGCAACGCGGCGTGTTTGCCCGTGAGATCGCCGAGCTGCGCTTCGAGGCAGTCGGCCGCCGCGGGTGCGTCGGTGTTCAGGACGCGGAAGCGGACGGCCCGGCCGTCGGCGCCGCGATCAATCGCGAGCGTGTTCGCCGCACCGGAGATGGTGGAAATCTCGTCGAGTTCCCACTGCTCGCCTGAGATGCGTGCGCCCGCCCCCGGCTCGGAGAGCCGGGCTACCTGTCGCTCGCGTGCGAACCTGACGAGGTGCTGCTTATGCGGCACGGTCACCGAGCAGCCGGCAAAGTCCAGGCGCGGGTGGTCGATGAGGGCCGCGAGGCTCGCCTTGAAATGCTCGTACTCCGGCGGCACGGGCATCGTCAGGTACACGCCGTCGAAGCCGACCGCTTCGAAGCCCGCGTTATGCACGGCCGGCGAGAGCGAGTGCTCGACGGGCCAGCCGATGATGCCCAGGACGCGCGTGCCCCGCCCGATCGCGCGGAAGCGGTAGGTGTCGAGCAGTTCGCGCACCGTCGGCTGCCCGGGCGCGGTTCCCTTGCCGCGCTGGAGCGCCGCGAAGGTGAGCAGGCCGCCGAACTTGGGCGCGAGGATGCGCGACATCACGCCGAAGCGGCCCATACCCAGGGCGATCATCGGCGTGTGCGACTCGCGCATCAGGTCGAAGAGCTCGAGGTTGTCGCGGATCGAGCGCGGCGTGACGGCGATCTTCACCACGCCGCCGCCGCCGTCGGCGAGCACAGGTTCGGCCTGCATCGCCGCGACGCGCCGCAGCAGGTCCGACGGCCGGCCTTTGAAATCATGCATCGAAAGAATGAGCGACGTCCGCACGTCGCGGGCTTGCGCAGGGTGATCGACGGCGAGGTTGATCTTCTGCTTGATGTTCGCCGAGCGCGTGTACGCGGCGTGCTCGATATCCAGATACCGCGGCGGGTGCTCCTTCCCTTCCTTGAGCGCGGCCGTGCCGAGCCGCTCATACAGCGACACCCGCGCCATTTCATCGCCGTCATAACCGCCTGTTCCGCCGCACTCTTCGGCCGAGCGGCAGGTCACGATGCACGGGAGCGGCGACCGCGCAACCAGCCGCAGGATCGCCGAGACCTCGCGCTGGTCGAGCTCGCCGTGTGCGTTGAGCGAACCCGAGAAGAACGAGTCGATGCGGAACTCGACCAGGTCGGCCCCCGCGGTGCGTGCGGCCTTCGCGTCGGCCAGCGCCGACGCCTCGTCCTCGACCATGATGGGCACGCACAGCAGTGTCACGGCGAAAGGGTAGGGCGATCGTGTGTGTCGGCAGATACCGTGATTCGGTCGGCCAGTTGTGTCTCTGTGGTGAACCAAGGCGCAGACGATCAGGAAGCGCTCATTCACAAAGCCGCGAGCCGCTTCGCCGTTTCCTGTTCGAGCAGGTCGTGCATGAGCCGGTCCATCTCGCCGGCCATCAGGTCGCGCAGGCCGTATTGCCCCGGCAGGCGTTCGTCGGCCACGATGCCCTCTTTCCAGCGGTAGGTGCGGATCTTCTCGCTGCGTTGCCCGCCACGGATCTGCGCGGAGCGTTCTCTGGCCCGTTCGTCGTGCTGGCGCTGGCGTTCGAGGTCGTACAGCCGCGCCATGAGCAGACGGCGGGCCTTCTCACGGTTCTGCTGCAGACTCTTGGATTCCTGCATCCGCACCTCGATGCCCGTCGGCTTGTGCAGCAGCATGCACGCGGTGGTGACCTTGTTGACGTTCTGCCCGCCGGGGCCTTGGGCCGTGGTGAGATGCTCGTCGACGTCGTTCGCCCAGTCGATCTTGACCTGGACTTCTTCCGGCTCCGGCAGCACGGCGACCGTCGCGGTCGACGTGTGGATGCGTCCCTGCGTCTCCGTCGCCGGCACGCGCTTCACCGAATGCACGCCCGCCTCGAAGGCCAGCTCGCTCCACACGCCCGTGCCGGAGACGTTGACGACCGCGTTGCGCACGCCCCCGACCGCCGCCTCGGGAGTCAGGTCGAGCACTTCCCAACTCCACCCCTTGCGGCCGGCGTACTTCTCGTACATCCCCATCAGGTCGCGGGTCCACAGCGTCGCCTCGTCGCCGCCCGTGCCGGCCCGGAACTCGACGATCACCGACCCCACCGCGCGGTCCTCGGCGTTGACCAGCGCCGACTTGATCCGCTCGAGTTTTTCCGACGCCGTCCGCTCGACCCGCGGCAGCTCCTCCTCGGCCATCGCCGTCAGGTCGGCGTCCTCGCGGGCTTTGATGACCTCGCGGAGGTCGGCCGCCTCTTTCCGCAGGGCCTTGAACGCGCGGTAGTCCCCGACGGCTTCTTCGAGCGAGGCCCTTTTGATCGACAGCTCGCGGGCGGCACGGTGGTCGCTGGCGATCGCCGGGTCGCTCAGCCGCCGCTCGGCATCGACAAACTGGGCCTCCAGCTCGTCGAGCTTGGCCAGGACCGGGGCGGCGGCAGAGGCCGACGAAGATTGGGAAACAGGGTTGCTCAAGAACACTCCTTGGGATTGCTGAATGGTAAGCAAAAGTCCATGCACCGTGGCCCAGGCGGGACGCCTGTGCCACGCCGAGCGAAAAACGCTCGCTACGATCCGCGTCCGGGTAGCTCAGGAGCCGCCGATTGTCCGACGCGATCGTGATCGAGGGTGTGACCAAGCG
Source organism: uncultured Phycisphaeraceae bacterium (assembly GCA_964652945.1). Lineage (GTDB taxonomy): Bacteria > Planctomycetota > Phycisphaerae > Phycisphaerales > UBA1924 > CAZZDW01. The sequence goes on from CAZZDW010000074.1 coordinate 8,239, forward strand.
CTTCGGCCCACGCCTGGCCGTGGACGACCTGCACCTGCGCGTCCCCGCCGGTACGCTCTGCGGCTTCATCGGCCCCAACGGCGCCGGCAAGACCACCACGATCCGCATGATCATGTCCATCCTCTTCCCCGACCGCGGCGACATCCGCGTCCTGGGCCGGGGCAGCGCCCTGGAGAGCAAGGACCGCATCGGCTACCTCCCCGAAGAACGCGGCGTGTACCGCAAGATGCGCGTGGCGAGTTTTCTGAGCTACATGGGCCGGCTCAAAGGAATGGACGCCGGGCCGCTCAAGAAAAAGGTCGAGCACTGGCTCGAGCGCGTGGGTTTGGCCGATTCGGCGAAGAAGCGCTGCGAGGAACTGTCGAAAGGGATGCAGCAGAAAGTGCAGTTCATCGCGGCCGTCATCCACGAGCCGGAGCTGATCATCCTCGACGAGCCGTTCAGCGGCCTCGACCCGGTCAACCGCCGCCTCCTCCGCGAACTCATCGACGAGCAGCACCGCGCCGGCCGGACCATGATCTTCTCGACGCACGCGATGTACGAGGCCGAGCAGCTCTGCGAGCAGGTCTTCATGATCCACCAGGGCGTGAAGATGCTCGACGCCTCGCTCGCCGAGATCCGGGCGAGGTTCGACCCGCGGACGATCGTCGTCGAACCGGCCGGAACAGGCGACCACGGCGGCACGAGCCCGGCGCAGCGCGATCAGTGGGGCAAGCTCCTCGCGGCCGTGCCGGGCGTCGAGACCGTGACCGAACGGACCGCCGGCAGCGGCGGCGCCGGCGGTGGAAACGCGGCGGTAGCCGGGTACACGCTCCGCTTGGACGAGGAACGGGGGAACGATCCCTCGGCCGTCATCCGCGACATCGCCGCTCGGCTCCAGGTCCGGCGGATCGAGGTCAAACGCGTTGACCTCGAAGACGTCTTCATCGAGCTGGTCGAGCGTTCCGGGCACGACGCGCCGAGCCGTGCGGAGCTGCGAGAGACGATGAACGCGGCCGCGAGCAGCGACTGAGCGCGTCGAATTTTTTTTACCACGGAGCACACAGAGAACACAGAGAAAGACCATCAAGACTCGATACATGTTCGGAGACATATTCTGAAAGTTGACGCTCTGTGGTCTCCGTGTTCTCCGTGGTTCAAACTGTATTTTACTGCTTACCACATGCCGTCACCGAGTTCTCCATCCCGTTCCGCCTGGCTCAGCCGCACGCTCAACGTCGCGTGGCGTGAGTTCACGTCGACGGTCTTCACCCGCGGCTTCCTCATCGGGCTCCTGCTCACGCCGAGCGTGCTGGTGCTGATGCTGCTGGGCACGTCGCTGGTCCGCCACCTCGGCGGGCCGCATGTCAGCGGCGTCGTCACGGTCGTCGACCGCTCCGGCTCCGGCGTCGGCGCGCACGTCGAGCGGGCCTTCTCGCCGCAGGGCTTGGCCGATGAACGCCGCGCCCAGGTCCGCCGCCTCGTCGAGCAGGGCAAAGAGCTCGCGCGGGACTTTGCGCCCGATGCGTCCAAGCACCTGGAGAGCGCCGACGAGGATTCGCTGATCTCCGCCGTCGACGCGGGGCAGAGCCCCGCGACGCTCGGCGACATCCACGTCGAGCTCCTCCCCGACGTGAGCGACGCGCAGGTCGCCGAGATGCGCGACAAGCTCGCCGACGTCGACGTCTACGCGACGGCCTCGGACGACAAGCTCCCCCAGCCGCGCCTCATGCTCGTGGTGATCCCCCCCGAGGCCGTGCATGGGGCGTCGTCCGATGATGCAGGGGAAGGGGACGGGGAGGGGGGGGCGTTCCAGGTCTTCGTGCCGCCGGGCCTGGATTTCCAGGTGCGCGAGCGGCTGGTCGGCCGCATCGCCCGCTCGATCGTCGAGGCACGCCTCGCGACCGACCCGCGGATCGAGAGCGCCGGCCTGAGCGTCGACCTCGTCCGGCGGCTCACCAAAGAACCGCCCGACGACACCAAGGTCGTCACCCACGAAGGGGCCCGCGCCTCGTCCGACATGCTGCAGATGCTCATCCCCGCGGCGTTCATGGCGCTGCTGCTCGTCGCCGTCATGACCGGCGGCCAGTACCTGCTCACCACCACCATCGAGGAAAAAAGCAGCCGCGTGATGGAGGTGCTCCTCTCGGCCGTCTCGCCCATGCAGCTCATGACGGGCAAGATCCTCGGGCAGATGGCCGCGTCGCTGGTCGTGCTGGTCGTCTACTCGGGGCTCGGGCTCACCGGGCTGGTCGCGCTGAGCATGATGGGCCAGCTCGCGCTCGCCGACCTCCTCCTGCTGGGGGTCTTCTTCTTCCTGGCGTTCCTCACCGTCGCCTCGTTCCTGGCGGCCGTCGGCAGCGCCGTGACCGAGCTGCGCGAGGCGCAGACCTTGCAGGCCCCGCTGATGGCGGTGGTGCTCCTGCCGTGGCTCCTGTGGCTGCCGATCAGCCGCGCACCCAACTCGACGCTCGCGACGGTCCTCTCGATGGTGCCGGGGATCAACCCGTTCGTGATGGTGATCCGCCTGGGCAGCTCCGAGCCGGTGCCGGCGGTGCAGATCGTCGCGGCGGTGCTCGTCGCGGCGCTGACGGCGTGCGTCTCGCTGTGGATGGCGGCCAAGATCTTCCGCGTCGGCGTGCTGATGTACGGCAAGCCGCCCAACTTCCGCACGCTCATCAAATGGGTGAGGATGGCATGAGCCGAACCAAGGCGTCAAGCGTGGGGCGTGGGGGGGCGGCGTCGAAACCGAAAGCCGCGGCGTTGCCGCGTGCCGCGACGCCCGCCGTGCTCGATAAATACTCGCTCTACGAGCTGTGCGCCCAGGCGCCGGAGCGCGACGCGCGCCTCCTCCGCGCGATCTATGACTTTGGTGGCGCCGGTCGGGGGGGGCAGACCGGTGCGCGGGCGCAGAAAAAGCAAGCATCGCTCGTCTTCGGCGAGGACTTCGCCGGCACGGCCGCGCTGAGCCGCGCGTGGGTGCGGCTGTTCCCCAAGGATTCGGCCGTCGCCGTCGACCACGACGCCGCGTGCATCGAGCGGGCGATCCGCGACGCGGGCGGCGGGAAAGCGCTGACAAAGATCACCTTCCACGTCGACGACGTGCGCCGCGTGCGCGACAAGGCCGACCTGATCGCCGTGCAGAACTTCTCCATCGGCGAACTGCACGAGCGCGCCGATCTGGTCAACTACCTGCAGCACGCCCGGTCGCGGCTCAAGCCCCGCGGCTGCTTCGTCTGCGACATCTACGACGGGGCCGACCGCTTCACCACCGGCGTCCTCGACGAGACCATCCCCGGCCCCGGCGGTGAATCCATTTACTACGAGTGGGAGCAGCGCGAGGCCGACCCGATGACGGCCCGCGTCGTCAACGCGATGCACTTCGAGGTGGACGTCGGATTTCGGAGCGGGGGGGCGGGGTTCGGGTCTCGGGTAAAGAAAAAACAGACGCAAAAATCGAACAAGAACTCCAGCGCGGGACTCAAGCAGGTGACCGCACGCCATTCGATTTCCACCCGGAACCCGGACCCCGAGACCCGGAACCCGACCCGCCTGCTCCTCCGCGACGCCTTCGTCTACCACTGGCGGCTGTGGTCCGTCCCCGAACTCCGCGACGCGATGCACGAAGCCGGCTTCCGCCAGACGCTTGTCTTCCCCCGCACGCCCGACGCGATCGACTCCGACGGCAACGCGTATATCGAACCTGTCACCGACCCGGTCGATCTCTCGGACGCGTTCAATGTCTACGTCGTCGGCCGATAGCTTTTCATACGAGACGCGAGCGTGAGCGAGCGTGTAAACGCCATTTCTGAACATGACTTTCATCACGCCGACATCGCCGTGATCGGCGCAGGGGCCGCGGGCCTGATGGCCGCGATCGCCGCGGGGCGTGCCGCGCAGGCCCACCAACAACCGCTCAGCATCCTCGCGCTCGACGGCGCGAAGAAACTCGGCGCCAAGATCCTCGTCGCGGGCGGCGGCCGCTGCAACGTCACGCACCACGCCGTCGACGAGTCCGCCTACGCCGGCTCGTCGCGCAACGCGATCAAGAAAGTCCTCCGCTCCTTCCCCGTCGAGCGCACCATCGCCTTCTTCGCCGAGCGGGGGGTCGAGCTCAAGCGCGAAGAGACCGGCAAGCTCTTCCCGACGACCGACTCGGCGCAGACCGTCCTCGACGCGCTGCTCACCGCCGCCCGCGACGCCGGCGTGCAACTCGTCCACCCCTGGCGCGTCGCGTCTGTATCACGTGGTGAAGAAAACGAAAAAGCCTGGAAACAAAGCCCACAGGCTCAGCCTGTGGGCTCCGAGTCGAGTCTCCACCAGGCAAGCGATACGTTCATCATCCACCCCGACGATCCGTCGCTTCAACCGATCATCGCCCGCCGCGTCATCCTCGCCACCGGCGGCAGGAGCCTGCCCAAAACCGGCTCCGACGGCCACGGCTACGAGATCGCCCGATCGCTCGGCCACACCATCACGCCGCGGGTGTTTCCGGCGCTCGTGCCGCTCACGCTCGACAAGAACGACCCACGGGGCGCCGCGCTCACGTCCCTCTCGGGGCTCACGCTCCCCGCCACGCTCGACGTGCGCAGCGCCACGGGCAAGCGCCTCGCGTCGTTCACCAACTCCACGCTCCTCACCCACTTCGGCCTCTCCGGCCCCGGCGTGCTCGATATCAGCCGCTACTACACCGACGCGAAGCTCGACGACCCCGCCGCCGCGCTTCTCATCAACTTCCTGCCGTCCTTCACCGCCCAGTCGCTCGACGCGCTCATGCTCAACCACGCCGCGTGGTCGCCGGTGCGCATTCTCCGCGAGGCCGATCCCTCCGCCCCGCTCCCCGAGCGCCTCGCCCGCGTCCTCTGCGAGCTGGCCGGCGTCGATCCCTCGCGGCCCGCGCGCGAGCTCTCCCGCGAGCAGCGCAAGCATCTCGTCCGCACGGTCTGCGAGCTGCCGTTGCCCGTCACCGGCGACCGCGGCTACCTCTTCGCCGAGGTCACCGCCGGCGGCGTGCCGCTCAGCGAGATCCACCTCGACCGCATGGAATCGCGCCTCTGCCCCGGCCTCTTCCTCTGCGGCGAACTCTGCGACGTCGACGGCCGGATCGGCGGCTTCAACTTCCAGTGGGCCTGGGCCTCGGGGAACTTGGCAGGTACGAGCGCCGCGCGGTCATTGCGTGAATGAACACGGTTGAGGTTCGAGTGCCTTTCGCAAACCTGGTGCTTGTAGACGAGACGCGACCGTGAGGGAGCGTGTCCTTCCGGTAGCGTCCTGCTCGCTCATTCATGTCTTCCTCATGCCTCATGCCCAGTTGCCTCGTGCCTTCCCCAAAAAAGGCCACGGGCCCCTGAGTTTCCTCAAGGGCCCGCGTTCGGGTCGGGCGTGGACGGTAAGCCGAGTTCTGTCCCGTTCGGCGGTTTCCGGCGAACTCCTTGACGGGGGCTCGCGCCGGACCTGCCTCACATGGGCGGCCATTTCTCTCGCCGGACGGTCGCCCGCCCGGTCATCAGCGGTCTACCCGTCTCCATGACGCCCGGACCGGGCGCTCGACCCCGAAGGATCGAAGAAGACTGCTTGACCTTGCACGCGGCGGGGTTTGCCCTGCCCCGCGTGTCACCACGCGGGCGGTGCGCTCTTACCGCACCTTTTCACCCTTACCGCCCCGGTCGCCCGGTGCGGCGGTCTGTTTTCTGTGGCACTTTCCCTCGATCGCGACCCGCAACCGGGTGGGTGTTACCCACCGCCGTGTCCTGCCGTGCTCGGACTTTCCTCCCGCGGACCGGGGCGAAAGGTCCTCTGCCGTGAGCCGGGGCGTGTCGCCCCGTCTTCGCCTTGTGCACAAGGCCCATCGCCCCGGCCCGCGAGCGGCCGCCTGTCCACGCCGATTGTCAAAGAACCGAATCATACGCTCATTCTTGATACGGCACGCAAAGAACGGTGATGCGAATATGAACGCGCGTGCGGGTGGGGCGGTCGTCCCGCTGCTCTGTAGAAATGATGAGCCGTACCCGAGATTCCGGGGGCTGTTTGAACGTGGCACAGGCGTCCCGCCTGTGCCGTGTGGCTCCAGTGTTCTTGCACAGGCGGGGACGCCTGTGCCACAGACAAACATGACCGTTCGAAGGGGGTTCGTCCACCCGGTTCGCCTCCCAAAGAACCGGGCCACCACAAACCGATCTTGCAACAGGCCCGCCGGTCTTCGCAACCGCGCTCTTTCCAGTAAACTGCCGGTGTGGCGACCGATCATCAAACGCGAACCCTCGTCTGGATGGACCCGTCGCAGCTCCCGCTCGTCCGCGGCGTGGCGGCCCGCGCGGGCCTCCACATCGCCGCCGTCGGCTCCAACGAGCGGGCCCGCGGCCGGGGCGGCGGCCGCGAACTCGCCGAGGCCCTCGCGACCGACCAGTCCGCCCCGCCGACCGCCGTCGACGACCTCCGAAGCGCCCTGGCCACGACCGACGCCCAGCTCGTCCTGCTCGCCGCACCCGGCGACTTCGCCGCGGCACCCTCCAGCGCCGAGGCCGACGCCGCCGTCCTCGCCGAGGCCGTCAAACGCGGCCTCAGGATCCTCACCCTCGAGCCCCTCCCCGCCTCCGTCCTCCAGCTCGGCACCGCCGGCGTCATGAGCAGCTCCGGCATCTGGGGCGGCGGCCGGTCGGGCGGCGGCGGCTTGAGCGACGCCGGGGTCGTCGGGCCCGCCGGCCGCACCGGCGCCGGCTGGGGAGCCGCCGAATGGGCCCGCTTCCTCCCCATGATGCGCGACATCCCCCCCATGCGCGACCTCGCCGACCTCGCCGAGTCCTTCGGCCAGGTCCAGAGCGTCTGCCTCCGCATGGTCGGCCGCCCTTCCCACGGCTCGGTCGGCGCACGCCTCTACGACGCCTCCGCCCTGCTCATCGCCCTCCTCGGCATGCCCGACCAGGCCTACGCCGCCTACGTCGGCCGCCTGACAGCCTGGCCTCCGCACGCGCCCCACGCCCCCCACGCCGGCAACTCCACTGCCGCCGGCGAACACCACACCGCCGCCGCCGGCCCGAGCACGGGAGGAACAAGTGCGGGGGGGAGCGTCGCGGGGCGCGGGCTCCGCCCCCTCCCCGGCGACTCGCTCCGCGGCCTCGCCGGCGACATCGCCGCCACCCTCCGCTACGCCGACGGCCGGGCCGCCTCCGTCTTCGTCTCCGACCGCGCCGGCGAGTTCCGCCGCTCGCTCACCCTCGTCGGCGAACGCGGCACGCTCGCCGTCTCCGACCTCGGCCTCCGCTGGCTCGACGAGCTCGGCCGCGAGGTCGACACCTCCCGCCCCGACGAGTCCTTCCCCGCCCCGCCCGCCGACCCGGCCGAAGAGCTCATCGCCCGCGAGATCCGCAGGGCGATCGACCCGACGGGTGCGGCGGCCGCCAGCACCTCACCCCCCGTCGACGCCGTGCGCGTCCTGGCCGTCGCGGGCGCGGTGCTCCTCAGCGCCCGCACCGGCGAGGTCGAGTCCCCCTCGACCGTCCTCCGCATGGCCGGCGTGGGCTGAGCCTGCCTTTGGTGGCACCGGTCTCCAGACCGGTGCGTGGGCGATCGAGCATTCCAAAGAAAATGGGACGCCGATGCACGCGCCTGTTGCTGCTTAACCTTGGTTCTTATGACGACCGCCGCGCCGCTGATGCTGTCTGTTTCGGGCTGCCGAGGGATCTTCGGCGAGTCGATGACGCCGGAGACCGCCGCCCGCTTCGGCATGGTCCTCGGCTCGTTCATCCGCCACACGATCGCTCGTGGCACAGGCGGCGGGGTGGGGGGCGCGCCTGTGCACGATCAAGGACGCCCGCTGGTCGTCCTCGGCCGCGACGGCCGCGCGGGCGGCGAGGTGCTCTCGCGAGCCGCCGCCGCCGGCCTCGCCGCCGCGGGGTGCGACGTGCTCGACCTGGGCGTCGCGATGACGCCGACCATCGGCGTGCTCGTCGACGCCCAGCGCGCCGCCGCGGGCCTGGTCGTCACCGCCAGCCATAACCCCCAGCAATGGAACGGCCTCAAACCCATCGTCCGCGAAGATGTGCTCGGAGCTACCTCACAAGCAGAAGCCCAGGGACACGTCCCTGGGCAAATCTATTCCTCCGCCTCCGCCCCCTCCAAGTCGCTGGCTGACCAGCTCATCGCCTCGCTCAAATCCCCCGAAACGCCCGCGCTCGCCCCCTACGACGCGATCGGCCGTGTCGAGACCCAGCCGGCCGACGAGCTGAACCTGGGTTTCACCCACGACCGCGTCCACGTCGACAAGGTCCGCGACGCGCTCAAGTCCCTCGGCTTCGTCGAGGACCGCAAGGCTCAGGCCGTCCGCTGCGTCGTCGATTCCGTCAACGCCTCCGGCCGCCTCGGCGCCAAACTCCTCCTCGGCGACCGCCTCGCCCACCACCTCGGCGCGGGCGACAACGGCCTCTTCCCCCACGCCCCCGAGCCGACCCGCGAAAACCTCCAGGGCCTCTGCCGCTTCGTCACCGAGAAAAACGCCGACGCCGGCTTCGCCCAGGACCCCGACGCCGACCGCCTGGCGATCATCGACGAGCTGGGCAACTACATCGGCGAGGAATACACGCTCGTCCTCGCCGCCGAATCACTGCTCGGAGCGTTGAAAGCGCAGGGGAAACTGAGCGCCGTCGGCGAAACGCTGGTCACCAACCTCTCGACCAGCCGGATGATCGAGGACGTCGCCGCCAAATACGGCTGCCGCGTCCTCCGCACGCCCGTCGGCGAGGCCAACGTTGTTTCGGTGATGAAACGAGAGGGAGCGGCGTTGGGGGGGGAGGGCAACGGCGGCGTGATCTGGCCCGCCGTCACCTACATCCGCGACTCTCTCTCGGCGATGGGCCTCGTGCTCGCCCTCATCGCCCGCACCGGCAAGCCGCTGAGCCAGCTCGCCGCCGAGATCCCCAGCTACGCGATCGTCAAGCGCAAGGTCGACCTGCCCAACCTCGCCTTCGCCGCCCGCGCTCAAGACGCCGTCGCGGCGCACTTCGGCAAGCTCGCCGGCGCTCGGCTCGACCACCAGGACGGCGTCCGCATCGACCTCGCCGCGGGCGGCCGCCCGGCCTGGCTGCACGTCCGCGCCTCCAACACCGAGCCGATCATGCGCCTCATCGCCGAGGCCGCCACCGAGGCCGACGCCGCCGCCCTCCTCGATGACGCCGCCGAAGCCATAGGCAGCAGGGAATAGGGAGCAGGCAACAGGAAAATACAACCCCTGCTCCCTGCTCCCTGCTCCCTGCTCCCTGCTCCCTGCTCCCTGCTCCCTGC
>CAZZDW010000075.1:0-17350 GCA_964652945.1 uncultured Phycisphaeraceae bacterium
ACAGCCGCCACGCCGCGCCAGCCAGCGCCCGATTATTTTGTGCGATTGGTATGAGTATGAACAAACTGGATTCGCTCATCTTTGACCTCGACGGCACGCTCTGGGATACGTGTCCATCCTGCGCCGTCGCCTGGAACAATGTCGCCCGGCGTCACAACATCTCGTTCCGCGAGATCACGCCCGACGACGTCCGCAAGGTCACGGGCAAGCCTCACGAGATGTGCGTCCGCGAGACGTTCATCGGGTTGCCCGAGCACCATCTCCAACTGCTCATCACCGGCACGGTGGAGGAAGACAACCTCATGGTCGAACAGATGGGCGGCATGATCTATGAGGGCGTCGAGTCTGGCCTGAAAGCGCTGGCCCAGCGAGTCCCGCTGTTTATCGTGAGCAACTGCCAGTCCGGCTATATCGAAACGTTCTTGCGATTGAGCGGCTTCGCCCCGCTCTTTCGAGACTTTGAGTGCTGGGGGAATACAGGCAAGCCCAAGGCGGACAATCTTGCCGCGATCATGGCGAGGAACGGCCTGAAAAAAACGATCTATGTCGGAGACGCCGAGGGCGATCGCGTCGCCGCACGCGCCTGCCGGGTTCCGTTCCACTTCGTCGAATACGGCTTTGGAACCGTGACCGACTGCGACGCCCGTTTCGCGTCATTCGGACAGTTTGCCGAGCATATGCTCGCGGCATATGGAAATAGCGAGAACCAGGCCCGCGGGACTCATCGGATCTCGTAGTGCAGCAGCGTCGCCTGGGCCTGCTCGGTCCCCTGGCCGAGCCCGGGCGCGACGACGAGGAGCAGCCGCCGCTCTTCGTCGAGCACGCACGTCGACGCCCCGGCCAGCGTGTCGATCGTGTTGATGTGCTCGTACTCGTCGGCGCTCTTGTGCGCAAAGACGCTGATCTTGCCCCCCTGCTCGCCGCCGGTGACGAAGACCAAGCCGGTGCGTGCGTCGTACGCCACGCCGTCGGCCCCGGGCGCACACGGCATCGAGGCGACGCGCCCGCCGCTGCCCGCATCGAACACCAGCAGCACCGCCGGCCTTCTGCACGCGACCAACAGCCGCCCGTGCTCGGCGTCGAAGGCCATCGCGTGGTTCTCTTTGACCGCCTCGCCGTCCACCTCGCCCATCGGCCACTTGGCGACGACCTCCATCGACGCCGGATCGATCACCGCGATATGCGGCGTGGCCGGCTCGCCATCCTCCCCCTCTCCCCGCGGCCGCGCCACGCTGGCGAACAGCCGCACCGCGCCGCCCTTCAGCCGCCCGAGCACCAGGTCCTCGGCGTGCCCGTCGAGCTTGGCGCTCGTCTCACCCGTCTCGCCGCTCGCAGCGTCGAGCTGCGACACGCCGCGCCCGTGCGCGACGTACAGCTTCCTGCTCGATGCGTCGTACGCCAAGTCCTCCGCCTCGCCGGCGAAGCGCACGCTGGCGACCTGCTGCAACGCGCTCTTCTGCCCGGGTTGGTCGTCGCCGCCTGCCGCGCCTTCGCCTGCGCACTCGTAGAGCCTGACGGTCCCGTCGCCGCACGCGACGGCGAGCCGCCGCACGTCCGCGAGCCACATCACGCCCTGCGGCTCGACGAGCCCTTCTTGCCGCAGCCGCGCCATGCCGATGTCGAGCGAAATCCCCTCCACACTCCCCGCCGAGGTCGCGGCCACCAGCAGGTGGGGCTTGGCGTCCATCACGCCCGCGGGCACGACGGCCATCCGGTCGATCCGTCCCTGCACGCCGGAGATCGGCAGCCGCATGGTCATGAACAGCGGCTTCGTGTCCGCTTGCTGGGCGAGGATTATTCGGCCGCCCGCCAACGACGCCGCGACACACGCCAGCACGCTCAGATAGGTGCGAGTTCTCATGCATCATCGTAAACCGGCCGGACTGTCGAGGGTTTCGTGTTCAGCCGTGGCAAGGCATTGGGTTGACATCCTCGATTTGTCTTGGGTGGGGCGGGCGTCCCGCTCGCTGCTGGCGCTGGCTCGGGTCAGTTCAGCTGCATCTCCATGATGCGCACGTCGAGGATGCGGCCGAACTTCTCGCCCACGCCGTGCATCACGCCGACGGTGGTGAAGCCGGCCTCTTCGTGAAACCGCACGCTCCCGGCGTTGGCGTCCGCGATACGCGCCAGGAGCACCTTCCTCCCCTGATTCCGCGCCAGCTCGATGATTGCGGTAAGCAGCCGCTTACCGACACCCCGGCCGCGGAGATCAACGTGGACATACTCGCTCACCTCCGCCGTGCGGTCGTACGCACGTCGCGGCGACCATCGGCTCAGCGTCGCCCAGCCGATCACCCGCCCGTCATCGTCGCACGCCACCAGCGCGGGATATTCCGGCGGGTGCTGTGCGAGCCATTCCCGCTGCTGCTCACTGGTTTTCGGTTCGGTGTCGAAAGTGGCGACGCCGTGATAGACCTGCTCGTGGTAGATCTCGAAGATCGACGGCAGATCCGCTTCCGTTGCCCGGCGAATGGTGACGACCATAACGCTCCCTTTGCAAACGGAGCGTACTATAGGCGAGCATTCGTGCGCGTTTACTTCGCGCTCGGGTGCCAGATCGTCTTGAACTCGACGAGCCGTTCGATCAGCCACGGCGTCTCGTACGCCGCCGTGTCGAACAGGTCGCGATCGTGCGGCTCTTCGCCGAGGACCGTGACCCGCTTGAGATTCTCGGCGGCCCCGGCGCGGAGCTGCGCGGTTTCATCGCTCGGCACGCCGCACGCGAGCACGCCGTCGATGTCGCGGTGCGAGGCGATCGTCGGCAGCAGCTCGTCGCGCACGCCGGTGAGGATGTTTACCACGCCCCCCGGCACGTCGCTGGTCGCGCACACCTCGCCGAAGACGCTCGCGGCGATGCCCGCCGTGCCGTCTGCACCTGCAACCGTAACGACCGTGTTGCCGCAGCAGATCGCCGGCGCGATCAGCGAGACCAAGCCGAGCAGCGCCGGCCGATCTGGCGCGACCGCCGCCACCACCCCCATCGCCTGCGGCGTGGTGAAGTTGTAATACGGCCCCGCCACCGGGTTCTGCGAGCCCAGCACCTGCGGATACTTGTCCGTCCACCCGGCGTAGTGCACCAGGCGATCGACTGCGGCGGAAACCTCGTCGTCGGCCGACGGCCGCCGCGCGGCGTTCGATGTCTTGGTCTTGCCCTTGACGCCTCGATGCCTCGATCCCTCGATGCCTTCTTCGAGCACTCCGACAAACTCGCGGCGTTTGCCCTCCAGCATCTCCGCCATGCGGTACAGGATCTGCCCGCACAGATATCCCGTGGCCGCTTGCCAACCCTCGCTTGCAGCACGGGCCGCGGTCACGGCGTCGCGCACGTCCTTGCGCGACGCGCGGCACAGGTGCGTGCCGCTCGCCTCGATGGTCCGGCCGCTCTCGGAGCGGGGGAACTTACCGCCGATGAAGAGCTTGTACGTCTTGCTCACGCCGAGTCGATCGCTCATGCGGGGATTGTTGGCACGCTCTTGTGCGAGCCGCGAGCGTGAGCGAGCGTGGAGTTCCTTACGACAGAGCCATCGATCGTGCGCACGCGACACGCTGCGTGCGCACGCCGCCCGTCGCTCCGTCAAGATTCTGTGAACCTGCCCCTTGCGGCCCGCGCCCGCCGGCCCGATACTGAACAGCAAGGGGGGACGGGGCATGAACACACATTCTCGCACGGTCGCGTTGGTCACGTTGTTCGTCATCGGCCTTGCCGGCGCGTCGCTCGGCGGCTGCGGCGTCCGCATGGCTGCACCGGCGTACGACCGCGAGGCGATCGTCCGCGGCCTCGACGAGCACGAATCGCTCAAGCTCGACCGGCTCATCGCCGAGTACCACGCGATGGATGACGCGCTCGACGAGGAAGAACACGCCGCCAAGAAACAGCGGATCCGCGACGCGGTGATCGACGTGGGCATGCTGCGGATCGACCACGACTTCGCCGTGCAGGTCGAGTCGTTGACGCGGTTCCGCTCGGCCTTCGACACGGGGGCCGACCTCGGCACGCTCGCGGCGTCGACGGCCGCCACGCTCGTCACGCCCGCCGGGACCAAGTCGGCCCTCTCGGCGCTCGCCGGTTCGATCGCGGCGACGCGGCTCTCGGTCGACCGCAATGTTTTCTACGACCGCAGCGTGCCGATGCTGGTGCAGCAGATGCGGGCCGACCGCGAGCTGGCCGCCGCGGACCTGCTGTGGGGCGCGACGCTGGGGGTCGACGAGTACCCGTTGGCGGCGGCGCTGCGCGACCTCGACCGGTACGCCTTCGCCGGTACGATCGACGGGGCGATCGCCGGCCTGCAGGAAGCCGCGGCGGAGAACCAGCGCCGCGCCCGCCGCGTGTCGCGCCAGCTCCGGGGCGCGAACGCCGCCGGGCCGGCGGAACGGGGGGAATAGGGGGGAAACCGCGTGCGCCGGTGGTGGCGGAGGGGGCAATCTTCCGATACTGCATGGGTGAACAGCCCAGGTATCGCCGTGCCGTCCCGCGGGTCCGCCGCCGATGATTCATCCGCGGCGGGCGGCGGCGCACCGTCGAGTCAGCGGCAGCGCGTCACGCGGCAGGACGTCGTCGCGCTCGGGCAGAAGAACGAGCCGTACAGGTTCATCCCGCTGGCCGAGCAGGTGCTCGCGCAGGTGCCGACCGACGACGGCGTGCGGTTCCTTGCCGCGGTTAGCTGCGCGCGGCTCGGGCTCAAGACCGCGGCGACCGAGCACCTCGACCGGCTCACGCCGATCGGCCTGGCCGATCCGGGGGCGCTGGCGCTGCGGCAGGCCGTCGGGCAGTTGCCGGAGGACCGTGTGCTGCGCGACGAACTGGCGGCGACGCTCGAAGCGAACCTCGCGGCGATGCCGGCCGCGGAGCGGGAGAAGAACGGGTTTGACGTGCCGGCGATGGTGGAGGCGTGGCGGGAGCGCGACGAGCGGCTCGGGCGGCAGTGGTTCCGCACGCGCGGCGGCGAGGAGAGCGGGCAGCTCGTCCGGCGGCGGCGCAGGGACGACGGCGGGTGGGTGTGGGAGAAGTTCGCCGATTTCCGATCGGCGGCGGCGGCGACGAAGCTGCCGCACGAGCAGGAGGGCGAGCAGAGCGCCGAAGGGCCGTTGACCATCGAGGGCGTGGACCCGCCGTGGCTGCTCGTGCGGATGGCCGAGTCGGCGCCGCGGCGGGTGAGCGGGCTGGGGTACCACGCGCGGCTGAACGTCGTGCAGGCCGACGCCTCCGAGTTCATGGACGGTTTAGCGCAGGCCGACCTGCGGCGGGTGCTGGGCGAGGCGCGGACGCGCGTCTTCGCCGGCGAGCGTGGCGGTGTGAACGCCGCGGCGCGGTTCGCCGCGGACCTGATGGCGCGGCTCGGCGAGCGGCTGCACGGGCCGGGGATCGTCGCGCCGGGCGTGAGCACACGCGCTACGCCGACGATCGACGACTCGATCCGCGCGGCCCTGGAAACCCAGCAGCGCGAGCATAAACGGTTGCTCGCGGAGGTCGAAGCGATCTATGCGCCGCGCGACGCGGCGTGGTGGGCGACACGGTTTTGCACAGGCGTTGGGGGGGCGCCTGTGCCACGGACAGACAAGGCTCTCCGCGTGCTCATCCCGACGTGCCTGTACTCGACGTTCATCCGCCACGCGGCGGCGGATCTGGCCGAGGTGTTCGGCGCGATGGGGTGCGAGGCGCGCGTGCTCATCGAGCCGGAGGCGTGTGCGCACCTGTCGTCGATCGCGTACCTGCGCGCGTTCGCCGAGTTCACGCCGGACCTGGTGGTGACGATCAACTACCCGCGCGCGACGATGCGCGGCATGATCCCCGGCTGGGACGAGCACGGCCGGCCCGGCGGTCGGCGTGGTGTACCCCTGGTGTGCTGGGTGCAGGACTCGATGCCGCATCTGTTTGATCCGGCGGTGGGGCGCTCGCAGGGGCCGCTGGATTTCCTGGTGGGCAACCTGCCGGCGGAGCTGTTCTTGCGGTTCGGGTATCCGCGCGAGCGGGCGCTCGATGCGCCGATGGTCGCCAGCACGCGGAAGTTCGCGCTCAGCGAAGCGGAGATCGCGCGCAGGGGTAATGAGCGGTCGTGCGAGCTGCTGTACGTGAGCCATCAGTCGCAGCCGGCGAAGGGGTTGTATGAGGAGCGGCGGAAGGACGCCGCGGGGAACGCGGCGGTGGTCCGCGCGATGGACGAGCTGTTCGACGAAGTCTCGCGGCTTGTCGAGCGCGAGTCGGCCGAGCTGAAAAGCAGGACGCGGGACGACGAGGGGCTCGGGCTGATGGGCGGGCTCCGCGAGGCGACGCGGGGCGCGGTCGCGCGGCACCTGGGCGAGCAGGCGTCAAACGACGAGCGGTGCGTGTCGCAGCTTGCGAGCGGGTTTTCCGTGCCGATCGCCGACCGGATGCTGCGGCACCAGACGCTCGGGTGGGCGGCGGAGCTGTGCCGGGCGCGCGGCTGGCGGCTGCACCTGCACGGGAACGGCTGGGAGTCGCACCCCGAGCTGGCGGCGTTTGCGAAGGGCGCGCTGCCGCATGATGAAGCGCTGCGCGACGCGTACGCGTCGGCGGCGGCGACATTGCAGGTCTCGCTGCACTCGGCGGTGCACCAGCGCGTCTTCGAGTGCGCGCTGGCCGGGGGGCTGCCGATCTGCCGGCTCAACGACGACGACCTGTCGGCGCTGCGGCACTGGGCCGCGGCGGAGGCGTACAAGCACGGCGAGCCGGCGGCGTGCAAGGCCGAGCGGATCCGCTACCGCGACGGGCGGGTCTTCGAGTGGCTGGGTTTCCCGGCCGACGATCGCGAGGAGGGGCGGCGGGTCAACGCGCTGCTGCGCGGCCTGGGCGTGCCGGAGCGCGGCTGGTGGTGGCTCAACAGCGCGCACGCGCCGGCGCTCCGCGGCGGCGGGACGGCAGCGCGTGCGGCGGAGGGGCTCGCCGAGCTGCCGTGCGAGGCGAACCTGTTGTGGCTGATGGGCGACGCGGCGGCGGCGTGCTTTGTCGACCGCGCGGGCTTCGAGCGCGTGCTGAGCCGAGCGGTGGAGGACGCGCCGGCGCGGGCCGCGTCGGCGGCCCACCTGCGGGGGCGTGTGCACGAGCGGCTGACGCACGCGTCGCTGGCGCGGCGGATGCTCGAGATGCTGCGGACGGGGCTGGAGCATCCCTCGGAGAGTGCTCGATAGAAAGCTTGGAATATGGGGGCTGGAGCTTTCAGGCTCGCCCACGCACCGCTCGGAGAGCGGCGCCGCCAACGACATGCTACCGGCCCCACGCGTTGTTCTGCGGGTCGGCGTCGGGCGTCTTGCCGTCGGGGTCGAGCTCGACGCGGCGGACGCGGCGGCCGTGCGTGTCCCACCAGTCGATCGTCTCGGCTTTGGTGGCCCAGACGTACGCGGGGACGACGCGGTCTTCGGTGGTGTTGTCGGCGTAGGTGATGCGGTAGTGGACGGGCATCGGCATGCCGCCGACATTGCGGAGGGTGACGCGGGCGATGCTGGTGTTCTTCTCGGGCTGGCGCACGGCGGCGATCGCGATGTCGGGGGTGGCGGTGGAGTAGAACCAGGCGCGGAAGAACCAATCGAGGTCGACGCCGCTGACGTTTTCCATGGTGCGGAAGAAGTCGGCCGGCGTGGGGGACTTGAAGGCCCAGCGGCGGATGTACTCGTGGAAGGCGTGGTCGAAGCGCTGCGGCCCGAGGACTCGCTCGCGGAGGAAACGCATCGCGACCGAGGTGCGGGCGTATTGCGAGAGGCCGAGCGTGCCGGATTCGAGCAGGTCGGCCGGCGTGTCGACGCACTGGATGAGCCGGCCGGGCGTGATCGCCTCGTGGGCGCGCTGCATGCGCTTGGCCATCCATTCGTCGTCGTGGTATGCGGGGTTGCCGTAGCGGTCTTCGGTGGCGTAGGAGTTGATGAAGGTGTTGAACCCTTCGTCCATCCAGGCGTGGACGCGCTCGTTGGTGTTGACGAGCATGGGGAACCAGTTGTGGCCGATCTCGTGGGTGGTGACGAACCAGAGGCTGTAGACGTTGGAACGCCCGCCGCAGAAGAGGATCATGGGGTATTCCATGCCGCCGACGGAGCCCTCGTTGGTGCCGCAGAGGTTGGTGGCGCAGGGGTAGGGGTAGGGGTACCACGTGGTGCTGTAGTAGATGATGGAGTCGCGGAGGAAGCGCGTGCTGCCGCCGGGGCCGGGCTCGCGGCGGCCGGAGGAATCGGCGGCGACGCCGTCCTTGGCGTCGGGGGCCCAGAGGTCGGCGTCGGCGGGGTAGACGGACTGCACGAGCACCGGGCCCTGATCGGCGGGGCGCGCGAGTGTGTCGGCGGGGATCGCGCAGGCGTCCCACAGGAAGGCGGCGCTGCTAGCCCAGGCGAAGGTGCGGACGTCGTCGGCGTGGAAGCGCCACGTCGACGTGCCGTTGCTGCTGATAGGCGAGCGGTGCGTGCCGGCGTCGTCTTTGCCGACGATGACGACGGGCTCGGAGGCGGCGCGGGCCTGGGAGAGTCTGGCGAGCTCGCCCTCGCTGAGCACGTCGCGTTCGTTGGTGAGCGTGCCGGTGGCGACGACGAGGTGGTCGTCGGGGACGGTGAGGGCGACGTCGTAGCTGCCGAAGTTGGTGTAGAACTCGCCGCCGCCGATGTATTGGAGGGTGTTCCAGCCGGCGGCGTCGTCGTAGACGCAGGCGGTGGGGAACCACTGGGCGATCTGGTAGATGTCGCCGGCGGGGTCGCGGCCGACGCCCATGCGGTTGCCGCGTGAGTCGGGGATGTGGAAGGCCCAGCGCATGGCGATGACGACCTGCCCGCCGCGTGCGCGAACGGGAGCGGGCAGGTCGATGCGGCCGACGGTGCCGACGACGTCGATCGGCACGGGCTGTTCGCGGCCGTGCTCGTCGACGACGGCGACCTCGAGCTCGTCGAAGCCGCCCTGGAAGCGGGCGGGGTCGTCGTCGTCTTCGCTCGGCGGGCGCTGCATCATCGAGCCGATGGAGTCGGGGCGGAAGCGGTTCTGCTCGAGCTGGATCCAGACGAAGCCGAGGTCGGTGGGCGAGTTGTTGGTGTAGGTCATGCGCTGCGCGGCGCGGATGGTGTTGGCGGCGGGGTCGAGCGTCGCCTGGATGTCGTGGTCGCAGCGCTGCTGCCAGTAGGCGGGGCCGGGCTCGCCGGTGATGAGCCGCGTGTCGCTGGGCGGGGGCAGGTCCAGCGGCAGGAAGGCGGCCTCGTTGGCGATGACGCCGGGGGCGCGTGCGCCGTCGGCCTGTTGCGCCCCGCCGCCGGCGCACCCGGCGAGCGTCAGCGCGCCCAGGCAGCAGGCCCATGCCGCGGCGCACACGAGGGCGTGTCGGGAAGAGCCTGCCAGCGCACGGAACACCCCCGGCATGCGTCGATTCGTCATGCGTTTGCGATCCTTTCGGCAAGGCCGCCCGAAAGGGGCGGCGTGCCGTTTCTTATGGGTCGCGTGCCGCGTGGTTGCGGGAACGGCGGCCGCGGGAGCGATTACAGGGGGTGGTCGTGGCCCGGGTGCAGGATGGCGGGGGGGAAGACCGATTCGCCGTCGGCCACGCGGCGGAGGATGTCGAGCATCGTGAGGGGGTTGGTGAGCTTGTCGATGAAGGCGTGGGCGCCGGCGTCGTGGACTTCCTGGATGGTGTCGGCGTCGCTGTGCCCGCTGTAGACGGCCACGCGGACGGCGGGGTGGGCGGAGGTCAGGCCGCGGATCGCCCGGCGGGGGTCGAGCCCGGGCATGGTGAGGTCGAGGACGACCAGGTCGGCGCCGGTTTCGGCGACGGCGTCGTCGAGGCCGCCGGCCTGGGAGCGGGTGGCGACGAGCCGCACGTCGCCCTGCGTCTGGAACATGCGCTCCCATGCTCGGCAGAGGCGTGCGTCGTCGTCGACGAGCAGGATATTAATCATATGTTCCCTCGATAGAAGCAGGATCAGGTGTCGGCGCCGCGGGGACGTTTCTCTGATCGTAACATCGAGGCTTACCTAAAATACCTTAAATCGAGATTACTTTCGATCATTCACTCGTTTTCGGCGCGGCGGCGGCGGGCCGTTCACGGGCGCACGATGCCTTCGCGCACGGCGTAGAGCACGAGCTCGGCGCGGTCGCGGATGTCGAGCTTGCGCATCACCGCGGCCCGGTGCTTGTCGATCGTCTTCGGGCTGCGGTGCAGCTCGCGCGCGATGCCGGAGCGGTGCAGCCCCTGGGCCATGAGGCGGAGGACCTCCTGCTCGCGCTCGCTGAGCGCGAACAGCGAGCGGGCGTTGACGAACTCCGCCGGCAGCGGCACGCCGCGCGAGAGCCCGTGCAGCGGGCGCAGCGCCGGGCACAGATGCTTGACCGATTCGCCGAAGGCGTACCGCCCGTTGAGAGCGAGCTGGACGCCCTCGATCAGCTCCTCGGGCGGGTCGACCTTGCAGAAGACGCCGCTGGCGCCCGCGTCGAGCGAGCAGCGCACGACGTGGTGCGTCACCTCGGCGGTGAGGAAGAGCGTCTTGAGCCAGGGGTGGTGCGGCCGCAGCGCGGCGACCGCCTGGAACGGGTCATCGGCGAGCTTGACGTCGACGAGCGCCAGGTCGACGCGCTCGCGCTCGACCAGCCCGGCGAGGTCGGCGGCGCACAGGGCCGTCCCCGAATAGGTGTAGCCCGCGGCCTCGATGCGGTGGCGCAGGCACTCGGCGACAAGCCAATGGTCATCGACGCACGCGATGTTCGCGGCTTTGGTGCTCGGTGTGGTGTACAAGAGAAACCTCGAATGGGAGAAAACCGAGGTAGAAGAAGCGAACTCACTTCAGCATAGTCTCTGTTCGGCAGTGGGGGGGGTGAATTGCGTATTACGTATCGATTTCGTTGATTTCCCCAATGGGGGGAGCGAACTCACGGCAGGCCGTTCGATGCACGCGGGAGGGTGTTTCCTACGGCGCGCGGCGACATTGCCGGCACGAAAAACTTTATTTTGTCCTATGCTTCCGTTGAATGACCGGGGAGACTATCCGCGTGGAATCCGATCCCAAAGGCCCGAACCAGCCCGCACCCAAGCCCGGCGACGGCACGCGGCACACCCACGCCGACGACTCGCCGCGGACGGCGGAGCCGATCGACCTGGAAGGCCCGCCGCGGCTGGAGTTTCCCGTCGTCGGCATCGGGGCCTCGGCGGGGGGGCTGGAGGCGTGCATCGAGTTTTTCAAGCAGGTTCCGGCCGACAGCGGCGTGGCCTACGTGGTGATCCTCCACCTCTCGCCGGACCGTTCGAGCATGATCGCCGAGATCCTCGAGCGTGAGTCCGCTCTTCAGGCCGTCGAGATCCACGACGGGATGCCGGTGGAGCCTAACCGGATCCACGTTATCCGCCCGGGGCACACGCTGACGCTGAAGGAGGGGCGTCTGCATCTGGGGGAGCGGACCAAGAAGCGCGGGCACGGGCACCCGGTCGACGATTTCTTCCGCTCGCTGGCGGAGGAGCAGCGTGAGCGGGCGGTCTGCATCGTGCTCTCGGGAATGGGGAGCAACGGGACGACGGGGGCGCAGACGGTCAAGGCGACGGGGGGCGTGTGCATCGCGCAGGAGCCGGAGTCGGCCAAGTACCCGGCCATGCCGCGGAGCCTGATCGACGCCGGGCTGGCGGATTATGTCCTCCGGCCGGGGCAGATCCCCGAGGTGCTGCAGGGCTATGTCAACCATCCGTACGCACGCGACCGTGGGACGAAGCGTGCGGCGCCGCGGCGCGACCGGCAGGCGCTGAGCGAGATCCTGGCGGTGCTGCGGACGCGGACGCGGCGCGAGTTCAGCGGCTACAAGACGCCCACGGTGCTCCGGCGGATCGAACGCCGCATGGGCCTGCACCAGATCCTCGAGCTGGCCGAGTACGCCAAGCTGCTGCGGCAGAACCCGTCGGAGGCGGGCGCGCTGGCCGACGACCTGGTGATCCACGTGACGGGCTTCTTCCGCGACCCGGAGGCGTGGGAGTCGCTCAAGCAGAACGTGATCGTGCCGATGGTCGCCGAACGCGAGGCAAACGCGGCGATCCGGGCGTGGGTGACGGCGTGCTCGAGCGGCGAAGAGGCGTACACGCTGGGGATGCTGCTGTGCGAGGCGGTGGAGGCCACGGGCAAGGCGCTGGACATCAAGATCTTCGCGACCGATCTGGCCGAGCGGACGCTGCTGCAGGCGCGCAACGGGCTGTACCCCGCGGGGATCGAGGGGGAGATCGAGCAGGACCGCCTCGAACGCTTCTTCGACAAGGAGGACGCCAACTACCGGGTGAAGCGGGACCTGCGGGAGATGGTGGTGTTTGCGCCGCAGAACGTGCTGCAGGACCCGCCGTTCTCGCGGCTGGACATCTGCACGTGCCGCAACCTGCTGATCTATCTGGAGCCGGAGATGCAGAAGCGGGTGCTGACGCTGCTGCACTTCGGGCTGCGCGAGGGCGGGGCGCTGTTCCTGGGCAGCTCGGAGACGGTGTCGGAGACGGAGGACCTGTTCGAGCCGATCGACAAGCGGCGGCGGATCTTCCGCAAGGTGGGCCCGACGCGTCACGCGACGCTGGAGTTCCCGCATCTGTTCAGCGGGACGACGCCGGAGATCGATCGGCAGCAGACGAGCGGCTTTTCGCCGACGCCGTCCCGCGGGGCGCACCGGATCTCACTGCCGCACCTTGTGCAGCGGGCGCTGCTCAACGGCTACACGCCGCCGGCGGTGGTGATCGACCGGAACCACCGGGTGCAGTTCTTCCACGGCGACACGGGGATCTTCCTGCAGCAGCCGGCGGGCGAGCCGACGCGGGAGCTGATCCAACTGGCCAAGGAGGGCGTGCGCGGGGCGCTGCGGATCGCGCTGCAGCGGGCCTCGTCGGAGAACGCGACGATCACGGTGCGGGACGGCTTTGTGGACACCTCGCACGGGCGGCGGCGGATCTCGGTGCGGGTGTCGCCGCTCGACCAGCACCACGCCGCGGACTACCTGCTGGTGACCTTCGAGACGTGGGCCGAGCCGGAGATCCCGGCGAGCAAGAGCGGCCCGTCGGAGGCCGAGGGGGACAACCACATGCTTGTGCAAGAGCTGCAGCGTGTCCGCGACGAGCTGCAGAGCACGGTGGAGGAGCTGCAGACCAGCAACGAGGAGCTGCGGGCGGCCAACGAGGAAGTCACCAGCGTCAACGAGGAGCTGCAATCGACCAACGAGGAGCTGGAGACGAGCAAGGAGGAGCTGCAGTCGTTCGCCGAGGAGCTGACGACGGTCAACGCGCAGCTGCAGTCGAAGATGGAGAAGCTCGAGGCGACGACCAACGACCTCACGAGCCTGCTGAGCAGCACGGACATCGGCGTGGTGTTCCTCGACGCGCAGTTCCGGATCCGCCGGTTCACCGCGGCGATGCGCGAGCTGCTGGACGTGATCGACTCGGACATCGGGCGGCCGCTGAGCGACCTGGCGTTCAAGTTCGACGACCCCAACCTGCTGCCCGACTCGAAGCTGGTGCTGGAGAAGCTGGTGCCGATCGAGCGCGAGGTGGCGGGTGAGGAGGGTCGGACGTACGTGCGCCGCGTGCTGCCGTACCGCACGGCGGACAACCGGATCGACGGCGTGGTGGTGACGTTCGTGAACGTGACGCGGCTGCGAGCGGCGGAGCACGCCAAGCGGCTGACGGAGGAGAAGTACCGGCTGATCGTCGAGGGCGTGCGTGACCACGCGATCCTGATGCTGGACCAGGAGGGGAAGATCGTCACGTGGAGCCGCGGCGCGGAGAAGATGTTCGGGTACACCGAGGCCGAGGCGATCGGGCAGCCGTTCAGCCTGATTTTTTCGCGCGACGACGTGAACAGCGGCGAGACGGCGGAGTTCTTCAAGGAGGCGGCCAAAGGGCCGCAGATCTCCTCGCCGCGCTGGTATGTGCGCAAGGGCGGGCACCGGTTCTGGGGCTACGGGATGCTGGCGTCGCTGCAGGGCGAGCAGGGGAAGGAGCGGGGCTTTGTCCTGCTCGTCCGCGACGAGACCGAGCGGAAGATGCACGAGGAGCACCTGCAGGAGCTCCGCCGCGTCGCCGAGGCGGCCAACGAGTCCAAGGACCAGTTTCTGGCGATGGTCTCGCACGAGCTGCGCACGCCGCTGTCGGTCATCATCATGTGGTCGAACATGATCAACCAGAAGATCCTCAAGCCCGCGCAGGTCGAGGAGGGGATGGACGCGATCCAGCGCAGCGCCGAGGCGCAGAAGAAGCTCATCGAGGACCTGCTCGACACGGCGCGGATCTCGTCGGGCAAGCTGCGGCTGAACACGCGGGTCTTTGACCTGTGCATCACGGTCAAGAGCGCGGTGGACGCGATCCGCCCGGCCGCCGACACCAAGCGGATCCAGGTGAGCGCCGAGCTGGACCCGGAGGTGGGCCACGTGCAGGCCGACCCGGACCGGATGCAGCAGATCATGTGGAACCTGCTCTCCAACGCGGTCAAGTTCACGGACGTGGGGGGCAGGGTGTCGCTGACGCTGGTGCGCACGGGGCCGAACGTCGAGCTGCGGGTGACGGACACGGGCAAGGGGATCTCCAAGGAGTTCATGCCGCAGCTCTTTCAGCGCTTCGCCCAGGCGGAGGGGGCCCGCAACCGGACGCACACCGGGCTGGGGCTGGGGCTGGCGATCACCAAGCAGCTCACCGACCTGCACGGCGGGAGCATCGAGGTGCACAGCGACGGCGCGGGGCAGGGGACGATGTTCACGCTGCGGTTCCCCTTCGCGAAGGTGGAGCAGCAGCGGCCGCCGGCGCTGGCGGGGATCCAGGCCGATGCGCAGGTCGCCGGGCGGCTGCGGGGCGCCAGGATCCTGCTGGTCGAGGACAACGCCGACACCCGCGCGGCGCTCACGGCGATGCTGAGCGAGGCGGGGATGGTGGTGCGCGCCATGGGCTCGGCGCTGGACGCGGCCGAGGCGATCAAGGAAGAACGCGTCGACATGATCCTCAGCGACATCGGCATGCCGGAGGTCGACGGGTACGAGTTCATCCGCGGCGTGCGCACGGCCGAGCGCGCGGCGGGCGAGCCGCCGGTCCCCGCCATCGCGCTGTCGGCCTTCACCCGCGAGGAAGACGCCAAGGCGGCGCTCGAGAGCGGCTTCAACGCGTACATCTACAAACCGGTCGACGCCGGCGAGCTCTTCGGCGCAGTTCTTGCCTATTTACCGAAGAAAACCGACGTATAATGGGGCGTGGTGCGTATGGCGTTCCGCCGCGCGGGGCGGCACACTACGAGCACCCACGCGAAGGCCGGCGGCATCAGCCGGCGGAGACGGAGGACGCCCCGGCCCACGACCGCCCGCGAAAACACGCCGGCCTAGCCCCGCGTCGAGCGGCCGCATGCGTCGTGACGCGGGCAGATGACGAGGTGGTCGTTGACCATCCCCACGGCCTGCATGAAGGCGTAGCAGATCGTCGAGCCGACGAACTTCATGCCGAGCTTCTTGAGCGCCTTGCTCATCGCGTCCGACTCGGGCGACGTCGCCGGGACGTCCTTGAGGGACCGCCGGCGGTGGACGATGGGCCGCCCGTCACCGCCAGGGTCGGCGAAGCGCCAGAGGTAGGCGGCGAGCGAGCCGTGTTCGCGCTGGAGGTCGAGGACGATCTTCGCGTTGGCGATGGACGACTCGATCTTGCCGCGGTGGCGGACAATGCCGGCGTTGCCCAGGAGCTTGGTCACGTCGCGCGCGGTGAACCGGGCGACGACGGCCGGATCAAAGCCCCTGTACACCGCCCGGTACGCCTCGCGCTTGTTGAGGATCGTCTCCCAGCTCAGGCCGGCCTGGGCTCCTTCGAGGATCAGGAACTCGAAGAGCACGCGGTCGTCGTGCCGCGGCACGCCCCACTCGGCGTCGTGATACGCGATGCTCAACTCCGTCTTGGCCCAGGGACAGCGGGTAATAGAATTCATAATTAATGCAAATACAAGTATAATAACATTTTGCCTTTGCAAAGCAGCTATGATAAAATAGCATATAATTGAGAACTATTAAGAAAAATTTTTGAAGAAAACTTTTGAATAAATATTTCCGATACCAACTTATCAATCTGTTCCCAACAATCATCTTCATTGAGCCAAATCATTGTCTTTTTAATAATAAATATTTTTTCTTCATTACTAATTGGCATTATTGTTTCTGAAATAAAATTTAAATGATCCCGGGCACTAAAACAGTATTCTGAAATAGCAATCTTTTTGCTCGTATTATCTAGCAGAAATGGGCATATACACTCTTCTGCAAGATCATTCATGCGACGAGGATCGACAAAGAATGCCAATAGATCGCTCAAATCCGCTGTAGTATCGAATTTAACTTGCTCGTCCTGGACTGCAACAGCACGCTTTGCCTGCGCAAGCATGCCAGCAATTGCGATTGCTTTTTCTGCAATAATTAAGTCTGTTGCAAGATTGCTAACATGTGTAACTTTGTGTTTTCCAGACCAAGTATTGTTGTTATAGTTTATTTCAATAAAATCAAGCTTACTTTTGCATCTGTTGGCTATCACAGCATGCCCCGATTCGTGATAGGCGACGGATTCTAAATCCAGTTTCATTTTGCAAACTCCGAGCAGCTATGCAGTTCTAACTTCACATACGGCCTCAGCCCGTGCAGCCCGCCCTCGCGGCCGAAGCCGCTCTCTTTGAACCCGCCGAAGGGCGAGGCCGGGTCGAAGCGGTTGTAGGTATTCAGCCACACCACGCCGGCCTCGAGTTTCCGCGCGATCTCGAAGACCTTGCTCCCCTTCTGCGTCCACACGCCCGCGGCCAGCCCGTACGGCGAGTTGTTCGCACGCACGACCGCCTCCTCCGGCGTGCGGAAGGACATCACCGCCAGCACCGGGCCGAAGATCTCCTCCCGCGCGACGACATGGCTCGGCTGCACGCCCTCGAAGAAGCACGGGCGGCACCAATACCCGGCATTCGGCAACCGGGATTCGGCATTCGGCATTCGCAAAATCGCGCCTTCGTCCTGGCCGACCGCGAGATACCGCTCGATCCGCCGCAACTGCTCGCGGCTGTTGATCGCGCCGAGGTCCGTGTTTTTGTCCATCGGGTCGCCGACGCGGATCGTCGCCATGCGGAGCGCCAGCTTCTTCGTGACTTCTTCCAGCACATTTTCCTGGACGAGCAGCCGCGAGCCGGCGCAGCAGACGTGCCCCTGGTTGAAGAAGATGCCGGCGACGATCCCCTCGACGGCCTGGTCGATCGCGGCGTCGTCGAAGATGATGTGCGGGCTCTTGCCGCCCAGTTCGAGCGTGAGCCGCTTGGCTCTGGTGGCACCGGTCTTCCGACCGGTGCGTGGGCGATCGGCCGCAACTGCCGCGATCTTCTTGCCCACCTCGGTCGAGCCGGTGAAGGCGACCTTGTCGACGCCGGCGTG